>CALXGG010000078.1 GCA_944387785.1 uncultured Oscillospiraceae bacterium | reverse complement strand
TTGCCGCTGCCGCTGCCGCCGGTGACCAGGATCAGCCGCCCCCTCACAGGGGCTTGTAGGCTTCGATGCCGATCCCGTCGAAGGAGGGCATGTCGAAGTACACCCGCAGGGCCATGTCGATGAGGGGCATGGCGGACACCGCGCCGGTGCCCTCCCCCAGGGCCATGCCCAGCCGCAGCAGGGGCGGCAGACCCAGGGCCTCCATCACATACCCCGCCCCCGGCTCCGCCGAGAGGTGGGAGGGGATCAGGGCGTCCCGGGCGGCGGGGCACAGCCGCACTGCCAGCAGGGCCGCCACGATGGAGATATACCCGTCCATGACGGCGGGCACCCGGTACCGGGCGCAGCCCAGGTAGAAGCCCGTCATGGCGGCGATGTCGAAGCCGCCCACCTTACTGAGGACGTCCACCGGGTCGTTGGGGTCCGGCTGGTGGAGGGCGATGGCGCGGTCGATGACGGCGATCTTCTTTTGCAGGCCCTCATTGCTCAGGCCCGCCCCCTTGCCGGTGACCTCCGCCGCCGGGCGGCCCAGCAGCACCGCCGCCACGGCGCTGGTGGTGGTGGTGTTGCCGATGCCCATTTCCCCGGCGGCCAGGAGGGTATAGCCTTCCTCATGAAGCTCCCGGGCCACCTCCATGCCGCCCAGCAGCACCGACAGGGCCTCCTGCCGGGTCATGGCCGGCTCCCGGGCCAGGTTCTTTGTGCCCCGGGCCACCTTGATGGTCCGCATCCCCGGCACCTCCACCAGCATCCCCGCGTCCACCGGCACCACGTCGGCCCCGGTGACCCGGCCCATGCAGCACACGCTGGAATCCCCGGTGAGCATGTTCCTGGCCACCACGGCGGTGACGCTGCTGTCTGTCTGAGTGACCCCCTCGGCCACCACGCCGTTGTCCGCGCAGAAGGCCGCCACGCACTTGCGGTGGTCCCGCCCCAGGGGGGCCACCGCCGCCATCCGGGCGATGACGCCCTCCAGCTGCCCCAGGCCGTGGAGGGGCTTGGCCACCGCGTCCCAGTGGCGCAGGGCCTTCTCCTCCTCCCCCTTGTCCCCGGGGCGGACGTCCGCCAGGGCCGCCGCCAGCTCCGCTTCCAATACCGTCAGATCCTTCATCCCGCTCTGCCTCGCCATTTCTTCAGTCTTCCGCGGCCCCCGGGGCCGCGTTTTCCTCTACTATACCCCCCTCGGGCGGATTTTGCAACCGTTGGGCCGGGGCGGACAGGGAAAGGGCCGGCGGGAGCGTCCCGCCGGCCCTTCTGCCGCGGCCCCTATTCCGAGCGGCCCAGGTTGCTCACCGCCACCCAGCTGCCGCCCTCCTGCCGGAGGGTCAATTGCATAGGGGCGCTGCTCCAATAGCCCCGCTCCTCCGGCGGCTTTTTGGAAAAGTCCGCGATGCCGTCGGTCTCGTAGTCCAGCACGCAGGTGCCGTCGGCGTAGAAAAAGCCGCTGGTAAAAGTGTATTCCTCGCACCAGGTATCCGTATGGACGGAATAGTAGGCGTCGTATTCCTCCAGGTACAGGGAGCCCGGCTCCACCGCCGCGTCCTCCAGCAGCTCCGCCGCCTCCGCCTCCGTCAGGCCGAAGGCCCGGGCCAAAAGGGTCTGGGCCCGCCGCCGGGTCACCTTCTGCACATCATAGTTGTCCACGGACGGCCATACGGCCCGCAGCGCGTCCCACTCCTCCCGGCTCATGCTCCCCTCAATGGGTTCGCCGGATTCCGTCCAGTTCCCGATGTCGTAAAACAGCAGGTCCAAGTAGTACCCCGCGTCCTCCGGCCCCGCGAAGGGGAAGTTGAGAAGGCCGTTATACAGCTGGTCCTCCGTGACCAGCTGGGAAAAGCCCGCCAGCTCCCCGGCGGTCAGGGGGATGCCCTCCGCCAGAGTGTACTCCGTCCAGGCCGCGCTGTCCAGGGCGGAGGCGGTCCGTTCCGCCACCCAGGCCTCCGCCTCTCCCATGACTCCCGCCAGCAGCCCGGCGGCTCGGACCAGCTCCTCCTCCGTCAGCGGCACAGGCTCCTCCCCCTGATAGCCGTGGCGCTCCTCCGCAAGCACGGTCCCCGCCGGGATATCCACGGTAAAGACCCGGCCGGGGCCGTCCACCGTGCCGCCGCTGTTCAGGGGGCTGTTCTCAGTGAGGCGCACCTCCAGCTGTTCCCGGCTTTCGTCGGTCCAGAAGGCGCTGCCCTCCACGGCCTTGTCCCGGAAGCTGTCCCCCAGAAAATAGGGATTGGCCACGTACAGCCAGCCCTCTGGGTAGACCTCGCTGGGGAGGTGCCACTCCAGGCGGGTCCTGGCGTCATACTCCCCCAGGATGGCGCACACCCCGTTCACCAGGGAGTAGGTGGCCTTCCCCTCCGTACCGGCCGTGCCCTCCAGCCGGCGGCTGAGGGTCAGGTTCCCCGCATCATCCCAGACGTAGCGGTCCTCATAGGGCACCCCCTCCTCGTAGAGATAGCCGCCCTCGGTGTAGGAGGAGATCACCTCCCCCGTCTCCGGGTCCGCCCCCACGTCCCGCAGGCAGAAGGCGTACCGGAAGCTCCCCGCCTCCGGGTCAAAGAGCCAGAAATACTCGTACCAGCTCCCGCTGTCCGTGTCCCGCCAGGCCTGGAGGCCGATGTCCAGGTAGCCGTCGAAGTTCACGTCCAGGAGCTTGAGGCCCCCGTCAAAGGCGTAGCCGTCCTCCGTGGCCACATAGCTGCTGGCGTCGGTGAAGTAGTCCCGGCTGTCCTGGCCCCACTGGGCCGCGATGGCGTCCCGGGTGTAAAAGATCGTCCCGCTGCCGTCATCCCAGAGCACCTGGACGCTGGACACGCCGCCGCAGTCGTTGCCCTGCCAGCCGCTGAGGTAGAGGGTGCCGATATGGCCTCCGCCGAAGTCCACCGCCCTCTGATACAGCGTCTGCTCCTGGACCCCCACCGCCAGGGCGTTCCCGTCCTCCCAGGCCGCCCCGCAGACCATCCAGAAGGAGGCGTCGGCGTCCCAGCTCTCCACCGGGTAGACGATGTGGCACAGCAGGAGATACAGCCCATTGTCCCCGCTGTCGCAGCGGACCAGGAGGCTCTCATCGCAGTCGCCGTCCGCCGGCTGGGCGAACTCCTGCACCTGGGTCAGGGGACCGGGGGCCACACCCAGCTCCTCCAGGTAGGCCACGGCACAGGAATCCCAGGACATGGCCCAGGTGTTGTGGCCCTCCAGCATGTCTAAAATAAAGGGCGAAGTGAGCTCCGGCCAGCCTCCCAGCTTGTAGGTCAGCTCCATACCCATATGGATCTGACAGGTGATGTACTCCTCCCAGGTGAAGCCGTCGTCCCGCCCCAGGGCGTAGGCCCAGGACTCCTCCTCCAGGGTAATGTTCCCCTTTTCATCCACGCTGACGACGAGCACCGGGGAACCCATGGAGGCACTCTCCGTCAGCCAGCCGTTCTCCAGGTCCATGTCTCCCGTCAGCACCACCTTGCTCAGGTCCTCCGGCAGCAGCCGGTAGCTGACGTTCCACACGGAGTAGTTGGTGCCGTCAATACCGAAGCTGGCGGCACACCACAGGTCACTGACGTACCGGTCCACGAAGGTGGGGCCGTCGTCGGCGCTCTCATATTCCGCCGCCTGGTCGTCCATCAGCTGCCAGGCCATGGTCTCCACGGCAGTGTACAGCGAGTTGGTAAAGCTTTTGATCTTCCCATCTGCCACCGTGAGGACACCCTCTGTCAGCCCAGCGGTGCCGTCGGGCCGCTCAATGGTCAGCTCAATGGTATTCCCCCGGCGGGTGCCGCCGGTAACGGTGACGGAAACATAGTTGGTGTCCCCGTGGGCCAGGTAATAGCTGTCATATTCCGGGAGATAGATCCACATACTGCCAAAGCCTCCGGCAATGTTGTCAAGGCCCAGCCCTGTGTTCTCCCGGAGGAAATCGTCGGCGGCCTGGGCAGTGACCGCCACAATGGGACAGTCAGGATCGCCGCCCATAGCCTCCAGCACCGCCTCCCGCTCCGCCTCCGTCAGCTCGTGGCCCACCCCGGCGCCGTTGTAGAACACCTCCGACACCGGCAGCCGGGACACATCGGAGTACATACTGGCCACAAAGCCGTTGTAGGCAGTGTCGCTGAGCTTTTCCTGCCACGCCGCCAGCTCCTCCTCGCCCAGGGGCTCCTCCGCGGCGGCCACGCCCACAGCGCAGCCCGCCGCCGCCACCAGCACCAGGGCCGCCGTCAGGGCCGCGGCGCCCCAGCGCCGCTGCCCGCCTCCCAGGATGTTCCGGAACCGGGCCTTCATCACCTCCGCCCCGCCGTAGAAGTGGGTGGAGAGGGCGGCCTTGGCCAGGCCCTTCTGACGGTGGAGGCTCCCCAGCAGGGTCTCGCTGTACGCCCGGCGGTCCTCGCCGCAGCGGCCCGCCATCACCGCGTCGTCGCAGGTCAGCTCCACGTCCGCCTCCGCCTGGCGGACCAGCAGCCACACCAGGGGGTTGAACCAGTGGACCGTCTGGGCCAGCAGCAGCGCCAGCTTATACCACAGGTCCCGGCGGCGGATGTGGGTCAGCTCGTGGCGGAGGATGAACTCCAGCTCCCGCCCGTCAAAGTCCTCCCGGGGCAGCAGCAGCCGGGGCCGGAAAAGCCCCACCGCCATGGGGGAGTCCACGGCGGCGCACACCGCCAGGGGGATCTCCCCCCGGAGCCCCATATCCGCCTTGACACGGTCAAACTGGGCCAGTACCTCCGCCGAGGCGGGGCGGCTCCAGCGCCGCGCCCGCCGGGCAAAGGCCCAGCTCCCGATGAGCCGCCACACCAGCAGCGCCGCCGCCCCCGCCAGCCAAACAGCCGTCAGCACCGTGTCCAGGGGCAGCAGCTTCGTATCCCGGCGGGACGGCTCCTGCGTCCCCTGGGCGGCGTCGGAGCCGGCGGCCGGCTCCACGGCCAGCGGGCTGTCAGCCAGCGTCTCCTGGGGGGCCAGGGACAGGCCCCCCTGCCCCACCACGATGGTGGTCTGGGGCACCCGGATGGTCACCGGGGCCTCCACCGCCGGGGCGGCCCCCTCCGGCAGCAGGTCGGCCCAGGGCGCCGGCGAGAGCACCAGGGCCGCCGCCAGGGCCAGCCACAGCCAGTACCGCCATTTGGCCCGGTACCGCCTGTCCAGAGGCCCCTTCAGCGCCAGCAGCAGCAGGGTCACTCCCCCCGCCAGGGCGCTCCACTTCAAGATCCGCAGCAAAAGCTCCATCCTATTTCACCTCCAGCTCATCCAGGTAGGCCCTCAGGTCCTCCAGCTCCTTTTTTCCGATCTTCCCGCCGTCCACCAGGGAGGCCACCAGGGAGCGGCAGCTGCTGCCGTACAGCCGGTCCAGGATCCCCCGGCCCTCGGAAGCCTTGTAGTCCTCCTCGCCGATGAGGGGGCGGTACAGATTCCCCCGCCCCCGCTTCTCACAGGAGAGGAACCCCTTGTCCACCAGGCGGTTCATGGCGGTGATCACCGCCGGCAGGGCCCAGTCCCGGCGGCCCCGCAGCTTCCCGTGGACGTAGGGGGAGGTCACCGGCTCCTCCGCCGCCCAGACGGCCAGCATGATCTCCAGCTCCGCGTCCCCCAGGCGCTTGATCCCCTTTTCCATCCGATCCCCTCCTTGTTATACAATCGTATAGTTTAATTGTATTATACGGCTGTATAATATCCCTGTCAAGTTACAGCTTGGTAACAGCGGCGGAGCGGAAGGAGCCGGGCCGCCTCCGAAAAGAGGGGGAATCGGCGAGTGAAGGGCCCCGGGGGGAGGCGCCACCGGACCCGGGGGCCGCCGGGGAAGCCGCTGCCGGCCCGGGGCGGCGGCAAAAAAGCCCCCGGCTCCGTGGGGAGCCGGGGGCCTTGGGGGCAGTTGCTTACTTGTTGTAGCTGTTGATGCGGCAGATGATGGCACAGATCTCGCTGCGCTTGATGGTGCTGGTGCCGTAGTAGTAGGTGCGGCCGCTGGAGGAGTCGCCCTCCACGATGCCCGCCTGGTACAGGGCCAGGACGTAGCCGTCCTTGGTATCCACGAAGGGGCTGGTGATGTTGGTCACCTGGCTGAGCTTCAGGGCCTTGGCGGCGATGGAGGCGATGGTGTAGCGGTCGATGGTGGCGTTGAGGTCGATGTTGGCGCTGGACACCAGGCCGTCGCGGTAGGCGCGGGTCAGGTAGCCGCTGGCCCAGTGGCTGCCGGTCTTGGCCTGCTCGCTGTACCCAGCCGCCAGCATGATGAGCTTGAGGGCCTCGCCGTACTTCACGTCCGCGTTGGGGGCGAAGGTGGTGGGCGTGGTGCCGTCCACGATGCCGGAGGCGGTCAGCTCGGTGACATAGTTATAGCTCCAGTGGGTGGTGGGCACATCGGTGAAGTCCTTGGCCACCACATAGATGGTGATGCTGCCGGTGATGTTGCTGCCGCCGGTGATGTTGGAGCCGGAATAGGGGATGGTCACCACACCGGTGTAGCCCGCGGCGGGGATATAGGTGACGCTGTTGATGCTGGAGATCTGGCTGCCGCTGGCGGTATAGGAGAAGATGTCGCTGGTGGTGACAGCGGTGCCCTTGCCGTTGCTGTAATTCTTGTACAGGGTGCCGGAGGAGGGCTTGCCGAAGCTGAGATACTGGACGGACAGAAGGCCGGTGTCGGTGTTGAAGAAGTCAGCGGACTTGAAGGTCACGCCCTTGCTGTTGGTGTGGTACTTGATGCCGGCCTTGGCGGTGTAGCCGAAGTTGACCTCGCCCACATACAGCAGAGTGCCGTTGGCGCTGTTGAAGGCCGCGTAGCGGACCGTATCCGCCGCCTTGGAGGAGCCGGGCACATAGGTCAGGTTGGAAATGCTGTAGCCCACGCTGGTCTGGCTGGAGAACATCATGCTGCCGATATTGGCGGCGGTGAGCTTGGTGTTGCTGTAGATGCCGGCGCCGTTATAGTACAGCCCGCCGTAGACGGGCACGTCCAGGAACTGGATGTACACGGTGGGGTTGATCTGGGTAGTGCCGGTGGCCTTGCGGTACACGGACACGAAGTCGCTGGCATCCAGCTTGACGCCGGTGGCACCAGCCTGGTAGTTGATGTCTGTCACAGAGCCGTCGGTGACCACGATGTACAGGGTGCCGCTCTGGGCGGTCACGGCCGTGCCATAGGAGGTGGTGGTGCCGTAGGCGGTGAAGGGCACCGTCAGGACGCCGGCGCGGTAAGCGGTACCGCTGCGGGTGGGCGCGAAGTACACGCTGCTCAGGCTGTTCTGGTTATAGGTGGGAGAGACATAGAACTGCTGGCCGGCGCCGGTGACCGTCATCTGCTGGCCGTTGGCGGCGGTGTAGTACAGCCGGCCCACGGTGCTGCTGGCCGTGCCGAAGGTCACATAGCGCAGGGTGCCCTGGCTGCCGGCGGTCTTGGCCCAGAAGCTGGCGAAATCCTGAGCGCTCAGGGTCACGTTCTGGCCCAGGGTGGCGGTGTAGAGGACGTCGATGCCGGTAGCGCCCTTTTCCACGGTGATGGTCAGGGTGCCGGTGTAGGCGGTGTTGGTGGTGTCATAGGCGGTGAAGGTAAACACCGCGTTGCCGGTATAGGTCTGGCTGGGGGTGAAGGTGATGTTGGCCAGGGTGCCGTAATAACTGCCGGTGGTGCTGTAATAGTAGGGGGTGCCCGCCACGGCGTTCAGGGAGCCGTAGGTGGAGGACACGGAATCGAACTTCACATAGCTGAGGGTCCGGTAGGTGCCGGAGCTGTACAGGGCGGAGGCGATCTGGTTGATCACGGAAGTGGTGGTCTTCGTGTTGGTGCTGCCCAGGGTGAAGCCCGTCTCGCCGGTGGACACGGTGGCCTTGACATTGATGGCGTTGCCCACGGTGACGCGGCAGGTGCCGGTGTAGGTCTGGTTGCCGTAGGTCACGGTAGCGGTGACGTCCGCCTGGCCGCTGACAGAGCCGCTGTACAGGGTCACCGGGTTGCCGGTGGCGGTGGCGGCGAGGGCGCCGTTGTTATAGAACTGCACCACGGCAGGATTGCTGCTGGACCAGGTGATGGTGGCCCCGGAAGGCAGCTGGGTACCGCTGATGGCATAGACCGACAGGCTCTGGGTGGAATTGACCGCCATCTGGACCGTGTTGGGGGAGAAGCTGACCTGGCCGCCGGTACCCACCACCACGGTGCAGGTGGCGGTATAGGACACGCCGTTGACATAGACCGTAGCCGTCACGGTAGACTGGCCGCTGACGCCGCCCCGCAGGGTCACGGGGCTGCCGGAATAGGTAATGGTGTTATCCAGGCTGACCACGCTGGGGTTGCTGGAGCTCCAGCTGATGTAGGTGCTGCTGCCCAGGCCGCCGCTGAGGTAGGCGGTCAGCTGGCTGGTGCCGCCGGGAGCCACGTTCAGGCTGCTGGAGGACAGGGACAGGATGCCGCTGGCGCTGCCCACGTAGACGGTGCAGGAGAGGTAGTCGGTGTACTGGTAGCGGCCGTAGGGATCCCAGATCGTCACCGCCGCCTGGATGGTGGCGGTGCCGTTGGCCATGCCGGTCACCGCAGCGGAGCTGCCGTTGCCGCTCACCACCGCCACGGAGGGGTTGCTGCTGTTCCAGCTGACGCTCTGGATGCCGTACTCACTGGTGAGGGGGGAAACGGAAATATTCCCGCTGCTGCCCACGCTCAGGGCCAGGGTGCTGGGGGAGATGGTGGAAAAATAGCCGCTGGTGGACCCGCCGGTGCCGCCGGTAACGGTGACATTGAAGGTGTAGTCCAGGCTCTGGCTGGCATAGCCCGTATAGTCGTCATAGTAGCCGGCGGTGGCGGTCACCACAGCGGTGGTGCCGGCCAGGGTGCCGGGATCCGCGGAGATGGTGGCCATGGTGGGGTTCGCCGGGTCCGGAGACACCTTGATGCTGGGGTTGCTGCTTCTCCAGCCGGCGACGCTGTGGAACACCATCACGAAGCCGCCCATGGGGACCCGGTTGGGAAACTGGGCGATCACGTTGGTGCTGCCGCCGGAGGCCACAGACACACTCTGGGAATAGTAGTTCGAAGAATAGGCCAGGGCCGCGGGCATCAGGGTGCAGAGGATGGCCAGGGCCATGACCACTGACAGGAGTCTGCGCTTTGCTTGTTTCATACTCATTTCCTTCCCTTCACATAGGTTTTCCTTTTGTTCTTCTCTCGTTGGGCCTTTTCTACCAATTTATGCAGGTATCATACCATGGCTTTGTGAAAAGAACGTGTCAGAGATGTATCAAACCTGCATCATTTCTTAAGGTTCCTTTAAGGATCCCTTCTTCTTCTTTATAGACGCTTTCCCGGGGCGAAAGGTTCCCGTCCCCGGAAGTTTTCTCTCACCCCTCCTGCCTGACGCCGAAGCGGTACTCCGTGGTGTAGTCGTACCGCTTTCCCGGCCGCAGGAGGATGTCCCCCCACTCCGGATGGTTGGGGCTGTCGGGGAAGAACTGGGTCTCCAGGCACACCGCCTG
>CALXGG010000077.1 GCA_944387785.1 uncultured Oscillospiraceae bacterium | reverse complement strand
AACGGGGGCCTGGGGTCTCCCCAGCGCCTTTTGGTGACTTTTGTGCGTACAAAAGTCACCCGGGGTCCGGGGCCGGGGAGGCCCCGCTGAACAGCACGCCCAGCCCGAAAGGCTGATAAAAGCGCCTTCGGCGGCACTCCGCCGATTACCCCCGCCGGCGGCCGCCGGCAAATCACAGAAAGAGGACACGACCATGGCAGAAATGACGCCCATGATGCGGCAATACCTGGAGATCAAGGAACAGCACAAGGACGCGATACTGTTCTTTCGCCTGGGGGACTTCTACGAGATGTTCGACGAGGACGCGAAGCTTGCCTCCCAGGAGCTGGACCTGACCCTCACCACCCGGGACCGCTCCAAGCCCGAGGAGGAGCGGGTGCCCATGTGCGGCGTGCCCTACCACTCCTGCGACGGCTACATCGCCCGGCTCATCGCCAAGGGCTACAAGGTGGCCATCTGTGAGCAGACCGAGGACCCCGCCAAGGCCAAGGGCCTGGTGAAGCGGGACATCATCCGGGTGGTGACCCCCGGCACCGTGGACAGCTCCATGCTGGAGGCCAGCCGCCCCAACTACCTGTGCGCCATCTGCCTTGCCGGGGAGGAGGCGGGGCTGTGCTTCTGCGACGTCACCACCGGCAAGACCCATGTCACCGCCTTTGACGGCGGCGACCTCATGGACCGCATCGAAAGCGAGCTGGGCCGCTTCGCCCCCTCCGAGGCCATCCTCAACGACGAGGCCTACGGCCACGGGGCGCTGGTAAAGCTCCTGCGGGAGAAGTTCAACTGCCGCTGCGACAACTACGGCGAGCGCCGCTTCCGCCCCGACGAGGGACGCCGCCTGGCGGAAAAGCAGTTCGGCAAGGACGCCGCCGCCGCCATCCCCGACCGCCGCGCCGCCGCCGTCATGGCCCTGGGGGGCCTTCTCCACTACCTCTACGAGACCCAGAAAACAGACCTGGGCTACATCCGGAGTCTGGAATACTATGAGGAGGGCCGCTTCCTGGAGCTGGACCTTACCGCCCGGCGGAACCTGGAGCTCACCGAGACCCTCCGCTCCAAGGAGAAGAAGGGCTCCCTCCTGTGGGTGCTGGACAAGACCAAGACCGCCATGGGCGGGCGGTGCCTCCGGAGCTGGCTGGCCCGGCCCCTCCTCTCCGTCACCGCCATCAACCGCCGCCTCACCGCCGTGGAGGCCCTGGTGAAGAGCCCCATGGACCGGGAGGAGCTGATCTTGGCCCTCACCGGCATCAGCGACATGGAGCGGCTCATCGGCCGCATGGTCTACGGCAGCGCCGGCGGCCGGGACGCCGCCTCCCTGCGCTCCGCCCTGGAGAAGCTGCCGGAGGTGAAGGAGCGCCTTGCCCCCTTCACCGGCGGACGGCTGGGGGAACTGGGGGAGAGCCTTGACACCCTGGCGGACGTCTGCGGCCTTCTCCAACGGGCCATCGTGGACGAGCCCCCCTTTTCCGTCCGGGAGGGCGGCTTCATCCGGGAGGGCTACGACGCCGAGGTGGACCGCCTGCGGCACATCCTCTCCGGGGGCCGGGGCGTCATCGCCGAGGTGGAGGCCCGGGAGAAGGAGAAAACCGGCATCAAGAGCCTGAAGGTGGGCTACAACAAGGTGTTCGGCTACTACATCGAGGTCAGCAAGTCCTACTACGACCAGGTGCCCGAGGGCTACATCCGCAAGCAGACCCTGGCCAACTGCGAGCGCTACATCACCCAGGAGCTCAAGGACCTGGAGCACACCATCCTCACCGCCAGCGACCAGGTGGTGGCTCTGGAGTTTGACCTCTTCACCAGGCTGCGGGAGGCGGTGGGGGAGCAGATGGGCCGCATCCAGGCCTCCGCCGCCGCGGTGGCGGAGCTGGACGTGCTGTGTTCCCTGGCCTCCGTGGCCGCCAAAAACGGCTACTGCCGTCCCGCCGTGGACGAGGGCGGCGTCATCGAGATCCACGACGGCCGCCATCCGGTGGTGGAGCGGATGCTGAAAGACAGCCTCTTTGTCCCCAACGACACCTACATGGGGGAGAAGGAAAACCGGGTGGCCATCATCACCGGCCCCAACATGGCGGGTAAATCCACCTACATGCGCCAGGTGGCCCTCATCGTCCTCATGGCCCAGATCGGCTCCTTTGTCCCCGCCAAGGACGCCCGCATCGGCATCGTGGACCGGATCTTCACCCGCATCGGCGCCAGCGACGACCTCTCCGCCGGGCAGTCCACCTTCATGGTGGAGATGACCGAGGTGGCGGAGATCCTGAAAAACGCCACGGAGCGGAGCCTCCTCATTCTGGACGAGATCGGCCGGGGCACCAGCACCTTCGACGGCATGAGCATCGCCCGGGCGGTGCTGGAGCACTGCGCCGACCGGAAAAAGCTGGGGGCCAAGACCCTCTTCGCCACCCACTACCACGAGCTCACCGAGCTGGAGACCACCCTGCCCGGAGTGAAGAACTTCAACGTGGCCGTCAAGGCCCGGGGAGAGGACATCGTCTTTCTCCGGAAGATCGTCCCCGGCGGGGCGGACCGCAGCTACGGCATCGAGGTGGCCAAGCTGGCGGGGCTCCCCGACACGGTGGTCCGCCGGGCCCGGGCCGTCCTCAAGGAGCTGGAGGCGCAAAGCGGCGCCGCCGCCCCTCTCCTCGCCGCCCCCCAGACCGACCAGATGTCCCTGGATGCCCTGGGGGAGGCGGAGGTCATCGACCGGCTCCGCCGGACCCAGCCCGACGCCCTGACCCCCATCGAGGCCCTGAGCCTCCTCTACGAGCTCAAGCAGAAGCTGTCCTGAGGGCGCGATCCCTCTTACTCCATCAGAAAGCAGGTACCTCCCTATGGCCAAGAAAGCGGCGTCCTCCTATATGACCTCCCTGGAGCGGATCCTGGGGGGCGTGTTCTTCGCGGTGTACCTGCTGGTGCTGCCCTTTGCCTCGGATCCCCTCTTTGCGGGGCTGGAGCGGCTGCTGGGCCGGGACCTGCCGGGGAACGTCCGCAGCATGATCTCCTACTACCTGCTCTTCGCCCTGACGGTGGTGATCTTCTGGAACTACCTGGGCCGCACCACCGGCTACTTCCTCTCCGCCCCCTGGCGGACCCTGGGCGCCGCCGCCGTGGGCCTGGTGGCCTTCTACGGCCTCAACGAGCTGTGCTACCGGGCCATCGGCCTGGTGCTGGAGGGCCGGCAGAACTTAAACGACGTGGCCATCTCCGCCCAGATCGACGACGCCCCCCGTTCCACCGTCCTTATCGTGGTGGCCCTGGCCCCCTTCGTGGAGGAGGTGCTGTTCCGGGGCTATGTGTTCGGCAATATCCGCCAGCACAGCCGGGTGGCAGCCTATGTGGTGTCATGCCTTCTCTTCGCCTTCCTCCACGTGTGGCAGTTCGCTGTGGTCAATCACAGCCTCAGCTATTTTCTTCTCATGCTCCAGTACCTGGCCCCGGGCCTGGTGCTCTCCTGGGTCTACGACCGCTCCGGCACCCTCTGGGGCTCCATCCTCCTCCACGCCGCCGTCAACGCCCTGGCGGTGTGGCAGGTGCTGTGAGGGCGGGGGGACCGCCCCCGGCCCCCGGGTGCTTTTCGGCGGGGCCTTCCCGGCCCCGGACCCTGGGGTTCACTTTTGTACGCACAAAAGTGAACCGAAAAAGCGCCAAAACCAAGGTTTTGGAATCCTTTGTCCAATCGGACGCCATCAGGCTTTGCCGCTGCGTTGCCACCGAAGGGGCAAAATCCTTCGGGGATCCGACCTGTACCGGGTTTCTGGCCGGACTTCGGCCGTTGGCCCTTTTGAAGGGGTAGATGTTTCTCTTTTTTCTTGCGTGAACTGCCTGCTTCTGCGGACGACCCCAGCGTTCCGTCAGAAAGAATGGCAAAACCCATCAGCCCGAGGACCCTGCCGAAAGAACATCAGAAACCACTTTCAGCACGAGGGCCGTCAGGCGAAGTCGGATACTCACCGCACCGATTACGAGGGACAATCAGAAATTCAGTGGCTGCCCGGCATCTCCCCTGATTCAGACCGATTAAAGAAAAGGTGGGGGACCGGGGTCTCCCCGGCGGTTTTTCCGCCCACTTTTGGGCGTACAGCCCGTAGGCCTCTCTCCTCCCCGCCGCCCGCAGGGCATTCAAATGAGAGAAAGTGGGCCCGCCGGAGGCAATCCCAGCCGGGGCGCGGAACACCCCAAAAGAAAATCGAAACATCCCTCAGCCCGAGGGGCGACAGCCGAAGTGCGGCAGAGCACCGCACCGGTTACGAGGTGGCCGGAGGCCAAACGGACATTCAGCGGCACCCGGGCCGCAAATCAACCCCCAGACTGATTAGAGAAAAGAAGGGGGCCCGGGGTCTCCCCGGCGCCCTTTTGGGTACTTTTCCGGCGAGGGAAAAGTACCCCGCCCGTGGGTGCGGGAACCCACAAAGAGGAGGGCCGCTTCCGGCCCCTTCGGAAGCACCCCCGCCGGTGGGAACCGGCAAAGAAGAAAGGAGTCCCCTATGCCTCACATTCAACAGCTGGCCCCGCATGTGGCGGATCTGATCGCCGCCGGCGAGGTGGTGGAGCGTCCCGCCAGCGTGGTCAAGGAGCTTCTGGAAAACGCCATCGATGCGGGAGCCTCCGCCGTTACCGTGGAGATCCAAAACGGCGGCATGGCCTCCATCCGGGTCACCGACAACGGCTGCGGCATTCCTCCCGAGGAGCTGCCCACCGCCTTCCTGCGCCACGCCACCAGCAAGCTGCGCACCGCCCAGGATCTGGCCGCCATCGGCACCCTGGGCTTCCGGGGGGAGGCTCTGGCCGCCATTTCCGCCGTCAGCCGCCTGGATGTGTTCTCCCGGGCCAAAGGCGCGGCGAGCGGCGCGTCCCTCTCCCTGGAGGGGGGCGTCCCCGGCGGGGTGGAGAGCGCCGGCTGCCCCGAGGGCACCACCATAGTGGTCCGCGACCTGTTCTACAACACCCCCGCCCGGCTGAAATTCATGAAGAAGGACAGCGCCGAGGCCTCCGCCGTAGGCGGCATCCTCCAGCAGGTGGCCCTCAGCCACCCGGAGGTGTCCATCCGCTACCTCCGGGACGGGAAGGAGGAGCTCTTCACCCCCGGCGACGGGAAGCTCCTCTCCGCCATCTACGCCGCCCGGGGCCGGGAATTTGCCCTTCACCTCACCGAGGTAAACGGCGGCGGCGAGGGCGTCAGTGTCCGGGGCTATGTCACTGAGCCCCTGGCGGGCCGGGGCACCCGGGCCCTTCAGACCTTCTTCTGCTGCGGCCGCACCATCAAATCCCCCCTCCTCACCGCCGCCCTGGAGGAGGCCTATGCCAACCGGCAGCTCAAGGGGAAGTTCCCCGGCTGCGTCCTCCACATCGACCTGCCCCTCCATCTAGTGGACGTGAACGTCCACCCCGCCAAGACGGTGGTGAAATTCGCCGACGAGCGGGCCGTGTTCTCCGCCGTCCACCATGTGGTGAAGGACGCCCTGGACGGGGCGGGCGGCGGCGTGACGGTCAGCGTCAAAACCCCCTCCGCCGTGGTGAACCCCCGGCAGGACTTCTATCAGACCATGGACGCCAGGACCTTCCGGGAGACCGCCGGGAAGGCGGGCCGGAAGCCCTCCTCCCCGGAGCTGGGGGGCCGGCTCACCTTCCGGGATTCCGCCCCGGACGCCATCCCCGCCGCCTTCCGGAAAAACAGCAGCGCCGCTGTTTCCGGCTTTGAAGCAGGGCGGGACGCCGCCCTCTTCCGGGGCAGGGAGGCCGTCCCCGGCCGTCCGGCGGGGGAGGCTTCCCCTCAGAAGGCAGCGCCGGCCCGCCAGGCGGACCTCCGCTCCCCCCTGGAGACGGTATTTTCCCAGGAAATGCCGGGCAGCGGCCCGGCGGCAGCTGACAGCGATCTGCCGGCTGTCCCGGCCTTCGAGAAGGCCCCCGGCGAGCCGGAGGGCGATCTCCGGGGGGATGCAGGCGCTGCGGTGACTTCTTTCTCCACCGCCGCCCCGGCGGAGCGGCAGGAGGAAGGGGAGGAGCCCCGGCCCGGGGCCCCGGCCGCCCCAGAGGCCCAAAGCCAGCCGTCCCTCTTTGGGGAGGCCCCCTCTGCCGCGGACAGGGAAACCCTGCCCGGTCAGCTGACGGTGGGCCGGGAAAAACCCGCCCCCTGGCGGTTCGCCGGGGAGGTGCTCCACACCTACATCGTGGCCGAGGACGGCGACACGGTGTGGCTCATCGACAAGCACGCCGCCCACGAGCGGATCAACTTCGACCGGCTGAAGGCCCAGGCGGAGCCCATCATGGGCCAGCAGCTCCTGGCCCCGGTGGTGCTGGACCTGCCGCTGGAGCAGTGCGCCGCACTGCTGGAGCAGCTGCCCCTGCTGGAGGCGTTCGGCTTCACGGCGGAGGACTTCGGCAGCGGCAGCCTGGTGGTGCGCGCCATCCCCTCGGACATCGACACCGGCCAGATCCGGGAGACCCTGGAGGAGCTGGGGGAAAAGCTCCTTACCGGCGGCAGCGCCGACCCCGCCGCCGCCCGGGACGCCCTGCTCCACACCATGGCCTGCAAGGCCGCCATCAAGGGCGGCTGGCACAGCGACGAGGCGGAGCTGCGCTTCCTCATCGACAAGGTCCAGAGCGGGGAAGTGCAGTTTTGCCCCCACGGCCGGCCGGTGAAGGCGAGGCTCACCAGATATGAGATCGAAAAGATGTTCAAACGGGCGTAGGTCTGGGGGCTTTCCCAGCCCCGGGGCCCGGCGGTTCTCGACGGGGGCTCCGCCCCCGAACCACGGGGTGCTTTTCGACGGGGGCTCCGCCCCCGAACCACGGGGTGCTTTTCGACGGGGGCTCCGCCCCCGGGCCCAGGGTTCACTTTTGGACGCCCAAAACCCTGCTTCAGGGGTGTTCCGCGCCCCGGCACGGGTTACGATTGGGGCCTCCCCGGCCCCAAACCCCGGGTCACTTTTTCCTCGGCGAAAAAGTGACCAAAACGCCGCCGGGGTTCCCCCGGACCCCATTTTGCCCAATCGGACGATATCAAATTTGATACCGGGCAGCCACTGAATCACCAGTTCCTTCGGGCATCCGATCTGCGGCGGGTTTCTCGTCGATGCTTCGGCCGTTGGCCCTGTGAAAGGGATACATTCATCTCTTTTCCCGTGTCGGACTGCCTGCGGCTTTTGAAAGAACGCTGGCTTCCGCCAACAAAAAATCAGAAACCGCTCTCAGCACGAGGGCCGTCAGGCGAAGTGCGGCAGACCGCCGCACCGGTTACGAGGGGCCGGCGGCCAAAAGGCCATTCAGCGGCAGCCGGGCCGCGAATTAACCCCCAGACCGGTTAGATAAAAAGCGGGGGTCCAGCCCGAAGGGGGCTGGCGCGCTTTTGCCTACTTTTCCCGCGCAGGAAAAGTAGGCCGCCGGAGGCAAAACAGCGCCGAGGGCCGCTTCCGGCCCATTCGGAAACTCCGAGGGTCCGGGCCGCAAGGTGAATGCCGCCGCAGGCGGCAGAGAGGGCGGCCTGGGCCGGGTAGGCCCGGGAACCAAAGCCCGAAGCGGCTGGCTTCGGATGCGCCGGGGCCCGGGGGCGCATAGCCCCCGCTGCGTTCCCACCCGCCCGGCGACGGGCGCATCAGCCCTGCATCGGCCGGATGCGTCCGCCCGGCCGGTGCGAAACCGGAGGCCGGCGGCCCAATGGAAATTCGGCGGCAACTGGGTATCTTCCCCGATAGCGTCCGATCAGACAAAACGGGGTCCGGGGGGACCCCGGCGGCGTTTGGGTTACTTTGCCGCCGAGGGCAAAGTAACCCGCGCCGGAGCCCGGAATACTCCCAAACAGCCTGAAGGGCCGAAAAAAGGAGATTCAGAGGCCCCATCCTCTGACAACCACCCCCCGCCGCCGGGGCCAAGGCGGCAAAACCACCCCGCCGGCGGAGCCGGCGAAACGAAAGGAGGGGGGCCCATGCCCCAGCCAAAGATCCTCTGCGTGGTGGGCCCCACCGCCTGCGGAAAGACAAAAATGGGGGTCCTGCTGGCCCGCCGCTATGGCGGCGAGGTGGTGAGCGTGGACTCCATGCAGATCTACCGGGGCATGGCCATCGGCACCGCCGCCCCCACGGCGGCGGAGACCGAGGGCGTCCCCCACCACATGGTGGCCGTGGCCGACCCGGCGGAGCCCTGGTCCGTGGCCCGGTTCACCCAGGCCGCCGACGCCTGCGTCCAGGACATCCTCCGGCGGGGGAAGCTGCCCATCCTGGTGGGCGGCACCGGGCTGTACCTGGACGCCATCGTCTCCGGCCGCACCTTCGCCCCGGGGGAGAGCGGCGGCGCCGTCCGCCGGGAGCTGGAGGAACAGCTGGCCCGGGAGGGCATCGGCCCCCTCCTGGCGGAGCTGGAGCGGGTGGACCCGGAGAGCGCCCGGCGGCTCCCTCCGGCGGACGAGAAGCGGATCCTCCGGGCCCTGGAGGTCTACCGGGAGGCCGGCACCACCCTCTCCGAACCCAACCGCCGCACCGCCGCCCTGCCCCGGCGCTACGACCCCTTCTACATCGGCCTCGCCTTCCGGGACCGGGAGGACATGAAGGCCCTTATCGACCGGCGGGTGGACGCCATGATGGCCGGCGGCCTCCTGGACGAGGTCCGCTGCCTGGTGGAGCGGGGGGTGCCCCGGTCCGCCACCGCCTTCCAGGCCATCGGGTACAAGGAGCTCCTGGCCGCTCTGGACGGCCGGGTCCCTCTGGAGGAGGCCGTGGCGGAGGTGAAGCTCCGCTCCCGGCAGTACGCCAAGCGCCAGCTCACCTGGCTCAGGCGGAACCCGGACATCCACTGGATCTACTGGGAGAAAGAGCGCCATTTTGCCGCCGCTCTCCAAATTGCGACAGAAATACTCTCCGCCCTGGGGCTACAATAGGCCCCGGGCGGACCTGTTTACATATTTTCCCGTCGTCCGCCCCACACCATATAAAGAGAGGTAGACGACATGACAAAATCCCCTAACCTGCAGGACATCTTCCTGGCTGCCGCCCGGCGGGGCGAGATCCCCGTCACCGTGTTCCTGGTCAACGGCTTCCAGATGCGGGGGGCCATCACCGGCTTCGACGCCTTTACCGTGGTCCTCTCCGCCGAGGGAAAGCAGAACCTGATCTACAAGCACGCCATTTCCACCGTGTGCCCCCTGCGGCCTGTGGATCTCTCCGCCTGGGAGGGCAGCCTCTGACGCCCTGCCCGCGCTGATACGAGGAGTGATACCAATGAAAACCGGCTCCCTGGCCACCAAACTGATGCTGGCCGCCATTTTGCTGACGGTCCTGATCTACTTCGGCGTCAACGCCGCCTCCTACTTCCTGGACCCCTTCACCACCACCCTGGTCTACGACTACACCAGCGAGAACGCCGTCACCGTGTCCGGCTATGTGGTGCGCCAGGAGGAGGTCCTCACCGGCGGCGGCGGCGACCTGGTGTACTTTTCCCGGGGGGAGGGGGAGAAGGTCAGCCGGGGGGGCACCGTGGCCCTGGTCTACCAGAGCGCCCAGGCCCTCCAGGACGCCAACACCCTGCGCTCCCTGGAGGAGCAGCT
>CALXGG010000076.1 GCA_944387785.1 uncultured Oscillospiraceae bacterium | reverse complement strand
GCGCCAAGGTTTTTGCCTCCGGCAAAAACCCTTGTACGGCGCAAAGCGCCGCCCCGCTTTGCGGGGCCCCGAGGGCACGAAGAAGCTGCTCCTGCGCCTTACTCGTCCAGCTTGAGGACCGCCATGAATGCCTCCGTGGGCAATTGGACGGTACCGAGATTCCGCATCTTCTTCTTGCCCTCTTTCTGCTTCTCCAGCAGCTTCTTTTTCCGGGTGATGTCGCCGCCGTAGCACTTGGCCAGCACGTCCTTGCGCATGGCCTTCACCGTCTCCCGGGCGATGATCCGCCCGCCGATGGCCGCCTGGATGGGCACCTCGAAGAGCTGGCGGGGGATGTTGTCCTTCAGCTTCTCGCACAGCCGCCGGGCTCTGGGATAGGCCTTGTCCCGGTGGGCGATGAAGCTGAGGGCGTCCACCTGGTCGCCGTTGAGCAGCAGGTCCACCTTCACCAGATCGCTGGGCCGGTAGTCGGAGAGCTCGTAGTCCAGGGAGGCATAGCCCTTGGTGTGGGCCTTCAGGGTATCGAAGAAATCGTAGATGATCTCGTTCAACGGCATCTGGTAGTGGAGCTCCACCAGGTTGGTGTCCAGATACTGCATGTCCTTGAACTCCCCCCGGCGCTCCTGGCACAGGGGCATGATGTTGCCCACATAGTCGTTGGGGGAGAGGATGGTCACCTTCACATAGGGCTCCCGGGCCTCGGCGATGGAGGCGGGGTCGGGGTAGTTGTGGGGGTTGTCCACCGCCACCTCGGTGCCGTCGGTCTTGGTGACCTTATAGATGACGGAGGGCAGGGTGGTGATGAGGTCCAGATCGAACTCCCGCTCCAGCCGCTCCTGGATCACCTCGCTGTGGAGCATCCCCAAAAAGCCGCACCGGAACCCAAAGCCCAGGGCCACGGAGCTCTCCGGCTCGAAAGTCAAAGACGCGTCGTTGAGCTGGAGCTTCTCCAGGGCGTCCCGGAGGTCGGGGTACTTGCTGCCGTCCTCGGTGTACACGCCGCAGTAGACCATGGGCTGGGCCTTCCGGTAGCCGGGCAGGGGCTCGGCGGCGGGATCCTCCGCCCCGGTGACGGTGTCGCCCACCTCGGTGGTCTTGACGTCCTTGATGGAGGCGGTGAAGTAACCCACCTGGCCCGCCTCCAGGGCCTCGCAGGGCTCGTAGCCCAGAGGCCGCAGCAGGCCGCACTCCAGCACCTGGTGCTGGGCCCCGGAGGCCATCATCCTCACGGTCATCCCCTTGCGGAGGGTCCCCTCCATCACCCGGAAGTAGACGATGACCCCCTTGTAAGCGTCGTAGTAGCTGTCGAAGATCAGGGCCCGGAGGGGGGCGTCCACGTCGCCGGTGGGGGCGGGGATGTTCTGCACCACGTCCTCCAGCACCGCCGGGATGTTGATGCCCATTTTGGCGGAGATCTCCGGGGCGTCCATGGCGGGGAGGGCCAGGATGTCCTCGATCTCATGCTTCACCCGGGCCGGGTCCGCGGCGGGCAGGTCGATCTTGTTGACGATGGGCCGGATCTCCAGGTCGTTGTCCATGGCGAGGTAGGTGTTGGCCAGGGTCTGGGCCTCGATGCCCTGGGAGGCGTCCACCACCAGCAGCGCCCCCTCGCAGGCCGCCAGGGACCGGCTGACCTCGTAGTTGAAGTCCACATGGCCCGGGGTGTCGATCAGGTTCAGGGTGTAGGTCTCCCCGTCGGCGGCCTTGTAGTCGAAGGTCACCGCCCGGGCCTTGATGGTGATGCCCCGCTCCTTCTCCAGATCCATGTTGTCCAGGATCTGGTTCTCCATGTCCCGCTCCGCCACCGCGCCGCACTGCTCCAGCAGACGGTCCGCCAGAGTGGACTTGCCGTGGTCGATGTGGGCGATGATTGAAAAATTTCTGATATTTTCCTGCTTTACCATACTGCTACCTCTTTCTGTCGCCGGCGCCGCCGGCGGGGGTGGTCATCAGAGGATATTTCCTCTGAAGGTCTCTTTTCAGCCCTCTTCTTTGTGGGTTCCCGCACCCACGGGCGGGGTACTTTTCCCTCGCCGGAAAAGTACCCAAAAGGGCGCCGGGGACACCCCGGCCCCCCCTTTTTTTGCCTGATCGGACGCCTGCAAGGAAGAACTGCGCAGCCACTGAATCACAGAATCCTTCGGGCATCTGATCTGCGGCGGGTATCTTTTCCAGCTTCGGCCTCCGGCCCTGTTAAAGGGATAGATTCATCTGTTCATTTTTGGGGCTCCGGATCGTCTATCAAACCTAACAGATAGTCGGAGGATATTTTATAGTGCTCGCAGATTTTGACGATGTTTTCTATTGTCGTGGTGTTTTTCCCGTTTTCCATGTCGCTGACCCGACCTTTTGCAAGACCCAGGACATTTCCCAGGTCTGTTTGCGTCTCGTGGTTCTTCTTCCGAATTTCACACAGTCGCTGACCAAATAACTCTTTAGAGAACATAATGCCCCCCTTGACAAGTTCTGAATTTTAGGATATATTAGCATTGGAGGTCCTGAAATTTAGGACTTCTGAAAACATACGAAAAAGGAGGCCCTTATGACAGACCTAATGCGTGCGCTGTATAACTTCACCGAGGAGCAAAATCTGGAAAAGTCCTTCCTGGATAGGGAGTATACCAAATACAGAGCCTCGGCATACCAGAGGTTTGAGAAGCTCACGGCGGAATATCCCCAGCTGATGAGGCCGCTGGACGATCTGGTCAGTGACCTGAACGCCTGCTGCGCCTACGAGCAGGAGGCCGCCTTTCAGGTTGGGTTCCTGCTGCGGGGGGAGCTGGGCCGCATCCAGAGCGGCTACAGCAGTCTGTTCCTATAAACAAAGAGAACCATCCCTCAGCCCGAGGGCCGTCAGGCGAAGTGAGATGACCGTCAGACCGATTACGAGGGGCCAGCGGCCCGGCAGAAATTCAGTGGCAACTGGGCATCTCTTCCCGCAGGCGTCTGGTTAGGCAAAAGCGGGGGTCCAGCCCGAAGGGGGCTGGCGCTTTTTTGGTGACTTTTTGTGCGTACAAAAAGTCACCCGGGGTTTGGGGCCGGGGAGGCCCCAATTGTAAGCATCGGGGTGCGGGGCTGGGTAAGCCCCGGTTTTGTTCCCGCCCGCCCGGCGACGGGCGCATCAGCCCTCCGGGGGCGGAGCCCCCGTTACTGCTCCAGGCTTTTGGCCCGCTCGTCGGTGGCGTGGAACACCTGGGCCACGCTCTGGCTCAGGCCGGGGTACCGCTCCGCCAGGGACTGGGCGTCCACCGCCGGGAACTCCCCCTCGTGCTCCCGGATGGCTTTGTCATACCGGATCCGGGCCATGGTCATGTCCGCCGCCAGCACGTCCATATCAAAGGAACGGCTGTCGATGGAAAAATAGCTGTCGTTGCCGCCGGCGCCGCGGTAGAGCTGCCGGAAGAGCTGGTAGAGGGCGCTGCTGAGATAGGCCCCCGCCTGGGCCACCGCCTCCCGGCTGCCCATCCGGCCCAGCAGGTCGAACAGCACGCTGGTGGTGTTCACGATCAGCTTCTTCTGGAGGGTGGCCATGATGCTGCCCCGGAGGGTCTCCCGGCCCTCGCTGGCGTCCACCAGCTCCTCCGCCTCGATGATGGCCCCGTCCCGGCTCAGGGTGCGGCCCAGCAGATAGTCCGCCGACACACGGTAGTAGTCGCAGGCCCTGGCCACAAACTCCAGGCCCGGCTCCCGGATCCCGTTCTCATAGTGGCTCAGCAGGGCCTGGCTGATCCCCAGCTCCGAGGCCGCCTTCCGCTGGCTGACGCCCTTCTCCTGGCGCAGCAGGGACAGGACCCGTGAAAAATTGGCGTTCATCCCACTTGTTACCTCGTTTCTCTTTCTCCCTCGCCGGCCTGCCGCCGGCAATACAGGAAGTATAGTATAGCAAAGAGTATACGGTTTGTAAAGGATTTTTGCCGGTTTTTTTCGGGAAATTTCCGCCTTTTCCCCGGTCTTCCCCGGAAAGACTGCACAAAAAGTCATGTTAAAGATTTGTCAGTATGCCTATTGCGGGGCGGGGCCGGATATGGTAGGATAAAGCTGTCGAAAGGGAGTAGTTCCCCGGCGCAAGCCGAGGGTGCGCACCGTCAGCACGGCCGCAAGGCCCGGGCAGCGCAGAGATCTCTGATCAAGATTTTAACGAGACTTTTACCAGGGGTAGGAGTCTCGTTTTTTCATACCCGGGTGTGGAAAAACAGCTCCCCTCGACAGGCGGCCCTCCCCAGGCCGCCGGCCCGCCGCCCCCTCCGCCGGGCTCGGGACGTATCCTTCGGGCGGATCACCTCCGGCTTCGCTCCGGAGGCGGGCATACCGTGTTCCTATCCATACATATAGAATAACAAGGAGGAGAAATTTTATGACAGAACTGATGAAGTACATTGTCCCCGCAATCATTGTGCTGCTGGTGCTGCTGCTGTTTTTCTCGGGGTACCTGAAGGCACCCCCGGATACCGCCTACATTATCTCCGGTTTGGGCCGCAAGCGGATCCTCATCGGCCGGGCAGGGTGGCGTGTGCCCTTCTTCGAGCGGGTGGATAAGCTGAGCCTGCGGGTCATGCAGGTGGACGTAAAGACCAGCGAGGCAGTCCCCACCAACGAGTTCATCAACGTCACCGTGGACGGCGTGGCCAACGTGAAGATCAGCTCCGATCCGGAGCTTCTGAAACTTGCCGCCGAGGCCCTTCTGGGCAAGCGCCCCGAGGAGCTCATCGGCCTTGTCACCCAGGTGCTGGAGGGCAACATGCGTGAGATCGTGGGCTCCGTAGGCCTCAAGGAGATGGTCCAGGACCGCCAGGGCGTGGCCCGGAAGATCACCGAGAACGTGGTGCCCGACATGCGGAAGCTGGGTCTTGAGGTGGTGAACTTCAACATCCAGAACTTCAAGGACGCCGCCGGCACCATCGAGAACATGGGTATCGACAACGTGGAGCAGATCCGCAAGAACGCCCAGATCGCCAAGGCCAACGCCCAGCGGGACATCGCCATCGCCACCTCCAACGCCCAGCAGGAGGCCAACGCCGTGAAGGTTCAGGCGGAGAAGATGATTGCCGAGCAGGACGCGGAGCTGGCGGTGCAGCAGGCGGAGATGAAGGTCAAGGCCGACACCAAGAAGGCCGAAGCCGACGCCGCCTACTCCATCCAGCAGGAAAACCAGCGCAAGACCATCGAAGTTACCCGCGTCAACGCCGACATCGCCCGGAAGGAGAAGGAGGCGGAGCTGGCGGAGAAGGAGATCGCCCTGAAGGAGCGTCAGCTGGACGCTGAGGTCCGCAAGCAGGCCGACGCCATGAAGTACAAGGCGGAGAAGGAGGCGGAAGCCGATCTGATCCGCCGCCAGAAGGAAGCCGAGGCCAAGGCCTACGAGGCCCTCAAGGAGGCGGAGGCCCGGAAGGCGGAAGCCGAGGCCCTGCGCTTCTCCATGGAGCAGGAGGCCGAAGGTATCCGTGCCAAGGGTCTTGCGGAAGCCGAGGCCATCGAGAAGAAGGCGGAGGCCCAGAAGAAGATGGGCGAGGCCTCCGTACTGGAGATGTACCTCAACGCCCTGCCCGAGGTGGTCAAGAACGCCGCCGCGCCTCTGGCTCAGACCGACAAGATCGTCATGTACGGCGACGGCAACTCCACCAAGCTGGTGAGGGACGTCATGAGCAGCGCCAGCCAGATCATGGACGGCATGAAGGAGTCCACGGGCCTGGACCTTACCGCCCTGCTGGCCGGCGTGGCCGGCGGCAGCCTGGCCGCGTCCCGGCCCGTGGTGGTGACGCCGCCTCCCGCGCCCGAAGCGCCCAAGGCGCCTGAGGCCCCCCAGGCCCAGGCTGCCGGCCCCCAGCCGGAGGACACCCAGGTGTAATCCCTGTCCTTTTCCCCCCGCCGCCCCTCCCGGGCGGCGGGGATCTTTTTTGCCGGCCTTTGCACCGGCCGGGCCGGTACGGCCAGCCGACGCAGGGCGGATGGGCCTGCCGCCGGGCCCCGGGTGCTTTTCGGTGGGGCCTTCCCGGCCCCGGACCCTGGGGTTCACTTTTGTACGCACAAAAGTGAACCGAAAAAGCGCCAGCCCCCTTCGGGCTGGACCCCCGCCTTTGCCTAATCGGACGCTCCCAGACTTGATTCTGCGCAGCCACTGAATCAGAAAATCCTTCGGGCATCCGATCTACGGCGGGTTTCTCGTCGATGCTTCGGCCGTTGGCCCTGTTAAAGAGATAGATGCATCTATGGCTTCTGTACCGAACTGCCTGCGGCTGGGGAAACTGCTCCGGCTGTCCGCAAAAACCTGCAAAACCCATCAGCCCGAGGGCCGATCACGCCTCAAAAGAGAAGCAGAAACAACCCTCAGCCCGAGGGGCGACAGCCGAAGTGCGGCTGACCGCCGCACCGGTTACGAGGTGGCCGGCGGCCCAAAGGAGATTCAGCGGCATCTGGGTATCAGCTCTGATACCCACCGATTAGGCAAAAAAGGGGAGGGGCTGGGGTCTCCCCAGCGCCCTTTTGGGTACTTTTCCGGCGAAGGAAAAGTACCCCGCCGGAGGCAAAACCCGGGACTCGGGGCGCGGAACGCCCCAAAAGAAAAAAGAAACGCCCCTCAGCCCGAGGGGCGACAGCCGAAGTGCGGCTGACCGCCGCACCGGTTACGAGGGGCCAGCGGCCCAAAGGAGATTCAGCGGCATCTGGGTATCAGCTCTGATACCCACCGATTAGGCAAAAAAGGGGGGTCTGGGGTCTCCCCAGCGCCCTTTTGGGTACTTTTCCGGCGAAGGAAAAGTACCCCGCCGGAGGCATGCCCCGCCGGGGCGCGGAACGCCCCAAAAGAAAAAAGAAACGCCCCTCAGCCCCGAGGGGCGGCAGCCGAAGTGCGGCTGACCGCCGCACCGGTCACGAGGCGGCCGGCGGCCCGGCAAAAAATTTCCCCGGAGCCTTTATTTGTTCATATTTTTCCGGTAAACTAAGAAAAAAACCACGGGGAATCGAGGTCTGTTCCATGCGCAGCTTCTTCTACAAGCTCTCCAGCGCCATGGCCCGCTTCATGTACGGCCGCAACGGCACCGATCAGCTCAACTGGGCCATCCTGATCCTGTACCTGGCCCTGTGGGTGGTCCGCACCCTGGTCTCCGCCCTGCGGATCCCCTACGCCGCCATGATCGTGGACATCCTTATGTTCCTGCTGGCGGTGATCCTGCTGTGGCGGACCTTTTCCAGGAACCTGCCCAAGCGCCGGGCGGAGAACCAGCGGTTCGTCAACTGGTGGTGGCCCATCAAAAACCGCTTTGCCGCCGCCAGGTCCCGGAGGGCCGACAAGGCGCACCGCTACTTCACCTGCAAAAACTGCAAGACCATCTGCCGGGTGCCGGCAGGGAAGGGGAAGATCGTCATCACCTGCCCCAAATGCGGCCACAAGATCGAGGGCCGGAGCTGAGGGCCGGGAGAGGGCCCCTGTCCGCAGCGCAGCAAAACGCCCCGGGACGGCAAAGCCGTCCCGGGGCGTTTCCTATCTTCATCCCTGGGCCGCCAGGTCCCGGAGGGCCTGGTCAAAGCCGGGGAAATCCCGCTTCAGCCGCAGGAACTTCCCCTCCCGGTCCAGGAAGCAGTGGGAGGAGGAGCCGGTGAGGACCACCGTACCGTCCTCCCTGCGCATCTCGTAGCCCACCACCAGCCTGGGGCAGCGGTACTCCCGGATGGTCACCGTCACGTCCACCCGGTCGTTGAAGGTGGTGGGGGCCTTGTACTGGCACTCCAGGCCGATGACCGGGGACACGATGCCCAGCTCCTCCAGCTTGTCGTAGCTCCAGCCCAGCTGGTCCAGGAAGTCGATGCGGGCCTCCTCCATCCAGTGGATATAGTTGGCGTGGTGGGTCACGCCCATCTTGTCGGTCTCGTAGTAGTTCACCCGGTGGCGGTACGGCGTCATAGGCTGCTCCTTCCTGCTCTGTCCTATCGTGGCCCTATCATACCACGGCCCGGCGGCCCTGTCAAAAGGCGGCCGCCCCGCTGGACATTTCCCCGGCCATAGGCTATACTATTCCTCGGAACACAACGGGAAAGGAACCGAAACTTATATGAACGACGTCATTTTGCTCAAGCTGGGGGAGGTGGTCCTCAAGGGCCTCAACCGCCGCTCCTTCGAGGACAAGCTCCTCAGCAACATCCGCCGCCGCCTCCAGCACTGCGGCAGGTTCCAGGTCTACTCCAAGCAGAGCACCATCTATGTGGAGCCCCAGGGGGAGGACTGCGACCTGGACGGGGCCTACGCCGCCTGCAAGCAGGTATTCGGCGTCATCGCCGTGGTCCGGGCCAGGCCCTGCCCCAAGGACAAGGACGCCATCCTCTCCTGCGCCAAGTCCTACCTGGACGGCCCCCTCCGCGCCGCCAGGAGCTTCAAGGTGGAGACCAAGCGCTCCGACAAGAAGTTCCCCATGAACAGCATGGAGATCTCCCAGTACGTGGGGGGCCTCCTCCACGACGCCTACCCCCACCTCACCGTGGACGTCCACGACCCGGAGCTGTGCGTCCATGTGGAGGTCCGGGAGAAGGCGGCCTACGTCCACGGCCCCGCGGAGCCGGGGGCCGGCGGCCTGCCCATCGGCATGGGCGGCAAGGCGGTGAGCCTCCTCTCCGGCGGCATCGACAGCCCCGTCAGCTCCTTCATGATCGCCAAGCGGGGGGTGCAGCTGGAGCTGGTCCACTTCTTCAGCCCCCCCTACACCTCCCAGCAGGCCAAGGAGAAGGTCATCGAGCTGGCCCGGCAGCTGACCCCCTGGTGCGGCCGCATGACCCTCCACATCATCCCCTTCACGGAGATCCAGGAGGAGATCCGCCGCGCCTGCCCCGAGGACCACTTCACCCTCATCATGCGCCGCTTCATGATGCGCCTGGCGGTGGCGGTGGCAAAGCGCACCGGCTGCAAGGCCCTGGTCACCGGCGAGTGCCTGGGCCAGGTGGCCAGCCAGACCATGGACGCCCTCACCGTGTCCGACGACGCCTGCGAGCTGCCGGTGCTGCGGCCCGTCATCGGCATGGACAAGGAGGAGATCATCCGCGTCTCCCGGCGCATCGGCACCTTCGACACCTCCATCCTCCCCTATGAGGACTGCTGCACCGTCTTTACCCCCCGCCATCCCCGGACCCACCCGGACCTTAACCAGGTCCGGGAGTATGAGCAGGCCCTGGACGTGGCGGGCCTGACGGAGCGGGCCCTCCAGGGGGTGGAGCGGGTCACGGTGGCCATGGAGGACTGAGGCCCCGGCGGAGGCAAAAAAAGGGAGGCCCCGGCGGGCCTCCCTCTCCACACGCTTGTTTCTCCCAGCCGGCCGGGCATCCGCCCGGCGGCGCCCCGGCCGGGGCGCCCCCCTATCGGCCGCCGCGGCCGCAGCGGCCCTCGTCGCCGCAGTGGCGGCCGCTGTCCTCCCAGAGGACGGAGCCGGCCCCCTGGCCGCTCTGGCCGCTCTGACCGTTCTGGTTATCCTGGCCGTTTTGGTTGTTTTGGTTGTTCTGGTTGCCCTGGGCGGGGCTGTCCTGGACGGCGGCGGTGAAGGCGGCGATGCGGTCCCGGAGC
>CALXGG010000075.1 GCA_944387785.1 uncultured Oscillospiraceae bacterium | reverse complement strand
AAATTCTTCTATTTCCAGTTCTTTTTCATCAAGAGAACGAATGAACATCAGGTAGGTCAGCTGCTCAATTACTGTCAAGGGATTGGTAATGCCGCCAGCCCAGATATCCGTCCAGATTTTATCTACTTTATTTTTGATAGCGCCCGTAATCATGCGTCTTTTCCTCCATCTTTATTATCAGGAACAAATTCCATAACATCGCCAATATTGCAGTTTAACACTTTACAGATTTTCTCCATGCTTTCCATCGAAACAGGCGCACCCTTTCCCAGACGTGCCAGAACATTGGTGCTGATGTTTGCACGGTGCATCATATCGGTTTTACTCAAATCGTGATCGATCAATCGTTTCCAAAGACGATTATAGCTGATTGCCATCCTGCACCTCCTGATATTTTTCATTTCTAGTATACTTGATTTTGCACTAAAAGGCAAATTAAATTCACGAAATAGTGAACTATAAGACTGCGAAAAGGGCCTAGGATAAACTACCTAGGCCCTTGTGTAATAATTATGTCATTTGAAAATGCTTCAATGCCTCCATAATCGCCGCTTCTTTTTCCGGTGGACATTGCGGTACTTTGGCATCTTCCTTCTTTGACAAGTTATAATTTTGCCCCACATTCAGCCCGCACTTGCGCTTTATCTGTGAGATGTAGAGGGAAGACACCTTCAATCCAGAATGCTCCAGCACATACGCTTTGATCTGCTCATAGGTTGCGCCCTTCTGGAACCCGGACATATCCATATCCTCCAGCGAGAACTCCACCCGCACTTTCTTCGAGTCGATTTCTCCCTTGGAAAGCAAGACAACCGTCTCCGCATGCTTGGTCCGGGGGAAGAGATCCGCCGCCACGGCCTGCCGCAGGACATAGCCCCGCCCGGCAAACCGTTTGACGTCCCGGGCCAGGGTGCCCGGGTCGCAGGAGACGTAGACCACCCGCTCCGGGGCCATATCCGCGATGGAGGCGACGACGGACTCCTCCAGCCCCTTCCGGGGCGGGTCCACCACCACCACGTCCGGCCGCAGCCTCTCCGCCGCCAGCTTCGCCGCCACCGCCGCGGCGTCGCCGCAGAAGAATTCCGCGTTGGCGACCCCGTTGCGCCGGGCGTTTTCCCAGGCGTTCTCCACCGCCTCCGGCACGATCTCCGCCCCGATGGCCCGCTTGGCCCGCCGGGCCATCACCAGCGTGATGGTTCCCGCGCCGCAGTAGAGGTCCAGCACCGTCTCCTCCCCCGTAAGGCCCGCCAGCTCCGCCGCCTTCTCATACAGCCGCTCCGCCTGGAGGCGGTTGACCTGGTAGAAGGCGGGGATGGCAATGCGGAAGGTGAGGCCGCAGAGGGTGTCCTCCAGGAAATCCCGGCCCCAGAGGGTGCGATAGTGTTCTCCCAGGACCACATTGGTCCGCCGGGTGTTTTCATTGAGCACCACCCCTACCGTATCGGGGCAGGCCTCCCGGATCCGTCCCACCAGCTCCGCCTCCCGGGGGAGCCTGTCGCCGTTGACGACCAGGCACACCAGGGCCTGTCCGGCGGCGCCGGTGCGGACAAAGATGTGCCGGAGGAGGCCGGTGTGGGTCTCCTCGTCATAGGCGGGCACATTCCAGTCCGCCAGGCACCCCTCCACCGCCCGGGCAACGGCTCCCGCCTGGGGGCTCTGGAGCAGGCAGTCCGTGGCCGGGATCACCTGATGGCTCCGGGCGCGGTAAAACCCTGCCAGCCCTTCAGGGCTGACAGGGAATTGGCTCTTGTTCCGGTAACCGGCCGTCCGGGGGCTGGCCAGGATCTCCGTGACGGACACCTCCGCCCCGCCGATCCGGCGCAGGGCGTCCTCCACCCGCTGCCGCTTGGCCTCCAGCTCCTCGGCGTAGGCGAGGTGGCGGAAGTCGCAGCCGCCGCAGGCGGGGTAATGGGGGCAGTCCGGCGCCTGGCGGCCCGGGGAGGCCTCCAGGACCTCCTCCACCCGGGCGAAGGCCACATTCTTCAGCACCTTCATGATCCGGACGGTACAGCGCTCTCCCCGGACGCCGCCGTGGATGAACACCACCCGGCCGTCGATCCGGGCCACCCCCAGCCCCTCCTCGGAATAGCCGGTAACCGTGATCGTATGCAGTTGGTTCTTCTGTAAATCGGCCATAGGGCCCTCCTCAGGCGCACAGCGGCACGCCGCCGGGCTTAGGCCTCCCAGCGGTCGATGAGCTGCTTGATCTGGTCGGCAAAATTGCCGAGGTCCCGGTTGGCCCGGCCCTTGCTGCGGAGGATGACCTCCTGGAGCAGCTGGCCCACGGCCACCAGGCGCTGGTAGGGCGCGGACACCTTGCCCATGGGCGTGGCGGTCCGGCGCTCGGGCAGATAGCCGGGATCCAGCATACGGCCCGCCGCCAGGTCGTACACCTCCGTGTACTGGGGGGCGTGGGCGCTGAGCCCCAGCCGCTCCAGGCTGTCGGCAAAGTAGGGCGCCACCTCCCGGTCCCCGTGGACCACGAAGAAATGGGCGGGGTTTTCAAAGGATCTGGCCCACTCCAGCAGGTGATCCCGGTCGGCGTGGCTGGAGAGGCCCTTGAAGTTCTCGATCTCCGCCCGGACGGCGATCTCCTCGCCGAAGAGCTTCACGCTCTTGGCGCCGTCCAGCAGGGTGCGGCCCAGGGTGCCCGGGGACTGGAAGCCCACGAACACGATGGTGCTCTCCGCCCGCCAGAGGTTGTACTTGAGGTGATGGCGGATCCGCCCGGCGTCGCACATACCGGAGGCGGAGATGATGACCTTGGGGGTCTTGTCCACGTTGAGCAGCTTGGACTCCTCCACCGACTCGGTGGTCCGCAGCCCCGGGAAGGAGAACATGGCCGTGCCGTCCTTCACCAGCTCCAGGGTCTCCTCGTCCAGGTAGCCGTGGAGGTCGCCGCAGAAGATGCCGGTGGCCTTCCCCGCCAGGGGGGAGTCGATATACACCGGGAAGTCCCGGACGGACTTCACCAGGTGCTCCTGCTTGATCCGCCGCAGGAAGTACAGAATTTCCTGGGTGCGGCCCACGGCGAAGGCGGGGATCACCACGTTGCCGCCCCGTCCCAGGGTCCGGTCGATGACCTTGGCCAGCTCGGAGGTGTAGCTCCACACCTCCTGATGGTTGCGGTCGCCGTAGGTGGACTCCATGACCACATAGTCCGCCTTGGTCAGGAGGACGGGGTCCCGGATGATGGGCTGGTTGATGTTGCCGATATCGCCGGAGAACACGATGGTCTTGCTCACGCCGTTTTCCGTCAGCTCCATGGTGATGCTGGCGGAGCCCAGCAGGTGGCCCGCGTCGGTGAAGGTGGCGGTGACGCCCTCGCAGATCTCCACTTTCTGATCGTACTCGCAGGTGCGCACGTACTCCATGGTCCGCATGGCGTCCTCGGCGGTGTAGATGGGCTCCACCAGGGGGCGGCCCGCCCGCTGGTTCTTCCGGTTCTCGTACTCCGCGTCGGACTCCTGGATGTGGGCGCTGTCCGCCAGCATGATCTCCAGGAGCTCCGCCGTGAGCCGGGTGGTCCAGATCTCCCCGGCAAAGCCCTCCTTCACCAGCATGGGCACCCGGCCGCTGTGGTCGATGTGGGCGTGGGTGATGAGCACATAGTCGATGGTGTTGGGGGCAAAGGGCAGCTCACGGTTGTCGATCTCGTCCCGGCCCTGCTGCAGGCCGCAGTCGATCAGGATACGCTTGCCGTTTACCTCCAGGCAGTGGCAGCTGCCGGTGACGCATTGGTCCGCGCCAAAAAAACTCAGCTTCATGAGCGAGCCCTCCTTGATTTTATATAGCTCCAGTGTACCACACCGGAGGCGGTTTTACAATGCGGGGCAGGCCCGTCAGCCCTGGGGCCGGACGGCCACCTCCTCCACCGGGATGGCGCCGAAGTGGGTCAGCTCCTCCCCGCCGGATACCAGCCGCAGCTCCTGGATGGTGTCCACCGAGTAGAGGGAGTCGGACAAGGACCAGAGGATCAGCCGCTGGTAGGCCTCCTCCTGGGGCAGGGACGCCAGGGACTCCTGGGAGATGTTCACATAGCAGACCCCCTCGTCCGCCCGGATGGCGTTGATCATGAAATCCTCCGGGATCACCGCGGTGAGCTCCCGGTTCTCCGGCCCTGCCAGCAGGGCCGCCACCAGGTTCTCCGCCAGGGTCTGCCCCTCATAGATCTCCAGGGTGCGCTTCTCCCCCTCCAGGGCGCCGTCGCTGTTGAGGAAATACAGCGTCACCTCCACTGTCTGAAGCACGTCCCCCATGTCGGAGAGCAGCACGTCCCGCTCGTAAAAGATCTGCTTGGGCTGCTGGCCCACCGCCCGCCCCTGGGCGGTGATGGCCACGGCGCTGATCCCCTCCAGGGCGGTAAGGGACAGGGTCAGGCAATAGTCCGCCAGGACCAGCTCCACCCCGCTCAGCTGGGCAAAGCCGGCGGAGAAGTCCACCGCCGTCCGCCGGTCCTGGATCTCCAGGGACAGCAGCTGCATCTCCTTCGGCAGGGGACTGCGCAGCGTCTCGTCCTCCGGGCCGGCCAGGAGCCGCTCCACCACCGCCCGGGCCTGTTCCTCCGGGGAGTCGCCTCTGGAAACCGGCAGCTGCTCATAGCTGGCCCGGAGCATGTCGCCGCCCCGGGCCTCCCCGTCCCGGGCCAGGAAGTAGATGAGGTATCCCTCCCCCTCCGCGGGAGAGGTCTGGGAGATGCCGCAGGCGGTCAGGGCCAGCAGCAGGGCCAGAGCCGCCGCGATCCGTTTTTTCATAGCCCGGCCTCCTCTCCTCCCGTACGGGGCAGCTTCACGGTGAAGCGGGTCCCGCCCTCCGGGATGTTCTCCGCCCAGATGTCGCCGCCCCGGCGGTCCACCGTGTCCCGCACGATGCTCAGGCCCAGGCCCGTGCCGCCGGCGGCCCGGGACCGGGCCTTGTCCACCCGGTAGAACCGCTCGAACACATGGGTCAGGTCCTCCTCGGGGATGCCGATGCCGTTGTCCTCCACGGTGATGACCACAGCCTCCTCCCCCTCCGTCGCACGGATGGATACGAAGCCGCCCCGGCGGTTATACTTGATGGCGTTTTCCGCCAGGTTGTACAAGACCTGATGGAGCTCCCCCTCGGTGGCCACCACCAGGGCGTCGCCGTCGGCGCTCACGTCGATCTCCTTCTCCTCCGCCACCGGGCGCAGCATCCGCACCACCCGGTCCATCACCGGCTTCACCCGGATCCGGGCGGGGGCCTCCATCACCCCGCTGTCCAGCCGGGTCAGGCGCAGCAGGTCCTCGGTGATCCGGCTCAGCCGCTCGGCCTCCCGGCCGATGTCGCTGACGAACTCCCGGGCGGTGTCGTTGTCGATGTTCTCATTCTGCAAAATGGAGTCCGTCAACAGACGGATGGCCGCCAGGGGGGTCTTGAGCTCATGGGAGGCGTCGGAGACGAACTGGCGGCGGGCGCTCTCCGTCTCCTGGAGGCGGTCCACCAGGTCGTTGAACTCCCCGGCGATCTGGGTGAACTCGTCGTGGCCGGAGAGGATGGCCCGCTGGTTGTAGGCCCCCTCCCGGACGCCGCGGATGGCGGTCTGCAGGCTCTCCAGCCGCCGGGTGATGCTGCGGCTGACGGCGGCGCTGAGGGTCAGCACCAGCAGCCCCACGCCCACGGAGATGCTCAGGAGGTTGGCCTGGAGGTTCTCCAGCAGAGCCGCCTGCTGGGTGTCGTACTCGTAGACGTAGATGGCGCCGATGATCTGGTTGCGGTAGAGCACCGGCTGGGCGGCGCTGCTGTGGAAGGCCCCCTCCTGGTAGACGCTGTAGGCGGAGATGTTCCCCTGGAGAGCCTCCACCAGCTCCGTGTAAAAGACGTAGTAGCCGGTGGCATTGCCTGCCTCCCGGGTGTCGTAGAGGACCTTGCCGTAGGGGTCGGTGACGATGGCCCGGGACACGCCGTCGGTCTCCACACCCCCCATGGCCAGAGACACGTTCTCTTCCGTCAGCTCCTCCAGCCCGGACACCGCCACGTTGATGGCCGCCGCCCCGCTCTGGAGGGCGGTGCGCTTGGCCCGGAACACCAGATCCTCGGACACCAGCAGCGGGTAGGTGTTCATCAGCACCAGCACCACCAGCAGTATGGCCATATAGCTGGCGCCGATCTTCAGCTGTAAGGAAATCTTACCCCTTAAAATAGTAGCCAACTCCCCACTTGGTCATGATATACTCCGGCTCCGCCGGGGTCCGCTCCAGCTTCTCCCGCAGGCGGCGGATATGGACGTCCACCGTCCGGTAGTCCCCGGTGTAGGAATACCCCCACACCACGTTCATCAGGTTCTCCCGGCTGTACACCCGCCGGGGGTTCTTCATCAGTAGCTCAATAAGATCATACTCCTTAGCGGTCAGCTCCACTGTCTCTCCATCCCGGATGGCTACCCGCTGCTCCGTATCCAGGGTCAGGCCCCCCACCGTGATCCGGCTCTGCTGCCTGGCCTGCACCGATCCCGAGGCCCGGCGCAGCAGGGCCCGGATCCGGGCCTTCAGCTCCAGGATGTTGAAGGGCTTGGTGAGATAGTCGTCCGCCCCGCACTCAAAGCCGATGATCTTGTCCGTGTCCTCGCTGCGGGCGGTGAGCATGATGATGGGGACGCTGGAAAATTCCCGGATCCGCACGCAGGCCTCCAGCCCGTCGATCTCCGGCATCATCAGGTCCAGGATGATGAGGTCAAAGTTCCCCGTCCGGGCCAGCTCCACCGCGGAGGCCCCGTCATAGGCGCACTCCACCTGGTAGCCCTCGTTCTCCAGGTTGAATTTGATCCCCTTCACCAGCAGCTTCTCGTCGTCTACAACCAAAATCTTCATAGATATCTCTCCATGGGTCCATAAATTTTCATCCATCCGCCCCCGGGCCCGCCACGGCCCGGTCCCGGAACCCCTCCAGGGTGGCCTCGCCGATGCCCTTGACCTCCAGCAGGTCCTCCAGGGAGGCAAAGGGGCCGTTCTCCTCCCGATAGTCGATGATCCGCTGGGCCAGGGCCGGGCCGATGCCGTAGAGCGTATCCAGCTCCTCCAGGCCCGCGGTGTTCACGTCCACCGGCGGCGAGGGCTCCGGCGTGACAGGCTCCTCCGTTTTCCGGGCGGCGGTGACCGTATAGCCGTCCCAGACCTCGGGGGCCTGCCGCCCCAGGTACAGCAGCGCCAGCACCGCCGCGAATATGACGGCCAGGGCCAGCAGCAGCCACTCCGTTTTGGTGATCTTTCCTGTTACTTTCACAGTTGAACTCCCCGGGGTTTTTTGTTATACTTATAGGTAAACTGTCGGTTTCCGCCCTGTCTGCCGGAAATCAGACAAACCAATCACAAATGAGTATACCATAATTTTTTGGAGAATGATATGAAATTTCGCCGTTTTCTCGCTCTTTTTTTCAGCCTGGTCCTGATCGTCGCCCTGGGCGCCTCCGCCCTGGCCGCCGGCGGCGACACCGGGGACTGGGAGGTGGCCGCTAAGGCCGCCCTGCTGGCGGACCCGGACACCGGGGAGATCCTCTATGCCCGGAATATCCATGAGCGGCTCTATCCCGCCAGCCTCACCAAGGTCATGACCGCATTGCTGGTGCTGGAGGCCGTGGACGACGGCAAGCTGTCCATTGACACCGTCCTCACCGCCTCCCAGGCCGCCATCGACAACCTGCCCTCCGACGGCAGCAACGCCGGCATCAAGGTGGGGGAGGAGATGACCGTGGAGAACCTCCTCTACTGCATCCTGGTGGTGTCCGCCAACGAGGCCTGCGACATCCTGGCGGAGGGCGTGGCCGGCTCCATCGACGCCTTCGTGGAGCAGATGAACGCCCGGGCCAAGGCCATCGGCTGCGAGGACACCCACTTCGCCAACACCAACGGCCTCCAGGACTCCGACCACTACACCACCGCCTGGGACCTCTACCTCATCACCCAGGAGGCCATGCGGCACGAGATGTTCATGCCCATCTGCAACACCAAGGTCATCGAGATCCCCGCCACCAACCTCTCCGCCTCCCGGACCTACTACACCACCAACTACCTCCTTTCCCCTATGCGCAACGCCAACTACGTCTACCAGGGGGCCGAAGGCGTCAAGACCGGCTCCACCAGCGACGCCGGCTACTGCCTCATCGCCACCGCCACCCGCAGCGGCCGCTCCCTCCTCAGCGTGATGCTGGGGGCCAAGCAGGTCACCCTGGACAACGGGGACAAGCAGGTCCAGAGCTTTTCCGAGACCATCAAGCTCTTCGACTGGGGCTTTGACGAATTCACCCGCCAGGTGATCCTGGGCACCGACGAGCTCATCGACGAGGTGCCCGTCACCCTCTCCCAGGAGCAGAACTCCGTGAAGGTCCATCCCGCCGAGGAGATCGAGCGGCTGATCCCCAACAGCATCGACCCGGAAAAAGACATCACCCGCACCGTCACCTTCACCGAGGAGAGCGTGGAGGCGCCGGTGGCCAAGGGGCAGGTGCTGGGAGAGATCACCCTCAGCTGCGGGGACACGGTGTACGGCACCGTGGAGCTGCTGGCCGACGAGGACGTGTCCGCCTCCCGGCTGCTGGTGTTCCGCCGGGACCTGGTGGAATTCTTCCAGCAGACCACGGTGAAGATCGTCATTGCCGCCGTGGCGGCGCTGATCCTCCTGATCATCGTCCTGCGGCTGACGGTGTTCAACCGCCGCCGGCGCTACGGCCGGGGCTACACCGGCCCCCGCAGCGGCGGCTACCGGGGCCGCCGCCGGTAAGGGCGGCCGTCCCCGCTGACACAGCGCAAAATCCCCCCGCGGCATACGCCGCGGGGGGATTTTCGTTCGTATGTACGGCGATGCGCCTCAGATCCGGGCCACGCCGGAGCGCCGGGCGGCCTCCGCCACCGCCGCCGCCACCGCGGGGCCCACCCGCTTGTCGAAGGCCTTGGGGATGATGTACTCCGCCGAGAGCTCCCCCTCGGAGATCAGCCCCGCCAGGGCCGCCGCCGCCGCCATCTTCATCTCCTCGTTGATGTCCCGGGCCCGCACGTTGAAGGTGCCCCGGAAAATGCCCGGGAAGGCCAGGACATTGTTGATCTGGTTGGGGAAGTCGCTGCGGCCGGTGGCCACCACCGCCGCCCCGGCGGCCAGGGCCTCCTCCGGGAAGATCTCGGGAGTAGGGTTGGCGCAGGCGAACACGATGGCGTCCCGCGCCATGGAGCGGACCATGTCCCCGGTAACAGTACCCGGGGCGCTGACGCCGATGAACACATCGGCCCCCGCCAGGACGTCCGCCAGGGAGCCCTTCCGGCCCTCCCGGTTGGTGACAAGGGCCATCTCCTCCTTGATCCAGTTGAGGCCCGGGCGGCCGGCGTAGATGGCGCCCTGCCGGTCGCACATGGTGATGTCCCGGTACCCGGCGGAGAGGAGGAGCTTCACGATGGACACCGCCGCCGCGCCCGCGCCGGAGGTGACGATCCGCACGTCCTCCTTCTTCTTCCCCACCACCTTCAGGGCGTTGGTGAGGCCCGCCAGGGTGATGACGGCGGTGCCGTGCTGGTCGTCGTGGAAGATGGGGATGTCGCAGCGCTCCTTCAGCTTGCGCTCGATCTCAAAGCACC
>CALXGG010000074.1 GCA_944387785.1 uncultured Oscillospiraceae bacterium | reverse complement strand
GGGAAGCCTATGGTTTCCTGCCTGATGGGTGATTCGACAGCGCTTGCCTCAGCAATTGTGCGGTGCTGCCTTAAATCCCCTTCCCGAAAAGCCACCACTACGTCTACCGCTTCTTCAGACAAACGCTGATATAGATGCTGGAACGGTATGACGCGGAAAATCGGATACAGATTAGGGGCCTGCCCTCTCATTTCCGCCAGCGTGTCTGAAAGATGCAGGATGTCATTGTTGCTGTGACATCCGATCACAAACGATTCCCTTGTGTCCGCAACGGCAGACTCCGCCCGTTTTTTTGCCCGCGCGAAGATTTCGAGCATTGCTTTTGCGTCTCCGAGGAAAATGAGCCCTTCCTGCGTCAACTCCACCGTTCTGGTGGTTCTCCGGAAAAGCTGCAGATTCAGTTCTGCCTCCAAAGCATGGATCTGCTGCGTGACTGCCGGCTGGGTCACATGCAGCTGCTCGGCCGCCCGGGCGAAGTTCAGTGTTTCTGCCACAGTCAAAAAGCAGGCAAGCTGCATGGTGTTCATAACAGCCCCTCCGCAAGTTTGATAAGTGTTCCTTATCAATTATAATATATTCTAAATTCACTTTTAAGAGAAAACACCTATAATAGCTCTCTGTAAGGCGAAATCGTTTTTACAAAAATGATTTTTATACGAAAGGAGGAGGGCCTGTGCCGCAGGATTTGGTCCTCGTGCTGCTTCGGCACATCAGCAACGCTGTGCCGCTGGACGCCAGACAAATGCCGGAGGAGATCTCGGAACTGACGCTTGCACAAGCCTGCCTGCTGGCGGAATTGTTTGAACTGGATGGATCCGGAAAAGAGCCGCTTTCCCTGTCTGTCCTTGCGCAGAAAACCGGTTTTTCCAAAGCCACGGTCTGCGCGACATTAAAAAAACTGCGGGAAAAGGGTTATCCCTCTACGCCAAGCCTGGACAGAAGATCGCCTTTGTGGGCGCCACCGGCGCGGGCAAAACCACCATTACCAACCTCATCAACCGCTTTTATGATCTGGCGGACGGCAAGATCCGCTACGACGGCATCAACATCACAAAGATCCGGAAAACCGATCTGCGCCGCTCCATGGGTATCATCCTGCAGGATGTAAGTCTGTTTACGGGTACGGTGATGGACAACATCCGATATGGCAAGCTGGACGCCACGGACGAGGAATGCATCGCGGCCGCCAAGCTGTCCGGGGCCGACTCCTTTATCACCCGCCTTCCCAACGGGTATCAGACCATGATCAGCGGCGACAACAACAACCTCTCCCAGGGGCAGTGCCAGCTGATCTCCATTGCCCGGACCGCCGTTGCGGATCCTCCGGTCATGATCATGGATGAGGCCACCTCCTCCATCGATACGCGCACGGAGGCCATTGTGCAGCAGGGGATGGACGCCCTGATGGCAGGCCGCACCGTGTTCGTCATCGCCCACCGCCTCTCCACCGTCCGCAACGCCAAGGCCATCATGGTGCTGGAGCAGGGCCGGATCATAGAACGAGGGGACCACGATCAGCTGATCGCGGCGAAAGGACAGTACTATCAGCTATATACCGGCGCGTTTGAATTGGAATAGCTGGCTGGGATAGGCGCGCGGCATAGCGGGCACATGTTCCCGGCGCATGCCCCTGGGCGGGGTATGATGCGGCCGGATCGGATGGACGCTCACGGGATGTGGGCGTCCATTTTGCGGCATACGGCCCTTGGGCCGGGACCCTCCGCCGCGCCGTGTCCCCGCAAGAAACATTTGTGGAACGGCGGCGGTTCTGGTATAATATGCCTGTACCTTATAAGATATGCAATATGCATGGAGGGGATCCGCGACCCTGCGATGGCTCTGCCGGAGGACGCCGCCCGGCGGCGGGCGTCCCATTTCTATCAGGAAAGGACAGGTACCGTTATGGCCGCAATGACAGTATACACCGTGATCGTGGCGGACGATGAGGACGAACTGCGGGAGGCGATGTGCACCATGATCCCCTGGGAGGACTACGGGTTCCGGCTGGTAGGGAACGCCAGCAACGGCCTGGACGCCCTGCAGCTGGTGGAGCAGTACGAGCCGGACCTGCTGCTGACGGACATCCGGATGCCGTTCATCTCCGGGATCGAGCTGGCCCGGCAGGTGCGGGAGGTGCGTCCCGCTACCAATATCGCCTTCCTCAGCGGCTTCGACGATTTTGAGTACGCCAAGCAGGCGATCCAGTACAACATCATCAGCTATATGCTCAAGCCCCTGACCATCGAGGGCCTGGGGAAGGAGCTCCAGGCCATCCACCAGAAGATCGACGCCCAGTTCGCCATGTTCCGCCAGGCCACCATGGGGGCGGACGGCCACGATCTGCGCACGGCGATGCTGATGCCGCTGGTTCTGGACGACTATGCCGATCCCAGGGACGAGGAGCAGGCGGAGGCGTACGCCCGGCAGTGCGGCCTGCTGCGGGACGGGAGCGACAAGCCCAGCTACACCGTGATGGTGTCCGCCCTGCTCAACCGGGAGGGGGCCAACTGCACCGTGCCCTCCTTTGTGGCGCCGGTGAACACCCTGGCGGCGAAGTATCTCCGCTGCGTCAGCTTCTTTGCCTCCGGGAAGGTCATCTCGGTGCTGCTGGGGAACGCCTGGGACTTTCATGAGTACCTGCACATTTTGGCCGATGAGATCCCCCAGATGGCCTCCCGGGTCCTGGGCAAGCGCTGCCGGATCGGCGTGAGCCGGACGGTGGGCGCCCTCACCGCCCTCCACGACGCCTATCGGGAGGCCATGGAGGCCCTGCGCCAGGGGGACAGGATGGAGAGCGGGGCCCAGTTCATCAGCGACCTTGCTCCCGCGGTCAAGGGCGGGAGCCTCCTGTGCCAGCGGGCGCTGGACACGCTGGACCAGCATTATATGGACGCCAGCCTCTCCCTGGTGTCCCTCAGCGGGATGCTGGATGTGAGCCCCAACCACCTCAGCGCCTGCATCAAGAGGTACACCGGCGAGACGTTCACCAACATCCTCATCCGCAAGCGGATGGACGCCGCCCGGGAGCTCCTCTCCACCACCCCCCTCCGGATCCAGGAGATCTCCCAGCGCTGCGGCTATACGGATCAGCACTACTTCAGCTATTGCTTCAAGAAATACTGCGGGGAGTCCCCCAACGCCATGCGGCGCAGGCTGGACCGCCAGAAGGCGGGTGATCTGCTTTGACGAGAGAGAGACCGGGCCGCGGCGGCCCCCGCATCACCACCATCCTGGTTTCCATGGTGGTGGGGGTGGTGGCCGTCATCCTGTGCTGCTGCATCCTGCTGTTCCTGGACCGCTACCGCAGCGCCATGGTGCAGAATGCCCGCACCAGCAGCGCCCAGGCGGTGTCCCAGGTGTCCCATACCGTGGGCAACTACCTGCTGGACATGGCCCAGGCCATGGACGTGGTGGAGGCCTCCATGCTGGAGCGGCCCGACAGCCGGGACGAGCTGCTGTCCGCTTTTTTGGACTTCCGTCCGGACGTGGTGGCGATCACGAGCTACTCCTCCGGCGGCGCCCTGCTGGACTGCTGGTCCCCGGGCCGCAGCCCCCGGGAGGAGATCTTCCGGAACCTCTCCTTCGACCTGGAGAAGGCCGCCGCCCAGGCCCCCTACATGACCGCACCCCATGTGGAATCCATCTTTGAGGGCTACTATCCCTGGGTGGTCACCATGACCGCGCCTCTGGAGGAGGGCGGGGAGGCCGCCTGGGTGTCCCTGGACCTGAGCTTCTCCAGCATCTCCAGCCACATCAACAACGTGAGCATCGGGCAGCGGGGCTACTGCTTTTTGATGGACGAGGAGGGAAACATCGTCTACCATCCCCAGCAGCAGCTGCTGTACGCGGGACTCAAGGCGGAGGACACCGCCGCCCTGGCCGCCTGGGAGGACGGCACCTATGTGGACGACACCATCATCTACTGCGTGGCCAGCGTGGCCGGCAGCGACTGGCGGGTGGTGGGGGTGAGCTACGTGGACGAACTGGTGAACCGCAGCGTATATGAGATGATCCGGCTGTCCGGGCTGCTGGCGGCGGTGGTGCTGGCGACGGCGCTGCTGACGAGCTGGCTGCTGTCCCGGCTGCTGGGGCGGCCCCTGTATGACCTGACGGAGGCCATGGAGCGCTTTGAGACCGACGCCGACCACTTCACCTACCAGCCCGGGGGCGGCACCCGGGAGGTCCGGGAGCTCTCCCACTCCTTCGGCCACATGGTGCTGCGGATCCAGCGGCTCATGACCACCGTCCGGGAGGAGGAGGTCAACCTGCGCAAGACGGAGCTCAAGGCCCTGCAGGCCCAGATCAATCCGCATTTCCTGTATAATACCCTGGACTCCATCGCCTGGATGTGCGAGCAGGGCCGCAACGCCGACGCCGTCAAGATGGTCCACGCCCTGGCGCGGCTGTTCCGCATCAGCATCAGCAGGGGCCACGAGCTCATCCCCGTGGCCAAGGAGATCGAGCACGCCGAGAGCTACCTGCAGATCCAGAAGTACCGCTATAAGAACCAGTTCACCTATGAGTTCGACGTGGACCCGGAGTGCCTGAACTACTACTGCAACAAGATCACGCTGCAGCCCATCATCGAAAACGCCATCAACCACGGGCTGGATTTCCTGGTGGACGAGGGCCACATCACCGTGGGCGTGAGCCAGGAGGGGGACGACATCGTCTTTTCCGTCACGGACAACGGCGTGGGGATGAGCCGGGAGCAGATCGCGGCCATCATGCAGCAGGACCCCGGCGACCGCACCGGCATCGGCATCCGGAACGTCAACGACCGCCTGCAGATCTATTTCGGCAGGCAGTACGGGCTGCATATCACCAGTGAGCTGGACGTGGGCACCCGGGTGGAGATCCGGATGCCGAAGATACGGGAGGGCGACCATGAGACGAGTTAAACGGGGCGCGGTCTGGGCGGCGGCGCTCCTCTTCTGCCTGTGCGGCTGCGCCCAGGCCCCGGCATCCTCCACCCAGCACTCGGTGGCCCTGGTGGCCAAATCCACCCAGACGGAATTCTGGCTCTCCGTTTTTGCCGGGGCGGAGGCCGCCGCCACGGAGTACAACATGGAGCTGACCATCGTGGGCCCGGAGACGGAGGAGGATTACGAGACCCAGAACCGGATGGTGGACGAGGCGGTGGCGGCGGGCAGCGAGGCCCTGGTCTTTTCCGCCATCGACTTTGAGAACAACGCCGTGGCCATCGACGCTGCCGCCCAGGCGGGGGTGAAGATCGTGGCCATCGACAGCAGCGTGGATTCCGACGCGGTGAGCACTTACATCGGCACCGACAACTACGCCGCCGGGCAGATGGCGGCCCAGGCGGCCCTGGAGCGGACCAGCGGGCCGCTGCGGGTGGGGTTCGTCAATTACGACATCAGCAGCGCCAACGGCCAGGAGCGCCAGCAGGGGGCGGTGGACGCCTTCGCCGCCAGCGGCCGGGCGGAGGTCGTGGCGGTGGTCAACACGCTGGCGGAGGCCACCCGGGCCCAGGCCGACACCGCCGCCATGCTGGCGGCCGCCCCGGAAATCAATGTGCTCCTGGCCTTCAACGAGCCCACCAGCGTGGGCGCCGCCCAGGCGGTGGAGGCGCTGTCCCTGGGGGATGACGTGTTCCTGGTGGGGTTCGACTCCCATGTGTTCACAGTGGACGCCCTCCAGGAGGGCTATGTGGACGCCCTGATCGTGCAGAACCCCTACGCCATGGGCTACCTGGGGGTGGAGAGCGCCTATAAGCTGCTGACGGGGCAGCAGGCGGAGCTGCAGGAGACGGTGGATACCTCCACCCAGATCGTGGATCGGGAGAATCTCTTCAGTATCGACAGCCAGAAGGCTCTTTTTGCGTTTGAACAGCGGAAATAGGCGTTTTACACAAAAAATAGTGCGAAAATTTTTGCACATTTATCGTACCACATAAGTTTTTCCCCCTTCTTTCGGTGAATTTTCACCTTGCGTTTCCTGCAAAATTTTAATAAAATATAAATATCGGGCAGAGCCGGGACCACCGGTTCTGTACAATTCGCACAGGAAAAGGAGAATGGTTATGAAAAAAGCTCTTGCATTCCTTCTGGCCGTTGTCATGATGCTGGCCCTGGTGGCCTGCGGCGGCAACGGCAACAACACCGGCAACACCGGCAACACCGGCAACACCGGCAACGACGCCAACACCAGCGACACCGGCGACACGGGTGACACCGGCGCCACCACGGTGGCCAACAAGGACAAGCCCCTTGTCTGGTTCAACCGCCAGCCCTCCAACAGCTCCACCGGCGAGCTGGACATGAACGCCCTGACCTTCAACGAGAACACCTACTATGTGGGCTTTGACGCCAACCAGGGCGCCGAGCTCCAGGGCACCATGATCCTGGACTACATCACCAATGCCATTGAGAACGGCGAGGAGATCGACCGCAACGGCGACGGCATCATCGGCTACGTCCTGGCCATCGGCGACATCGGCCACAACGACTCCATCGCCCGTACCCGCGGCGTCCGCTCCGCTCTGGGCACCGCCGTGGAGAAGGACGGCGTCATCGTCAGCGATCCCGTGGGCACCAACGTGGACGGCTCCTCCGCTTTCGTCCAGGACGGCACCCTGGAGATCGGCGGCAAGACCTACACCGTCCGTGAGCTGGCCTCTCAGGAGATGAAGAACTCCGCCGGCGCCACCTGGGACGCCGCCACCGCCGGCAACGCCATCAACACCTGGTCCGCCTCCTTCGGCGATCAGATCGACATCGTTGCCTCCAACAACGACGGTATGGGCATGTCCATGTTCAACGCCTGGTCCCAGGCGGAGGGCGTCCCCACCTTCGGCTATGACGCCAACTCCGACGCCGTGGCGGCCATCGCCAACGGCTACGGCGGCACCATCAGCCAGCACGCCGACGTCCAGGCCTACCTGACCCTGCGGGTGCTGCGCAACGCTCTGGACGGCGTGGATATCGACACCGGTATCGGCACCGAGGACGACGCCGGCAACGTGCTGAGCGACGAGGTGTTCTACTATGACGAGGCCACCCGCTCCTACTACGCCCTGAACGTGGCCGTCACCGCTGAGAACTACGAGGACTTCCTGGATTCCACCGTCACCTACGCCCCCGTGTCCAACAAGCTGGACGCCACCGCCCACCCCACCAAGAACGTGTGGCTGAACATCTATAACTCCGCGGATAACTTCCTGGGCTCCACCTATCAGCCCCTGCTGCAGAACTATGACGATCTGCTGAACCTGAACGTGGAGTACATCGCCGGCGACGGCCAGACCGAGTCCAACATCACCAACCGTCTGGGCAACCCCAGCGCCTATGACGCCTTCGCCATCAACATGGTGAAGACCGACAACGCCGCCTCCTACACCGGCATTCTCAGCCAGTGATCCGGCAGCGGTCCCCTTTTGCGCTGAACAATAAGTAACGGCAACGCTATTAGGGCGAGGGGGACCTCCCTTCGGGGAGGGACTCCTCTCCCTAATAGCCGCGCTTTCGGAAGCTGAGGCGGACCCTGTGGTCCGCCTGATCGGGCAGTATTGCCTAAACGGGAGAAACAGGAGAAACAAGAATGGCAGATGCAAGAGACGATATTGTTCTGTCCATACGTGGTATGAGCAAGTCCTTCGGCCGCAACCGGGTGCTGGACCGCATCAATCTGGATGTGAAACGGGGCACGGTGATGGGGCTGATGGGCGAGAACGGCGCCGGCAAATCCACCATGATGAAGTGCCTGTTCGGCACCTACCAGAAGGACGAAGGAAAGATCTTCCTCAACGGCAAGGAGATCAGCTTCTCCGGGCCCAAGGACGCCCTGGAAAACGGGATCGCCATGGTGCACCAGGAGCTCAACCAGTGCCTGGAGCGCAATGTGACCGACAATCTGTTCCTGGGCCGCTATCCCACCAACTCTGTTGGAGTAGTGGACGAGGGCCGGATGAAGAAAAAAGCGTCCGAGCTGTTTCGCAAGCTCGGCATGACGGTGAACCTCACACAGCCCATGCGCAACATGTCCGTGTCCCAGCGGCAGATGTGCGAGATCGCCAAGGCAATTTCCTACAATTCCCAAGTGATCGTTCTGGACGAGCCCACCTCCTCCCTCACCGTACAGGAGGTCGACAAGCTCTTTGAGATGATGCGGATGCTCAAGGAGCAGGGGATCGCCCTCATTTATATCTCCCACAAGATGGACGAGATCTTCGAGATCTGCGACGAGATCTCGGTGCTCCGGGACGGCAACCTGGTGATGACCAAGCCCGCCAAGGAGACCAACATGAACGAACTCATCTCCGCCATGGTGGGCCGTTCCCTGGAGAGCCGGTTCCCCCCGGTGGACAACACCCCCGGCGACACCATCCTCTCCGTGCAGCACCTGTCCACCAAGTACGCCCCCTACCTTCAGGACGTCAGCTTCGACGTGAAGGAGGGCGAGATCTTCGGCCTGTACGGCCTGGTGGGCGCCGGGCGCACGGAGCTGCTGGAAACCATCTTCGGCGTGCGGACCCGGGCGGCGGGCCGCGTCTACTTCAAGAACCGGCTGATGAATTTTGACAGCGCCAAGGAGGCCATCGAGCACGGCTTCGCCATGATCACCGAGGAGCGCAAAGCCAACGGCCTGTTCCTCAAATGCGACCTCACCTTCAACACCACCATCGCCAATCTGGACCAGTACAAGGCGGGCCTGGCCCTGTCTGACGACAAGATGGTGAAGGCCACCAACAAGGAGATCCGGATCATGCACACCAAGTGCATGGGCCCGGACGACATGATCACCAGCCTCTCCGGCGGCAACCAGCAGAAGGTCATCTTCGGCAAGTGGCTGGAACGGGAGCCCCAGGTCTTTATGATGGACGAACCCACCCGCGGCATCGACGTGGGCGCCAAGTACGAGATCTACGAGCTCATCATCAACATGGCCAAGCAGGGGAAGACCATCATCGTGGTCTCCTCGGAAATGCCTGAGATCCTGGGCATCACCAACCGCATCGGCGTCATGTCCAACGGGTATCTCTCCGGCATCGTGAACACCAAAGAGACGAATCAGGAAGAGCTTTTGCGCCTGAGCGCGAAATATCTGTAGTAGGGAGAAAAGGCTATGGTTGCAGAGAATAAGATATTGACGGCGGAGCAGGAAGCGAAGCTTCGCCAGCCCATCGACGAGGCTGTCGGCGCCATCCAGGCGCAGATCAACGAGCTGCGGGCGGACGGCACCGACAAGGTAATTGACATCCAGAACAGCCTTGACAGCCTGAAGCGGGACAAGATCTACACCGCGCAGGAAAAGGAGACCCGGGCCAAGGAGCTCCGTGCGGCGCTGGAGAAGGCCAAAGCCGTGGAGGCCCAGAACAAGGACAAGGTCGCCAAGCTCATCGCCCAGGCGGAGAGCTATCTGCAGGACAACTATCAGGGCTACTACCAGGCGGTGGCGGACAGCTGCAAGCTGGAAAAGGCCCAGGCGGAGGCCAATTACCGCCAGGCGGTGGTCGACCTGGAGAAGGAGCACCAGGCCACCGTGGCCAAGCTCTCCGACGCCGGCGAGCTGAAGGACGAGAAGTACGTCCACAAGAACCGCCTCTTTGACGCCAAGATGAAGCGGGAAAAGGACCTCCAGCAGGTCAAGGACCGGCGGCATGCCGCCTTTGACCACAAGTATCACCTCATCGACCTGCTGCGGATGTCCAAGTTCACCTTCGGCGAGTCCATGGCCCAGAAGTGGGAGAA
>CALXGG010000073.1 GCA_944387785.1 uncultured Oscillospiraceae bacterium | reverse complement strand
ATGGTCTCCACCGCCTCCACCGGGTACTTGCCCGCGGCGGTCTCCCCGGAGAGCATCACGGCGCTGGTGCCGTCGTATACGGCGTTGGCCACGTCGGAGATCTCCGCCCGGGTGGGCCGGGCGTTGTAGATCATGGACTCCAGCATCTCCGTGGCGGTGATGGAGCGCTTGCCCATCCGGCGGCAGGTGTTGATGAGCTTCTTCTGGATGGCGGGCAGCTTCTCAAAGGGCACTTCCACCCCCAGGTCCCCCCGGGCCACCATGATCCCGTCACAGGCTTCGCAGATCTCCTCCAGGTTGTCGATGCCCGCCTGGTTCTCGATCTTGGCGATGAGGCCGATGGGCTCGCTGGTATGCTGGGCCAGGAAATCCTTCACATCCAGGATGTCCTGCTTGCAGGAGACAAAGGAGCAGGCCACATAGTCCACCCCGTTGGCCACCCCCAGCAGCAGATCCGCCTTGTCCTGCTCGCTGAGGTAGACCTGGCTCATGACCTTGTTGGGGAAGCTCATGCTCTTGTTGTTGGACAGCTCGCCCCCCACCAGCACCCGGCAGCGGGCCTCGGTGTCCGTCAGCTCCTCCACCTCAAACACCATGAGGCCGTTGTTGAGGAGGATCCGGTCCCCCACCGCCAGGTCCCCCATCAGCCCGGCGTAGCTCACCGCCACCCGCTGCTGGTCGCCTATGACCTGCTCCGTGGTGAAGGTAAAGGGATCCCCCTCCCGGAGGACGATGCTGCCCTTCGCGAAGGTGCGGATGCGGTACTCGGGCCCCTTGGTGTCCAGCATGATGGCGATGGGCAGCCCCAGCTTTTCCCGGACCTTTTTGATCAGATCCATCTTCGCCTGCTGCTCCGGGTGGGTGCCGTGGGAGAAATTCAGCCGGGCCACGTTCATGCCGGCCAGGCACATCTTCTCCAGGGTCTCCTCATTATCGCAGGCAGGGCCGATGGTACAGACGATTTTAGTCTTTCTCATAAAGGAACGTTCCTTTCTCGTTTTTTTGATCACACATGCACGAGGGTAGTATACCCCATTTCCTCCGGGAAGTAAAGTTAGGGAAATGTGAAGTCTTGGAGCGATCCGGTGAAAAAAGCTGTGGATTATCACCATTATCCCCCATTCCGGCGGACTTTTCCCTTGACTTTTGGCGGCGGCGTGCTATCATGGACGGGATCGTAAACTACCTGAATAGGAGGCGTTCTCCCATGCTCCTCTCCTTCCTGCGCCGGGAACCGGTCCTGTGCGCCGCCGCCGCGGCCGCCCTGCTCTCCATGCTGGCGGTCCCCCCCAGCGCCGCCTACCTGGCCTATGTGGACCTGCGGGTGCTGTGCCTGCTGTTCTGCCTGATGGCGGTGGTGGCGGGCCTCCAGTCCTGTCAGCTGTTTTCCCTTATGGCCCAGCGGCTCCTGGCCGGAAAACATAGCCCCCGGTTCGTCATGACCCTCCTGGTGCTGCTGCCCTTCTTCACCTCCATGCTGGTGACCAACGACGTCTCCCTCATCACCTTCGTCCCCTTCGCCCTCCTGGTGCTGCGCCTCATCGGCCGCATGGAATACCTGATCCCCGTGGTGGTGCTCCAGACCGTGGCCGCCAACCTGGGCAGCATGGCCACCCCTGTGGGCAACCCCCAGAACCTGTTCCTCTACGCCTCCTATGAACTCTCCGCCGGCAGCTTCTTCGGCGTGATGGTCCCTCTGACCCTGCTGAGCCTCCTGGGGCTCCTGGCCGCCTGCTGCTTCTTCCCCCGGGGCGTGATCCAGGTGGCCTTCGACCAGCCCTGCGCCATCTCCAGCAAAAAGCGCCTGGCGCTGTACATCCTCCTGTTCCTCCTGTGCCTGCTGTCGGTGTTCCGGGTGCTCCACTACGGCATCCTCACCGCCGTGGTGGCCCTTCTGATCTTCGCCGCCGACCGCTCCATTCTCCGCAAGGTGGACTACTGCCTGCTGCTGACCTTCGTCTGCTTCTTCGTGTTCGCCGGCAACATCGGCGCTATCCCCCAGGTGCGGGAATTCCTCAGCGGGCTGCTGGACCGCAGCGCCGTCCTCTCCTCCATCCTGGCCAGCCAGGTCATCAGCAACGTCCCCGCCGCCGTCCTCCTGGCCGGCTTCACCGAGGACTGGCAGGGCCTGCTGGTGGGCACCAACCTGGGCGGGCTGGGGACGCTGATCGCTTCCCTGGCCAGCCTCATCTCCTTCAAGCTCTACGCCGCCCAGCCGGAGGCCCGGCCCGGCCGCTATCTGGCGGTGTTCACCGCCGTCAACGCCGCGGGGCTGCTGATCCTGGTACCCTTGTCCTACCTGTTCTGACCCACCGCCCCGCCTTTCCCCCGCTCCGCTCCCAGCCGCCGCCCGCCAGGACGGCGGCTTTTTTCCGCCCCGGGCCGGGGATTTCCCCTTGACAAGGACCCCAGGGTGTGGTATAGATACTGTCAGTTCATTTTTGAACTGTTTCGTTTTTAACTGTTTGGAGGTGAGAGATGTGGAGAGCGCCGACCTGGGGCTGATGCGGTTCATGGGCCAGGCCCCCCGGCTGCTGGACCGGCTGCTGGATGAGACCGCCGCCAGCTGGCAGATCTCTCCCTCAGAGGTTCGGATCCTCCTCTTCCTCTCCTGCGCCCCCCACCTGGACACCGCCCGGGACGTGGCCCACTACTGCGGCATGTCCAAGGCCTCCGTGTCCGGCAATGTGCTCAAGCTGGTCACCCGGGGGCTCCTGACGGCGGAAATGGACCTCTCCGACCGGCGCTTCCAGCGCCTGGCCCTTACCGACCAGGCCTCCCCGGTGACGGAGGCCGCCCAGGAGGCCGTCCGCCGCTTCCGGGACCAGGTCCTGGGGGCCCTCCCGGAGGAGGACGCCGTCCTCTTTCTCGCCTCTCTGCTGAAGATCTCCCACCAGCTCGGGGAATCCGACCGCGGGCCGGACGCCCCCGCCAGCCGTAAATGAAAGGATGAACGACATGAACATCAAGATCACATCTGACAGCACCTGCGACCTGTCGGCGGAGCAGCTGGAGCGCCACCACATCCAGCTTCTCCCCCTGTGTATCTCCATGGGTGACAAGCTCCTGCGGGACGGCCTGGAGATCCACCCCGACGACATCTATGCCCATGTGGATGCCGGCGGCGACATCTGCACCACCTCCGCCCTGAACATCGCCGACTACACCGACTGCTTCGCCCCCCTCAGCCGGGAGTATGACGCGGTCATCCACATCAACATCAGCGCCGAGTTCTCCTCCTGCCACCAGAACGCCGTCCTGGCCTCCCAGGAGTTCGACAACGTGTATGTGGTGGACTCCCGCAACCTCTCCACCGGCCACGGCCATGTGGTGCTGCGGGCCGCCGAGCTGGCGGAGTCCGGCATGGACGCCAAGGACATCGTGGCCCAGCTCAACGCCTTTGCCCCCAAGGTGGACGCCAGCTTCATCCTCAGCCAGCTGGCTTACATGAAAAAGGGCGGGCGCTGCTCCAGCGTGGTGGCCCTGGGGGCCAACCTCCTCCACCTGCGCCCCTGCATCGAGGTGGTGGACGGAAAGATGCAGGTGGGGAAAAAGTACCGGGGCTCCTTTGACAAGTGCGTGGACCAGTACGTCCGGGACCGGCTGGCCCACCCCGAGGACCTGGACCTGTCCCGCATCTTCATCACCCACTCCGGCGTGCCGGACAGCGCCCTGGAGGCCGCCCGCCGGGCGGTGGAGGACTGCGCCTCCTTCCGGGAGATCCTGGTCACCCGGGCGGGCTGCACCATCTCCAGCCACTGCGGCCCCGGCACCCTGGGCGTCCTGTTCCTCCACAAGTAATACCGCCTGCCCCGCCCCCGGCGCGCACCGCGCCGGGGGCGTTTTCCGTCCACGGCCGCCGGGATCGGCCATTCCCCCTTTCCCGGGGGCCCATGTCCTTCGTGACCGCGCCCTTGGGCCCAGGCGGCCTCCTCCCGCCAGCCCGGGCCCAAACGGCCAGCCGCCCGCCCCAGCGGCCCCAAAAACTGGCAGGCCCGCCCCCGCCTTCCCCCTTGACTTTTTCCCGCCCCTGGTCTATATTGTTACTAGAACATTTGTTTTATTTTGAAGGGAGGGCGGGCCATGGACGTCATGGAGAAGCTGACCATCCTCACCGACGCCGCCAAATACGACGCCGCCTGCACCTCCTCCGGCGCCAGCCGGGGCAGCCGGGCGGGCTATATCGGCAACACCTCTTCCTCCGTGGCCGGGTGCTGCCACACCTTCTCCGCCGACGGCCGGTGCGTGACGCTGCTGAAGGTGCTGATGACCAACTGCTGCGTCTACGACTGCAAATACTGCGTCAACCGCTGCTCCAACGACACCCGCCGGGCCGCTTTCACCCCGGAGGAGCTGGCGGACCTCACCATCCAGTTCTACCGCCGCAACTACATCGAGGGGCTGTTCCTCTCCTCCGGCGTGATGGTCAGCCCGGACTACACCACGGAGCGGATGATCCGCTGCCTGGAGCTGCTGCGCTATCACTACCGGTTCAACGGCTACATCCACGCCAAGGCCATCCCCGGCACCGCCCCGGAGCTGGTGCAGCGCCTGGGGCTTCTGGCGGACCGGCTCAGCGTCAACATCGAGCTGCCCTCGGAGCGGGGGCTGCAAACCCTGGCCCCCAACAAGACCAGGAAAGCCATTTTCCGGCCCATGGGGCTCATCACCAGCACGCTGCGGGAGAACAAGGAGGAGCTGGTGAAGTACCGCCACGCCCCCCGCTTCGCCCCCGCCGGGCAGAGCACCCAAATGATCATCGGCGCCACCCCGGACAGCGACCGGCACATCCTCTCCCTCACCCAGGCCCTCTACGACAAGTACCGGCTCAAGCGGGTGTTTTTCTCCGCCTACGTCCCGGTGGTGGAAAACACCCTTCTGCCCTCCCCGGACACCAAGCCGCCCCTCCTGCGGGAGCACCGGCTCTATCAGGCGGACTGGCTGCTGCGGTTTTACGGTTTCCGGGCGGAGGAGCTGCTGGATGAGGACGACCCCAACTTCAATCCCCTGGTGGACCCCAAGTGCAGCTGGGCCCTGAAGCACCCCGCCTTTTTCCCGGTGGAGGTGAACACCGCCAGCCGGGAGGAGCTGCTGCGGGTGCCGGGGATCGGCACCGTGTCCACCCGGCGGATCCTGTACGCCCGCCGGGCCCGGAAGCTGGAGCACGAGGACCTGCGGAAGCTGGGGGTGGTCATGAAGCGGGCCCAGTATTTCATTACCTGTAAAGGGAAAATACTGGACGGTGTGTGCCGCCGGCCGGACAGCATCCTGCGGAACCTGGCCGCCCTGGAGCGGGCGGCGCTGCCGGCCAGCGAGGGGGAGCAGCTGAGCCTGTTCGATCCCGCGTAGCGCCCGGGCTGGTCAAACTATGCTTACTGCCGCTATATGTTCTTTTTCTTAGAAGAAAAAGAACCAAAAAGAATTTTGCCGCGAAACTTCGTTTCGCGGGTCCAGGGAAATAGGGGCAATGGAAAATAGTCTTTGATCCCTCCGGCGCGGCGGGACAGGGGGCGGGGAATCCGCTCAGGCGGCGGGATTTTGGAAGCAATCAGGAAGGAGGTACGGAATGGTGGAAGTCATTTATCGGTACGACGGCAGCCTTGAGGGGTTCCTCTGCTGCGTCTTTGACAGCTATGTGAACAAGGAGGTCCCCTGGGCGTTCCAGGACGAGGCCCATCTGGCCCAGTCCCTGTTCCCGGTCCGGTGGGTGGGCACCGACCTGCGCCACGCCCAGCGGATCCTGGTGAGCCTGGAGAAGATCGACCCCTGGGCCAGGGAACTGGTGGTCAAGGGCTTCCTCACCTGCGCGGCGGACCGGGAGATGATCCTGTACCGCTTCATCCGGGCGCTGTACAGCGTGGGCAAGCCCCTCCTCCGCCAGCTCAGCGACGACGCCCTGCTGCCGCTGCTCAAGGCGGTACGGCATCTGGACGGGGAGGTCCATCTTCTCAAGGGGTTCGTCCGGTTTTCGGAATTCGAGGGGATGCTGGCCGGGGAGATCCGGCCGAAAAACCGGGTGCTGCCCCTGCTGCGCCACCACTTCTGCAGCCGCATGTACAACGAGACCTTCCTCCTCTACGACCGCACCTACCGGGAGGCGCTGGTCCACCAGCCGGGGAAGTGGGCCATCCTCCCTCTGGAGGAGTTCAGGATGGCCGCCCCCTCCGCCGCCGAGGCCCAGTACCGGCGGCTGTGGAAGCGCTTCTACGACACCATCGAGATCAAGGAGCGCCACAACCCCAAGCTCCGGCGCACCCACATGCCCCAGCGGTACTGGGACACCATGACGGAGTTCCAGGACGAGTCCTTTTTTCTGGCGGGGACAGACGCCCTGCCCGCCTCCGCCGGGGATCCCGGCGGGACGGGCCCGGAGGCCGGCGCCCTCTCCCGGGAACGCCCGGCCGCCTCCCTCCCCCCGGCGCCCCCGTCCCTCCATTAGGGCCGCACCCGCCCCTTTTTCTGCCTTCTTTCCCCTCTTTTTGCCGGGTCTATACAAAAATATACCGAAATTTCTCCCGAATTTTTCCGTATCCACATTGACATTTCGACATAAAACAGATATAGTATGCTTGCCTGTTTTTCCGGGGGAAAATAGCTCAGGGAAAACAGGCGATTTTCTATGTCCTGATCCGGCCGGCCCGTCCGCCGGAACAGCGGGATCATATACTGATATGGGGAATGGGGGAGGATAAATGTCCAAAGAGTTGATTCGCCTTGTGAATTGCAGCATGGCGTTTGACGGCGAGCTGGTTCTCGATAACATGAATCTATATTTCAATGACAGTGAATTCCTCACACTGCTCGGACCCAGTGGCTGCGGCAAGACCACCACCTTGCGCATCATTGGCGGCTTTATCACGCCCACTTCTGGCGAAGTGCTGTTCGACGGGGTGAGGATGAATGATATTCCCCCCCATCTGCGGCAGGTGAATACCGTCTTTCAGCGCTACGCCCTCTTCCCCCACCTCAACGTCTTTGAGAACGTGGCCTTCGGCCTGCGCATCGGCAGGACCGAGGAGAAAGAGGTGAACGGCAAGAAGAAAAAGGTCAAGGTCCGTATCCCCCAGGAGGAGATCCGCCAGCGGGTGCTGGAGATGCTGGAGGTGGTGAGCCTCAAGGGCTTTGAGAACCGCCGCATCAACGAGCTCTCCGGCGGCCAGCAGCAGCGGGTGGCCATCGCCCGGGCCCTGGTGAACCGGCCCAAGGTCCTTCTTCTGGACGAGCCCCTGGGCGCCCTGGACCTGCGGCTGCGCAAGGACATGCAGAGCGAGCTCAAGCGCATCCAGCAGCAGATGGGCATCACCTTCATCTACGTCACCCACGACCAGGAGGAGGCCCTCGCCATGAGCGACACCATCGTGGTCATGGACCAGGGCAGGATCCAGCAGATCGGCACCCCGGAGGACATCTACAACGAGCCCAAGAACGCCTTCGTGGCGGACTTCATCGGCGAGAGCAACATCCTCGACGGCATCATGCACGAGGACTACGTGGTGGAGTTCTTCAACCGCAAGTTCAAGTGCCTGGACAAGGGCTTCGCCCCCATGGAGCCGGTGGACGTGGTCATCCGGCCCGAGGACATCGACATCGTCCCCAAGGAGCAGGGCCAGCTGCGGGGCACCGTCACCTCCGTCACCTTCAAGGGCGTCCACTACGACACCATCGTGGATTTCAAGGGCTTCAAGTGGCTGATCCAGACCACGGACTACCACCCCGTGGGCGAGACCATCGGCATCATCCTCAACCCCGACGACATCCACATCATGCACAAGAGCCAGTACTCCGGCATGTTCGGCGATTACAGCTCCTACTCCGAGGAGTACGAGGAGATGGACGACGTCACCATGCTGGACGAGGAGGAGGAGGGCAGCTCCCGGGAGGACGGCCATGAAGAATAGGCGTCCCCTCTTCGCCGTACCGTATGTGGTATGGATGGCCCTGTTCGTGGTGGCCCCCATCGTCATGGTGGTCATTTACGCCTTCACCACCGCCGCCTTCGACCCCACCATGAACAATTTTACCGGCATGGGCACCTATCTGTCCATTTTCACCCGGTCTTTTGAGCTGGCCCTGATCGCCACCCTGGTGTGCCTTCTCATCGGCTACCCCATCTCCTACATGATGGCCAAGGAGGGCCCCGGCTTCCAGCGCATCGCCACGGTGCTCATCATGCTGCCCATGTGGGTCAATTTCCTTCTGCGGACCTACGCCTGGATGTCCATCCTGGAGAACAACGGCCTGCTCAACCAGTTCTTCTCCGCCATCGGCCTCTTTGACCTCATCAACGGCCTTTTCGGCACCGACATCCAGTATTTCCGCATGATCCGCACCCAGGGCGCGGTGGTGCTGGGCATGGTGTACAACTACCTGCCCTTCATGATTTTGCCCATCTACTCGGTGATCGTGAAGCTGGACCACTCCCTGACGGAGGCCGCCCAGGACCTGGGCGCCAACTCCGTCACGGTGTTCCGGAAGGTGATCCTTCCCCTGTCCCTGCCGGGGGTGCTGTCCGGCGTGACCATGGTGTTCGTCCCGGCGGTATCCACCTTCGCCATCTCCCGCCTGCTGGGCGGCGGCACCCATATGATGCTGGGCGACCTCATCGAGCAGCAGTTCCTGGGCGGCGCCTACAACCCCCATTTAGGCAGCGCCATCGCCCTGGTCATGATGATCATTGTCGTGATCTGCATGTGGGTCATGAATCGCTTCGGTGAAGGCGAGGAACAGGCGGTGATGCTATGAAAAAGCAGCGCCGCACCGGCAGCCGGGTCTTTATGGCCCTGGTGTTCCTGTTCCTCTACGCCCCGATCTTCCTCATGATCATCTTTTCCTTCAATGCCGGCAACAGCAGCGTGGTGTGGCAGGGCTTCTCCCTCCACTGGTATGAGGAGCTGTTTCAGGACCGCACCATCATGCGCAGCTTCTACACCACCATCCTGGTGTCCCTGCTGGCCACGGTGATCGCCACCATCGCCGGCACCTTCGCCGCGGTGGGCTTCTACTCCATGCGCCGCCGGACCCGCAGCGCCCTGATGACGGTAAACAATATCCCCATGACCAACGCGGATATCGTTACCGGGGTCTCTTTGTGCCTGCTGTTTGTCACGGTGTTCGGCGGATGGAACTACCTGGCTGAAAATTACCGTTTCACCTTTAATTGGCTCGGTACGCTCTACCGCCTTACCCTTCCCAAGCTGTCCCTGGGCTTCGGCACCATGCTCATCGCCCACATCACCTTCAACATCCCCTATGTGATCCTCTCCGTGGGGCCCAAGCTGCGGCAGATGGACCGCAACCTGGTGGACGCCGCCCAGGACCTGGGCTGCACCTGGATGCAGGCCTTCTTCAAGGTGATCCTGCCGGAGATCAAGCCCGGTATCATTTCCGGGGCCCTCATCGCCTTCACCATGAGCGTGGATGACTTCGTCATCTCCTATTTCACCGCCGGTTCTTCTGTATCCACCCTGGCAATGGAGATCTACTCCATGGCCCGCCGGCGGATCTCCCCGGAGATCAACGCTATCTCCTCCCTGCTGTTCGTGGTGGTGATCCTGCTGCTGACGGCCAACAACATCCGGGAAGCCCGGGCGGAGAAAGCCCTGGCCAAGCGCCGGTATTAAGGTCTTGCGGCCCTGACGGGCCTTGAGATAATTTATTTATGTGTATTGGAGGAATGATCCATTGAAAAAAATCACTGCCCTGGCGCTCTCCTGTGTGATGGCGCTTGCCCTGTTCCTGTCCGGCTGCTCCGTGGAGC
>CALXGG010000072.1 GCA_944387785.1 uncultured Oscillospiraceae bacterium | reverse complement strand
TTCTGAAGAAGGGCCTAAAAATCCTTTTAAGGGCACAACTGTGAAACTCTTGGTGCTTGCTTCTTACGCCCAGTTTGGGGTGGGTGCTGAGAGGAAGCGCGGACCCCCGCGCTTGCGGATCCAGGGCGTTCCCCAATGGCATGAGGAAGCCGACCCTGTTTTCGTGGAGACCTGTTTCCGTGCACAGGCGTACTCCCGTTTGTGGTACTTTCGACCTGTGTACGACTCAGGCTGGAACCTGTATTGCGGTGCTACCCGGCCTTTGAGCCGTGAACGCTGTGTGCAGAGTAGCCTGCCTTGCGTGGGTATGGCGGATAGGGGATCACCCAGACCTCTCCCCGGCCAGGGAGAGGCTGTGGATCGCTCCTTGAAACCATGGCTGCAAAAGAGGCTAGGAAGCGGTCTGACTGCAGTGGAAAACACCTAGGCTGTCCTGTGGGGCAGGGAAAGGATTGCAGTGCGGACTAAGTGGCAGTCGGGTACCGCGGTGGGCAACGCCGCGGCGGGGCGCTGAAAGGGAAACCACCTGATCGGCAACGAGAGGCGCGTCTCGGGGAAATCCAACCCGTACCTAAGCCGTAAGATTTACTTTCCTTGCTGCCGCCGTTTAGCCCCGATAACGCAAGTATCCGTCTCTTCCGGGGGGCGGATATTTTGTCCTGGACCCCTTTTCCGGGACGTACCGGGCGAAGGACCTGGCCGGGCCTCCGCCTGTGCCGGCGCGGCCGCTATTTTATGTAAAAGAGAGGCGTTTTGATTGGATACGGATCACGGGGCCCGGGACGGGAAGCACGGCGAGGCCCGGGACAAAAAGGCCGGCCCCAGGGACAAGCGGGGCGAGGGCAAGGAAAAGAAGGAGTGGCGCTTCCGCTGGGCGGTGCAGGTGTTTTTCATCTCCGTGGCCCTGTCGGGGGTGCTGAGCTTTTGCTCCAGCGAGGCCCTGGAGGGGGCGGAGCTGGGCCTTGCCTTCGGCGTGCTGGCCTTTTTCATCCTGCTGGGCATCGTCTTTGACATCATCGGCGTGGCGGTGACCGCCGCGGATGAGCGGCCCTTCCATTCCATGGCCGCCCGGAAAACCCCGGGCGCCCGCCAGGCCCTCTCCCTGATCCGCCGGGCCAACAAGGTCTCCAGCTTCTGCAACGATGTGGTGGGCGATATCTGCGGCATCGTCAGCGGCAGCACCGCGGCGGTGATCGTGCTGCGGGTCCAGGAGGCCCTGCCGGTGCGGACGCCCCTCATCACCGTGGGGGTCTCCCTGGGCATCACCGCCCTGGTGTCCGGCATGACCATCGGCGGCAAGGCGGTGGGAAAGACCTTCGCCCTGGAGAAGAGCACCGCGGTGCTCCAGCTGGTGGGCCGCGTCATGTATGTGTTTTCCAACCATCGTAAGAGGTGAAACGCTTGATTTTAGAGCATATCTCGTCCCCTGATGACGTGAAGAGGCTGGACCGCGCCCAGCTGCCCGCTCTGTGCGGGGAGCTGCGGCAGTTCCTGGTGGAGAGCGTCTCCCGGACCGGCGGCCACCTGGCCTCCAACCTGGGAGCCGTGGAGCTGACGGTGGCCATCCACCGGGTATTCGACACCGCCCGGGATCGCCTGGTGTTTGACGTGGGCCACCAGTGCTATGTCCACAAGGCCCTCACCGGAAGGCGGGAGCTGTTTTCCACTCTGCGGCAGATGGGGGGCCTGGGCGGCTTCCCCCGGCCGGATGAGAGCGTCCACGACGCCTTTATCGCCGGCCATGCCTCTAACAGCGTGTCGGTGGCCCTGGGCATGGCCCGGGCCCGGACCCTGCTGGGGGAGGACTATGCCGTGGCCGCCCTCATCGGCGACGGGGCCCTCACCGGGGGCCTTGCCTACGAAGGGCTCAACGACGCCGGGGATTCCGGGGAGCCCCTGGTGGTGATCCTCAACGACAACGGCATGTCCATCGACCCCAATGTGGGGGGCATTTCCGCCCATCTCAGCCGCCTGCGGCTGCGGCCGGGGTACTTTGCCTTCAAGCGGGGCTACCGCAGCTTCCTCCGCCGCCTGCCCGGCGGCATGAGCCTCTACCGCTTCAACCACAAGGTCAAGACCGCCGTGAAAAAAGCCATCTACCCCTGCTCCCTCTTTGAGGACATGGGGTTCACCTACCTGGGGCCGGTGGACGGCCACAACGTGGAGCAGCTGTGCAGCACCCTGGCCTGGGCCAGGGATATGGGCTGCCCGGTGCTGGTCCATGTGCGGACCGTGAAGGGGAAGGGCTATATTCCCGCCGAGCGCAAGCCGGAACTGTGCCACGGCGTGTCCCCCTTTGATCCCAGCGTGGGGGTCCCGGAGAGCCACGGGGAGGACTTCTCCGCCCGCTTCGGCAGGACGCTGACGGCGCTGGCGGCGGAAAATCCCCGGCTGTGCGCCGTTACCGCCGCCATGGGGGAGGGGACGGGCCTCTCCCTTTTCGCCCATACCTGCCCCGACCGCTTTTTCGACGTGGGGATCGCCGAGGGCCACGCGGTGACGATGGCCGCCGGTATGGCCAAGCAGGGCCTGGTCCCCGTCTTTGCCGTGTATTCCACCTTCCTTCAGAGGGGCTTTGACATGCTCCTCCACGATGTGGCCCTCCAGGGGCTCCATGTGGTGCTGGCGGTGGACCGGGGGGGCCTGGTGGGGGCCGACGGCCCCACCCACCACGGCTGCCAGGACGTGGCTTTCCTCAGCCAGATCCCAGGCATGACGGTGCTCTGCCCCGGGTCCTTCCTCCAGCTGGACGATATGCTTCGGGCCGCTGTGGACATGGCGGGGCCGGTGGCGGTGCGCTATCCCCGGGGCCGGGAGGCGCGGCCCCTGTGCCGCTGGGGAGGCGAGGATGCCGTCATCCTGCGGGAAGGCCGGGACGTCACCCTGGTGGCCTACGGCGTGATGATCAATGAGCTGCTGGACGCCGCCCGGACCCTGGAACAGGAGGGGATCTCCGCGGAGGTGATCCAGTATTACCGGATCGCGCCCCTGGATCCGGCGCCGGTGCAAGGCTCCGTCGCCAAGACGGGGCGGCTGCTGGTGCTGGAGGACTGCGTGGAGAGCGGCTCCGTGGGGCAGCGGCTGACGGCCGCTCTGGCCCAGGCGGGGGCGGCGCCGGAAGTGGTGCTGCTGAAAAATCTGAAGGACCATTTCGTCGGCCAGGGCGCGGTCGCCCAGCTGCGGCAGGCGGAGGGGATCGACGCCGCCGCGGTAGCGGCGGCGGTGCGGAAGGCGGTGTGTCATGGGTAAGAAAATACGGCTGGATGTGCTGCTGGTGCAGCGGGGCCTCCAGGAGAGCCGGCAGAAGGCCCAGGCCACCATCATGAGCGGCCAGGTTTTCGTGGAGGGCCAGCGGGTGGACAAGCCCGGCGCGCCGGTGGCGGAGGACGCCGCCGTGGAGGTGCGGGGCGGCCTGCGGTATGTGAGCCGGGGGGGCCTGAAGCTGGAAAAGGCCATGGCCCTGTGGCCCATCCGGCTGGAGGGGGCGGTCTGCATGGACATCGGCGCCTCCACCGGGGGCTTTACCGACTGTATGCTCCAAAACGGCGCCAGCAAGGTGTACGCCGTCGACGTGGGTTACGGCCAGCTGGCCTGGAAGCTGCGCAGCGACCCCCGGGTGGTGTGCCTGGAGCGCACCAACGCCCGTTATCTCACCCACGAGCAGGTCCCGGAGGAGCCGGACTTCTCCTCGGTGGATGTGAGCTTCATCTCCCTGAAGCTGATTTTGCCGGCCATTGCCGGCGTCCTCCGGGAGGGGGGCCAGGTGGCCTGCCTCATCAAGCCCCAGTTCGAGGCGGGGAAGGAGAAGGTGGGGAAGAAGGGCGTGGTCCGGGACCCCGCCGTCCACCGGGAGGTGCTGGAGCACTTCCTGCAGCATGCGCAGGAGAGCGGCTTTACCGTCCTTGATCTGACCTATTCTCCGATCCGCGGCCCCGAGGGGAATATTGAGTACCTGGGCTTTTTGGCCAAGGCTCCCTGGGAGGAGCGCACCTTTGATATTCCGGCGCTGGTGGAGGCATCCCACAGCGCCCTGAAGGAGGGACAGGCGTGAAGCGGGTGATCTTATGCCCCAACCCCTACCGGGACAAGGGTCTCGCCGCCGCCAAGGAGGCGGACGCCATCCTGCGGCAGATGGGTCTGGAGACGGTGTTCTGCCTGCCCTTCAAGCCGGAGGGGGGCGAGCAGCAGTTCGGCGTGGCCTGCAAGCCCCTCCAGCAGGAGCTGCGGGGCAGCGACCTCATCATCGCCTTCGGTGGCGACGGCACCATCCTCCACCTGGCCCGGACGGCGGCCATGCGGGGAGTGCCGGTGCTGGGGGTGAACCTGGGGAGCCTGGGCTTCATGTCCGACCTGGAGCTGGGGGAGCTGCACCTGCTGCGGAACCTGGCCAAGGGGCGCTTCCGCCGGGAAAAGCGGATGATGCTGGATGTGTCGGTCCTCCGGGAGGGCCGCACGGTGTACGCCGGCAGCGCCCTCAATGACGCGGTGGTCTCCAAGGGGGCCATGGCCCGGGTCATCCGGCTGCAGGTCATGGCGGGGGACGACCAGCTGGGGGTGTTTGCCGGCGACGGCGTGGTGGTGGCGACCCCCACCGGCTCCACGGGATACTCCCTCTCCGCCGGCGGGCCCATCGTAGAGCCCACCGCCCAGAATTTCGTCATCAGCCCCATCTGCGCCCATACAGTGTTTTCCAGTTCCTTCGTCCTCTCCGCCGCGGGCACCGTGACGGTCTCCCCGGCGGACCAGGGGCGCAAACAGATCTACCTCTCCGTGGACGGAGGGAAAGCCTTTGCCCTGCGGCAGGGGGATAAGGTACGGGTGAGCCGCTCCCGCTATGAGACGGAGCTGCTGCGCCTGACAGATAAAAGCCTATATGAAGTATTACGGACAAAAATGGCAGGAGGAATCGGCAATGAAAAATGACCGGCAGTCCAGGATCCTGGAGATCATCGAGCGGGAGCCTATCGACACCCAGGAGCAGCTGCAGCAGCGCCTGCAGGAGCAGGGGATCACCTGCACCCAGGCCACGATTTCCCGGGACATCAAGCAGCTCCATCTCATCAAGGAGCCCATCGGCCAGGGGAAGTACCGCTACGCGGTGTCTGTGCAGCGCAACCGGCTCAACGTGGCGGACAAGCTGCGCACCATTTTCCGGGAGAGCATCGTCAGCGTGGACTATGCCCAGAATATCGTGGTCATCAAGACGATGGCGGGGCTGGCCAACGCCGCCGCCGCCGCCCTGGACGGCATGAGCATCCCCTACATGGTGGGGAGCCTGGCCGGCGACGACACCGCCCTGCTGGTGATGCGGGACACGGAGTCCGCCCGCAGCTTCTGCGATGAGATCCACGAGATGCTGAAGTAAAAAATCGCTGGCGCGAAAGATCTGTAAAGCAGATTTCATTAACACGATATTTACCAGGAAGGGAGGCCGCCGGTATGCTGCATCTGCTGCATATTGAAAATATCGCCGTGATCGAGGAGGCGGACATCGCCTTCAGCAGGGGATTCAACGCTCTCACCGGCGAGACCGGCGCGGGCAAGAGCATCGTGATCGACGCCATGGGGGCGGTGCTGGGCCAGCGCACCAGCCGGGACCTGATCCGCACCGGGGCCGCCAAGGCCTTTGTCAGCGCGGTGTTCACCGACGTGCCGCCCCTGCCCCTCCTGGCCGACTTCTCCCTGGCACCGGAGGAGGGGGAGCTCCTCCTCCAGCGGGAGATCTACGCCGACGGGAAAAACGCCTGCCGGGTCAACGGCCGCCCGGTGACGGTGGCCCAGCTGCGGCAGATCGGCGGTCAGCTGCTCAACATCCACGGCCAGCACGACGGTCAGCAGCTGCTGGACGAGGAGCAGCACGGGGCCTACCTGGACAGCTACGGCAAGGTGGAGGGCTACCTCAGCACCTACGGCGCCTGCTACGGCGCCATGGAGGCTACCCGGAGGAAGATCGCCTCCCTCCAGATGGACGAGGCGGAAAAGGCCCGCCGGGTGGACAGCCTCCAGTTCCAGATCGGCGAGCTGGAGCGGGCGGACCTGAAGCCCGGGGAGGAGGAGGCCCTCCTCCAGCGGCGCACCCTCCTGCGCAACGGCGAGAAATTCATGTCCGCCATCCAGGGGGCCCTCTGGAGCCTCAACGGCGGCGATGAGGGCGGCGGGGCGGTGTCCCTCCTCCGGGAGGCGGGAGACGCCCTCTCCGGGGCCCGGAACCTGGACGAGCAGTTCGGGCAGCTCCATCAGCGGCTGGAGGCCCTCTACTCCGAGGCCTACGACGTGGCGGAGACCCTGCGGGACATGGAGGCGTCCTTTGAGTTCAGCCCCCAGGAGCTGGACGCCCTGGAGAGCCGGGCGGACCAGCTCTACCGCCTGAAGAAAAAGTACGGCCCCTCGGTGGAGGACATGCTGGCGTACCTGGAGCAGTGCCGGGGGGAGCTGGACCGGATCACCTTTGCCGCCGACACGGTGGAGCGCCTCCAGCGGGAGCTGCAAAATGAGTATGCCCAGGTGATGAAGGCCGCCCACCTCCTCTCCGGCGCCCGGAAGGCGGCGGCGAAGGACCTGGAGCTGCGGGTCCAGGAAGAGCTGCGGCAGCTGGATATGCCCCGGGCCCGGTTCTCCATCTGCTTTGAGGAGAAGGAGCCGGCGGCGGACGGCATCGACCAGATCCGCTTCCTCATGTCCGCCAATGTGGGGGAGGAGCTCAAGCCCATCCAGAAGGTGGCCTCCGGCGGCGAGCTGGCCCGGATCATGCTGGCGCTGAAAAACGTGCTGGCGGAAAATGAGCGCATCGGCACCCTGGTGTTCGACGAGGTGGACACCGGCGTCAGCGGCCGGGCCGCCCAGAAGGTGGCGGAGAAGCTGGCCCAGGTGAGCCGGGTGAAGCAGGTCCTCTGCGTCACCCACCTGCCTCAGCTGGCCGCCATGGCGGACGTCCACTTCTCCGTGGAGAAGGGGGAGCGGGACGGCCGGACCTTCACACGGGTGGAGGAGCTGGACCGGGCCCAGCGGCAGCGGGAACTGGCCCGGCTCACCGGCGGCGCCCATGTCACCGCCGCCATGCTGGCAGGGGCGGAGGAGCTGATCGCCGGGGCGGAGCAGTACAAGGCGGGGCTGGGTACGGCGGAGCCGCCTGCGGCCCCGGACAGCGGAGTCAAATGAGCCTGCGGCCCGGTCCGGGAAGGGCCGGCCGCCTATCCGCCGCCCCTTCAGGGGCGGCGTTTTACGGGAGGTCCCTATGGAAAGCATCGAACGACTGAAAGAATATCTGCTCACCATCCATCCGGTGCGGAAAAGCGGGTACCAGAAGGAGGAGTTCCGGAAGTGGCTGGCGGGGGAGCTGCGCCGCTCCGGTTGGCGCTCCCACGAGGAACGCTACGGGAAGTTCAACGGCAGCGTCAACGTGGTGGCCGGGGACCCGGAGAAGGCCACGGTGTTCCTCTGCGCCCATTACGACACCGCCTCCCGGATGCTGACGCCCAATTTTGTTTCCCCCACCAACGTGGCGGCCCATATCATTTATCATTTTGCTGCGGCGATGGGCATGGTCATCCTGGCTTTGCTGGTGTCCTTCGCGGTGAGCTTCCCCCTGGACCAGCCGGCTTTGATGCTGCCGCTGTTCGTGATCCTGGCCCTGGGGCTGCTGTGGGTGTCGGTCTACGGCCCCGCCAACCGCAGCAACGCCAACGGCAACACCTCCGGCGTCCTGGCCTTGCTGGCCATCGCCAAGGCCCTGCCCCACAGCAGGCAGGTGTGCCTGGTGTTCCTGGACAACAACGAGCGCAACCTCCTGGGAGCCTCCGCCTTCCGGAAAAAGCACCCGGGGGCGGCGTCCAGCGCCCTGTTTTTCAACTTTGACTGCGTGGGGGACGGGGAAAACCTGCTGCTGATGCCCTCCAAGCTCAGCCGCTGGGACGAGGCGCTGCTCACCGCCCTGGAGGAGGCATTCCCGGACGGGGCGGCCGTCCATCCCAGGGTGCTTGCCCAGGGCCTGGTCTACTACCCCTCGGACCACCGGAAGTTCAAGTTCCATGTGGCGGTGTGCGCCTGCCGGCATCTGGCGGGGCTGGGGTACTACATCCCCTGGCTGCGGACCCGCAGGGACACCCGGCTGTCCCTGGACAATATCACCGCCATCGCGGAGGGGATGGCCCGGTTCGTACCGCTGTACCTGGCGGGGGAGAAGGAGGGCTGACGGGCCTTTTTGATCCCCCAAAGCGGCCCGGCTATTGACAAACCGCCCTTTTCCCGCTATAATGCCTCCTGATGTGATGATGGGAACCAGTAGCGCCGTGACCGCTGGCAGAGAGCCCCTGGGTGGTGAGAAGGGGGGAGAGGGGCGGCGTGAATACCTCCCTGAGCAGCGGACCGAACCCGCCGGAGCGCTTTCCGGCCGGCAGTAGGCTCCGCCGGGCGCGCCCGATACAGCGCGGGAGTTGCCGCAGGCGACTTCGTGAGGCCGCGCCCCGTGAGGAGGCGGCGAACCAGAGGTGGTACCGCGAGCTTTCGCCCTCTGTCCGATTTGGGACAGGGGGCTTTTTCTATGAAAACCGGAGGGCGCACGGCGGAGGAGCGCCGGGGCGTGTGGTTCGTCTTTCTGGCGGCGGTGCTGTACAGCATCGGCGGCCTGTGTATCAAGGTCATCCCCTGGAACGGCATGAGCATCAACAGCGCCCGGAACATCGTCTCCGTGCTGGTGGTGGGCGGCTACCTGCTCCTCACCCGCCACCGGCCCCGCTGGAACCGCTGGATCGCCCTGGGGTCCCTCAGCGTATGCGGCACCAATGTGCTCTTCTCCCTGGCCAACAAGCTCACCACCGCCGCCAACACCATCGTCCTCCAGTTCACCGCCCCCATTTTCGTGATCCTGCTGGCAGCGGTGTTCTGGCGGAAAAAGCCGGGAAAGCTGGATCTGACCGCCTGCGCCCTGGTCCTGCTGGGGGTGCTGTGCTTCTTTGTGGACAGCCTGGAGATGGGGGGCACCCTGGGAAACCTTCTGGCGCTGCTCTCCGGGCTCAGCTACGCCGGCGTGTTCCTCCTCAACGACCTGCCGGACGCGGATCCCATCTCCTCCGTGCTCTGGGGGGATATGCTCAGCGTGGTGCTGGGCTTTCCCTTCCTGCTCCGGGAGACGGCGTTCACCCCTCTGGCCATCACCAGCGTGGTGATCCTGGGGGCCTTCCAGGTGGGGCTCGCCTATATCCTTATGTGCATCGGCCTGCGCACCACCCCGGCGGTGACCGCCTCCCTGATCTCCGGCATCGAGCCGGTCCTCAACCCGCTGCTGGTGGCCCTGTTTTACCGGGAGGCGGTGGGCTCCATGGCCCTGGTGGGCGCGGTGATCGTCATCGTGTCCGTGGTGGGCTACAACGTGCTCCGGGGCCGGGCGGCCCAGGCTTCCCAGGAACAAGCAAATTATTTATGAAATAGAAGGAGAATCACCATGAAACTGTACGACGAGCTGGTGGCCCGGGGCCTCATCGCCCAGGTGACCAACGAGGAAGAGATCCGCACCATGATCGACAACGGCAAGGCCACCTTCTATATTGGCTTTGACCCCACCGCCGACAGCCTCCATGTGGGCCACTTTATGGCCCTGTGCCTGATGAAGCGGCTGCAGATGGCGGGCAACAAGCCCATCGCCCTCATCGGCGGCGGCACCGGCATGGTGGGCGACCCCTCCGGCCGCACCGATATGCGCACCATGATGACCAAGGAGACCATCGCCCACAACTGCGCCTGCTTCAAGAAGCAGATGGAGCGGTTCATCGAGTTCGGCGAGGGCAAGGCCCAGATGGTGAACAACGCCGACTGGC
>CALXGG010000071.1 GCA_944387785.1 uncultured Oscillospiraceae bacterium | reverse complement strand
CCGTCACGCCTGCCGGTCAGGTGAGAGTCATGATGCGTGGGCAGGTCAACTCTTTCCCGCCTCACGGACGCCACATTAACGACGCCTTCCCCGGCCTGTGGCCTCTCCGGTTCAGACGGCCGCCTACTTAGGCAGCGACAGCAACAGTGTTGTTGTTGTTTAATTTATAAGTTGCCCATTTTATGGATGCTGGGCGCATCCGCCCGCTTGTCCCGCTTCCTCATCCCCGTCGAAACCGGTACACCCCCATAGGTGCGGACTGAGCATAGCACAGTCCGCGTGAGAAAGCAATCAAATTTTTGTGAACGATGGTCAGCACTTGGCCATATGCACCACGATGGCGTGAGGCAGGAGCTTGGCCACCGTGCGGTAGAACTTGTAAAAGGCGGTGGGGGTATAGAACACCCGTCCCGCTTTCGCCGCCGCCAGAGTCCCCGCCACCACCTTCTTGGGGTCGCAGTAGGGAAGGATGGCAAAGGTCTTGGAATTGCCCTTGATGTTGCCCACGTCCAGGAACTCGGTAGCCATGGGGCCGGGGCACACGGCGGTGACGGCGATGCCCTTTTTCTTCAGCTCAAAGGCCAGGCCCCGGGTAAAGCTGGAGACATAGGCCTTGGTGCTGCTGTACACCGTCATGTGGGCGTTGGCGCAGAAGGAGGCGATAGAGCTGACGTTGATGATCCGGCTGCCGGAGGCCATGTAGGGGATGGTGAGATGGGTCACCGCCGTCAGGGCGGTGACGTTCAGATCCGTCATGGTAGTCTGCCTGGCCAGATCTCCCTGGCCCACATCGCCCAGATAACCGCAGCCGGCGTTGTTGATGAGGACCGCCACCCGGGGCTTTTCCGCCGCCAGCTTTTCCGCCAGGACGGCGAAGCTCCCTTTGTCGCAGAGATCCAGCGGCAGGACGACGCTCTCCACGCCCTTCAGCTTCCCGGCCAGGGCCTCCAGACGCTCCCGGCGGCGGGCGATGAGCCATACCTGCTCCACCTGGGGGAAGTAGTCCCGCAGCCGCAGGGCGAACTCCTCGCCCAAACCGGCGGAGGCGCCGGTAATGATCGCGATGGTCATGATGCTGTCCCTTCTTTCCTGTAAAGCACAGCGGCTTTACTTCTTCTCGGGCTCGGGATAATCCTCGCCCAGGGTGTCCACCCGGACGGATTTGATGACCTGAGGCTTGGTGGGCTTGTCGTTCATCATGTTCCGGGGCACCCGGGACACCGCCACGGCGGCCTCCACGTTCTCCGTGATCTTGCCGAAGGCGGCGTACTGGCCGTCCAGATGGGGGCGGCGTCCACCATAATGAAGAACTGGCTGCCGGCGCTGTCGGGGTGCATGGCCCGTGCCATGGAGAGGACGCCCAGGGTGTGCTTGAGGTCGTTCTTCTCAAAGCCGTTGCCGGCGAACTCGCCCCGGATCTGATAGCCGGGGCCGCCCATGCCGTTGCCGTTGGGGCAGCCGCCCTGGATCATGAAGCCGGGGATCACCCGGTGGAAGGTCAGGCCGTCGTAATAGCCGCTGTTGGCCAGGGAAATGAAGTTGTTGACGGTGTTGGGGGCCTTGTCGGGGTACAGCTCGCCCTTCATGACCTCGCCGTTTTCCAGCTCGAACATAACAACAGGATTGCTCATAGCATTGTCTCCTTTTATCGGTTATAGGTTTTCATCGCCCGGTCCATGTCCCGTTTGGCGTCCCGCTTGGCGGTAGCCTCCCGCTTGTCGTAGTTCTTCTTGCCCTTGCACAGGCCCACCTCCACCTTCACCCGGGCGTTCTTGAAATAGACGCTCAGGGGGACCAGGGCCATGCCGTCCTGCTGGACGTAGGCCTGGAGGCGGTTGATCTCCCGCTTGTGCATCAGGAGCCGCCGGGGCCGCACCGGGTCCTTGTTGAAGATATTGCCGTGCTCATAGGGGCTGATGTGCATGCCGTAAATATAGATCTCCCCGTTTTTGGCGATGCAGTAGGAGTCTTTCAGGTTCAGCGTCCCGGCCCGGATGGATTTGACCTCGGTGCCGAAGAGCTCGATCCCCGCCTCGTACCGGTCCTCCACAAAGTAGTCGTGGAAGGCCTTCCGGTTTTGGGCGGCGATCTTGACCCCACTTTTTTCCGCCATGGCAGCACCTCCTCTCCTGAGACTGCGGTATAGTATATCATATATTCTCCGCCACTGCAAGGGAAGAAAAGGGGCGGATCCGCACAGCGGATCCGGCCTTTTTGGCGGCAGCAGTTCTGCCGGGCGTTCAGGGAAGGGACAAAAGACGATTTTATGGCAGCGGGTCCGCCGCTGCAAAGTGCGGGCAGAAGGTTCAGAACGTGTCCACCACGTCGTAGCCGCTGCCGGTCCAGATGGCCGGCCGGGTGCGGACGGTGCGGAGCTGGGCGATGAAATCTTCCAGGGTGGTCACCTTTTCCGGCAGCCACGTCACATACTTGCCGATCTGCTCGGTGGTGTGGGCGTCGCTGGCGCCGATGGCCTGGAGCCCCAGCTCCCGGCAGAAGCCCAGGGCGGTGCGGTTGGCTTCCATGTCCGCGCTGCCGTTGAGGACCTCCACGCCGTGGAGGCCGCGGACCCGCCGGAGGTTTTCCTCCAGCCCCCGTTTGTTGTTCCGGAAGGGGTGGCAGGACACGCAGAAGCCGCCGGCGGCGTTGACCTGGTCGATAAAGCGCTGGGCGTCGATCCGCTCCCTGGGGAAGTCGTCGATGCCCCAGGCGGTGATGTCCCCCTGGAGGGAGTAGTATTCCACCCCCACGAAGATAGGGAAGCCGGTTTTCCGGGCGTACTCCGCCGCGTACTCCCGCAGGCCCATGCTGTCGTGGTCGGTGATGCACACCGCGTCCAGGCCCTTTTCCCGGGCGATGGTCACGATCTGCTCCAGGCTGATCCGGCTGTCAAGGGAATAGGTGCATTCGTGAAGATGCATGTCGATGAGCATATCAGGCTTCCTCCTTAGTATCCCGCCGGATGACCTTGAGGAGGGCGCCGTCCCGGCGCCACTCCAGGTCCTCCAGGCCCAGGAAATCCGCCACGAAGGCGTTGGCGGGGTGATGGTAGATGGCCAGGGGGCTGTCGTACTGGACCAGCCGGCCCTCCTCCATAATGGCCATCCGGTCCGCCAGGATCAGGGCCTCCTCCTGGTCGTGGGTGACGAAGACCATGGTCATGCCCAGCTCCCGCTGGAGGGTTTTCAGCTCCTGGCGCATCCTGGTGCGCAGGGCGGCGTCCAGGTTGGAGAAGGGCTCGTCCAGCAGGCACAGCTTGGGCTCCACGATCAATGCCCGGGCCAGGGCCACCCGCTGCTGCTGGCCGCCGCTGATCTCGTGGATATAGGCCCCGGCGTAGTCGGAAAGGCCCACCATGTCCAGGTAGCGAAGGCCCTTTTCCCGGGCCTCGCCGCGGCGGATGCGCTGGAACTTGAGGCCGTAGAGGACGTTCTGCAGCACGGTCATATGGGGGAAGAGGCCGTAGGACTGGAACACGGTGGTCACCGGCCGCCGCTCCGGAGGGATGGCGGTGATGTCCTCCCCGTCCAGGAGCACCCGGCCGCCGTCGGGGGCCAGGAAGCCGCCGATCATGTTCAGCGTGGTGGTCTTGCCGCAGCCGGAGGAGCCCAGGATGCACAGCAGCTCCCCCCGCTCCAGGGACAGGGAGAGGTCCCGCACCACGGTTTTCTCCCCAAAGCTTTTTTTCAGATGGGACAGCTCAAGATACACGGCGCTTTCCTCCCTTCCAGGTGATGAGATAGGCCAGGCCCTCCACGGCCAGGACGATGACGATGATGACGCTGGCGATGAGGGAGGCCACAGCGTAGTCCCCGGTGTACACCGCGTCGAAGAGCTTGAACACCGCCAGCTTCTTCCCGGGGTTGATGAGGAAGATGATGGCCCCGGCGGTGGTCATGCTGCTGGAGAAGTTGTAGACGAAGCAGCTGAGGAAGGCGGGGCGGAGGCTGGGGAGGATCACGTCCCGCAGCACCGCCAGCTGCCCGCCCCCCAGATCCCGGGCGGAGCGCTCCAGAGCCAGGGGCACCTGGGTGAGGGAGGCGGAGCAGATCTTGGTGGCGGTGGGCAGCTGCTTGAAGAGCATATTGGCCAGCACGATCACCGCCGTGCCGGTGAGCTTCAGGGGCTCATGATTGAAGGCCAGGATGTAGCCAATGCCGAAGCAGGTCCCCGGCAGCATATAGGGCAGGGTGGCCAGGCAGTCAAAGAAGCTGTGGAAGGGCACTTTTCGCCGTTCCATGTAGTAGGCGAAGAGCATGGCAAAGAGGGTCCCCGCCAGGGACACGATGAGGGCGTAGACCACGCTTCGCACCATAGTGGCGGTGTCCAGCCGCCACAGCTCCTCCCAGTTGCGCAGGGTGAAGGAGTAGACCCCCTTGGTGCTTTTCAGGAACCCGGAGAGGAAGATGCAGCCGTACTGGAGGACCATCATGAGGAAAAACAGAAGGCTTACGGCGATAATGATGATCCCCGCCGCCCCGCACCGGGAGAGGGACAGCTCCAGCCGGCCCTGCCGGGAGCGGCTCCCCTCCGCGAGCTTGTCGGAGCGGCCCATAAGGTAGCGGTAGAGAAAGAAGGCGGCAATGGCGGGGAGGAGGAGGAACATGTTCATGGCGGAGGATTTCTCCAGGTCGGAGTAGCCCACCAGCTGGAGATAGATCTCCGAGGCGATGGTGCTGAAGCGCCCGCCGATGATCACCGGGGTGCCGTAGTCCGCGAGAGAGCGGATGAAGGACAGCAGCAGGGACACCAGGATCCCCGGCCCCATCAGGGGCAGGACGATGTCCCGCAGGATGGCGGCGGGCTTTGCCCCCAGGTCCCGGGCGGCCTGGAGGCTGCCGGTATCCAGCTTGGTGAGGATGCCGATAAGGAGCAGGGCGTTGAGAGGGACGAAGGAGATGCTCTGCATCCAGATGACGCCCCAGCAGTTATAGGGGTCCCAGCTCAGGCCCAGCAGCCGGTAGGTGATCCAGCCCCGGCGGCCGTAGAGCTGGATATAGGCCAGGGAGGACACGAAGGGCGGGGACACCATGGTGATGAGAAGGAGGGCCATGCAGACCGCCTTCACCCAGCCCTTCCGGGTAGCGATGAAGATGGCGGCGGCGGTGGAGAAGAGGGTGCAGAGCAGGGAGGAGAGGACGCCCACAAAGACGCTGTTCCAGAGGTTCCCCCGGTAGCGCTGCCACACCTCAGTGTAGGCCGCCAGGGAGAAGCCTCCCTCGCCGTCCCCCAGGCTCCGCAGGAGGATGCACGCCATGGGCCACAGGACGAAAAGGCACACGGCCCCCAGCAGGAGCAGCAGGATCAGCCGGTCCGCCGCCGTCCCCAGCCTGCAGCGCAGCAGCCCTCCGCTTTTTTTATCCATGGGGGAAGAAGCGGAGGAAACGCCGAAAAGGGCATCCCTCAGGGATGCCCTTTTTCCGGCTGGCTGCGGCTGCCGCTTATTCATCGGCGGCCTTGTCGCCCATCAGGGTCTCGAACTGGGCCAGGATGTTCTCCCGCTCGCTGCCGAACAGGGACAGGTCCTCGGTCATGAGGATGCCGGTGTCGTACCCCAGCTCAATGCCCTCCATGGTGGGCTTGATGGCCTTCACGCTGGTCTTCTGGTCGATCTCGGCCAGCAGCTGCAGGTTCTCGTCGTTGCTGAAGAGCCACTCCACGAAGTACTTGGCGGCGTCCACGTTCTCCGCGTTCTTGAACACGGCCACTCCCTCGGGGACCCAGGGGATGCCGTCCTCGGGGTAGACGATGGTCACGTCGTAGTCCTCCAGCAGGGCCTCGATGGTGCCGTCGATGTAGGTGATGCCGATGGCGTACTCATCGCTGATGACCTTGTTGGAGGGATCGGAGCCCCGCTTGGCGTAGTAGGCGATGTTGCTGTTGAGGCCGTTGAAATAGTTCCAGCCCTCTTCCTCGCCCATGGTCTGGAGCAGGGCGTTGACCACGGCGTAGTTGGTGCCGGACACGGCGGGGTTGGACATGATGATCTCGCCGGCGTAGGACTCGTCCAGCAGGTCGCTCCAGCTGGCGGGGGCGGTGAGGCTCAGCTCGTTCATCAGGGTGTTGTTGAGCAGGAAGCCCACGATGGTGATGCCCTTGGAGAACCAGTAGTTCTCGCTGTCCTTGTACTCGGCGGCCAGGTCGGCGGAAGCGTCAAAGTTCACCTGCTCCAGGAGCCCGTCCTCCTTGGCGCTCATGAAGGCGTCGATGCCTCCACCGAACCACAGGTCGGCGGAGGGGGTGCCGCCCTCGGCCCGCAGCTTGGAGAGGACCTCGCCGGAGGACATGGAGAGCAGCTCCACGGTCACGCCGGTCTCCTCGGTGAACTTGTCGAAAAGGGTCACATAGCTCTCGCTGGTGGCCACCACCTTCATGGTGCCGGAGAGGGAGGGCGTCTCGTTTTCCCCCTCATTGCCGGCGGTATCGTTGGTGTTGTCGGCGGTGTTGTTCACGGCGTTGTTGCCGCTGTTGTTGTCCGTCGTGGTCCCGCAGGCGGCCAGGGCAAAGACCATGGCCAGGACCAGGAGCAGAGCGGTCAGCTTCTTCATCTGTACACAATCCTTCCTAAATAAAATGATTTTGTAACAAATACGGGCGTTTGACAAAAAAGGACCCATTGCCAAACAGCTGGAGTGTATCACAAACCACAATGAAATTCAATAATAGATTTTACAAATACAGAACGCCGGTAGATCCGCGCTATATGAAAAAACCAACAAAGAAAGGGCGGCGGCAAAAAATATTGTCCAGGGCAGGGAGATCTTGCCTCTTTTCCTTTGTATCCCGGGAACATCTGTGGTATACTGGTGCCAGCGTACAGGCACGAGAGACAGCCGGCGGACCGCCGGCGGAAAAAGGAGAGGTTAGCGATGATTCTTACCAAGGATCAGCAGGCCCTGCTGGACGGCCAGCAGGGGGAGACCATGGCCAAGGTGGTCAGGACCCTGGTCATGTACGGCGAGGCCTTCGGCGCGGAGCGGATGGTGCCGGTCACCAGCCAATACGGCCATACGGTCATCAGCTTTGGCATCGGCGTGATGAAGCCGGTGTACGAGCTTTATGATCAGCTGCTGGCGGCAGGGGCGGTGAGCAAGCAGCCCTTTTCGGCGGATCCTCGGCCCCTGGATAAAAACATCCCGTCCTCGTTTTTGCAGAATGTGGTTTTCAAATTCATGTACAGCCAGCAGGAGCGCTATGAGGAGCAGCTGCGGCAGCTGGGCCTTATGGACAAAAACGCCTACACCTGCGCCTGCTACCTGCCCCAGGCGGGGAACGTGCCCAAGCGGGGGGAGATCCTCTCCTGGGCGGAATCCTCCGCGGTGGTCTACGCCAACAGCGTCCTGGGGGCCCGCTGCAACCGCAACTCCGGCATCATCGAGCTCATGGGCTCCATCGCCGGGTTCGTGCCGGAGTTCGGCCTCCTCACCGACGACGGCCGGAAGGCGGACTGGATCGTGGAGGTGCGGACCTCCAAGCTGCCGGACGCCCAGCTCCTGGGCTCTGCCGTGGGCATGAAGGTGCTGGAGAAGGTGCCCTTCGTCCGGGGCCTGGACAAGTGGCTGGGAACGGAGCTCGACGAAGCCGCCTGTACCTACCTGAAGGATTTCGGCGCCGCCTGCGCCTCCAACGGCTCCGTGGGGCTCTACCACATCGAGCATCTCACCCCGGAGGCGGTGGATGAGGGCGAGAGCCTCATCCGGGAGAACGCCCCGGTGTATGTGGTGGACGACGGGGAGCTGGAGCGGGTCCGGAATGGCTATCCCTGCATCTGGAAGGACCTGGACGCCGTGCCCAAGCTCTGCTTCATGGGCTGCCCCCACATGACCCTCAGCCAGCTGAAGGACTGGACGGTGCGGGTGGAGGAGGGCCTCAGGGCCGCCGGCAACAAGAAGGTCCTGATCCCCACGGTGTTCACCTCCGCCCCGGGGGTGGTGAAGGAGTTCAACAAGACTGCCTACGCCGGCCGCCTCAGGGCCACGGGGGTGATCCTCAGCACCATCTGCCCCCTGATGTACATGAACAACCCTCTGTCCAAGAAGATGCCGGTCATCACCTCGTCCAACAAGCTGCGGACCTATTCCAGCGCCCGGTTCTACTCCGAGGAGGAGATCCTGGCCAAGATCACCAAGGAGGGAAAGTGATATGAGCAGAGTATTCAAGGGGCGGGTGGTGACCCCCGGCGCGGCCAAGGCCCCCGCCCTTGTGTCCCACGGCGGGCTCAACACCCTGGCCAGCTACCAGATGGCCCTGATGTTTGGGGACAAGCAGGTGAAGTGCGGGGACCAGAACAACCCCGACCTCTATAAAAAGCCCATGCTCGGCAAGGCCCTGTGCCTGCCGGAGACCATCGGCTCCACCACCGGCGGCATGGTGCTCTACACCGCCTGCGCCCTGGGCAAGCAGCCCGCCTGCATGCTCTTCTCCAAGCCCATCGACTCCCTGGCGGCCTCCGGGTCCATCCTGGCGGCCAACTGGACCGACGCGGTGATGCCGGTGGTGGACTGCCTGGGGGAGGAGTTCCTGGACTATGTGCGGGATGGTATGATGATCGATTTAGCCGCGGACGGCACGGTCACCGTGGACGACGCGGAATAAACGGGAAGGAGAGACACGATGAAGAAAGCCTACGAGCCACTGTTCACCCCCTGGAAGATCGGCAATGTGGAGATCAAGAACCGCATCGTCCTGACCTCCATGGGCGGCACCTCCATCTTCGGCTGGATGGAGCCCAACCATTTTGACAAGGAGGCGGCCCGCTTCCTGCTGGAGCGGGCCCGGAACAACGCGGGGCTGATCCTGCCGGGCATCGCCCCCATCCGGGACCCCATGGGCGGCCGCTGGCTGTACCAGAACACCGGTAAGTTCAAGGCCCTCAAGGCCTATATGGAGGAGTTCCACAAGACCGGCGCCAAGCTCTTTATCCAGATCACCGCCGGCTTTGGCCGGGCCATGGCCATCAACGACCTGATGGTGAAGATGCTCCAGAACAAGGTGCTGGGCACCCTGGGCAAGCCCATCTTCGACATGGACTGGATCACCGCCAGCGCCTCCGCCACCCCCAACCGCTGGGCGGATGACGTGTACTCCCGTCCCCTGACGGTGAAGGAGATCGACCAGATCGTGGAGGCCTTTGCCCGCACCGCCAAGCTCTGTATGGACGCGGGGGTGGACGGCATCGAGGTCCACGCAGTCCACGAGGGCTACACCCTGGACCAGTTCGCCACCAAATACACCAACCAGCGCACCGACGAGTACGGCGGCAGCCTGGAGAACCGCTACCGTTTCGCCGCCGACATCGTCAAGGCCATCAAGGAACGCTGCGGCCAGGACTTCCCCGTGTCCCTGCGCTACTCCGTGGTGTCCAAGACCAAGGGCTTCCGGAAAGGCGCCCTGCCCGAGGAGGGGGACGACTACGAGGAGGTAGGCCGGGATATGGCGGAGTCGGAGATCGCCGCCAAGTTCCTCCAGGACGCGGGCTATGACATGCTCAACTGCGACAACGGCACCTACGACGCCTGGTACTGGGCCCATCCCCCGGCCTACATGCCCCTCAACTGCAACCTGGAGGACGTGGCCCACATCAAGAAGTTTGTGGACATCCCGGTGGTCTGCGCCGGCCGCATGAACCCGGAGGACGGCGCCGCCGCCATCGCAGCGGGGAAGATCGACGCCATGGGTGTGGCCCGGCAGTTCCTCACCGATTCCGCTTGGGTCACCAAGCTCATGGAGGAGCGGGAGGAGGACATCAAGCCCTGTATCTGCTGCCACAACGCCTGCTTCACCATGGCCCGGTACGAGGGCTCCGCCAACGACCAGGATCTGATGGACGCCATCCATATGGC
>CALXGG010000070.1 GCA_944387785.1 uncultured Oscillospiraceae bacterium | reverse complement strand
AGCTGGGTCATGCCCCGCCGCCGGAGCCCCGCCAGCATCTCCAGGGTGCTGTGGCTCTCCTGGATGCCCATGGCGGCGGTGGGCTCGTCCAGCAGCAGCAGCTTTCCCGGCCGCCGGAGGGCCCGGGCGATGGCCACGCCCTGGCGCTGCCCGCCGGAAAGGCTGCCCACCGGCTCCGTCAGGTCCGGGATCACCACATGGATGTCCGCCAGCAGCGCTTCCGCCTCCCGCCGCATGGCGGAGCGGTCCAGGAAGGGCCCCCGCATGGGCTCACTGCCCAGGAAAATGTTGTCCACGCTGTTTTTGTAGTTGTCCAGGGCCAGGTCCTGGTATACCGTCCGGATCCCCAGGGCCATGGCCTGGGGGATGGTAAGGCCGGCACAGGTGTTGTCCCCCACCCGGATGGCGCCGCCGTCCGGCCGCAGGTTCCCGGAGAGGATCTTGATGAGGGTGGATTTGCCGGAGCCGTTGTCCCCCACGATGGCGGTGATGGCCCCCTCCCGGACCTCCAGGGAGGCGCCGTCCAGGGCCCGGATATGGCCGAAGCTCTTGGTAAGGTTCTGAACAGACAGGATGATCGGTCGATTCATAGTATTTCTCTATCGTCGCACTGTGTTTGATATTTCTATGCAGTCCTTTATCATAGCAGGTACAGGAGCAAAATTCAAATAGAGATATTCGATGAAGAGGACGCTTTTTATCGAAAAATGGCGGCGCCAACGCGGCCCGGGGCGCCGGAGGGCAAAAAACGGCGGGGAGCCTTTGGCTCCCCGCCGTTTCCGCGGCCTCAAAGGGACTGGATATTGGAGGGCTGACCCTCCAGGATGGGGCCGGTGACGGCCCAGAAATAGCCGGACAGCTCCTCGGGGGCCTGCCGGAGGTTGTTGCGGATCCACCACTGGACCATATTGACAAAGCTGCCGGAGACGTGGTCGATGAGGAACTCCCGGGGCACGCCGGAGAGGGGCGGCTGCTGGGGCTGGGGGATCCACTGGCTGAGAAGGCGGTTGAGATAGGTCTTGAAGTACTGGAGGAACAGGTCGCCGCTCTCGCAGGAGAGGATCCCGATGATGTTTTTCTTGCTGTCCCGCAGATGGTACAGGATGTGGGTGAGGACTGCCTGGGGGGAACCGCCGGAGAGGGAAAAATCATGGGAACCCTCCATCATCAGGCTGCCGGAAATGACGTGTTCGAAAATGTCGGTGCACGTTTCCTTGAGCAGGTCATCCTTGGTCTGGAAATGGGCGTAAAAGGTAGTGCGGCCCACATTGGCCTCGTCGATGATGTCCTGGACGGTGATCTTGTCATAGCGTTTCCGGGAGAGCAGGGCGCTGAAGGCGCTGAAGATCGCTGCCCGGGTCTTTTGCTGCCGTCTGTCCATGGGGGACCTCCTGTATAATTTCCGGTTTTTGTTCCGTACCGCACAGAGGGGCGGGATCATCTGTTGCGGGGGACGGGATGCGCCCCTATAATCAATATAGAACAATATGTATGATAACATATTATTTGTAAGATAGCAAATTGATTGTGCCGGCAGGCCCGGGAGGATGCGAGCCCTCTGCGGGGCGTTGGAATAGCCGGCAAGGGAGGCTTCTGCATGCTGAAACGGGTATCCGACTTTCTCGGCGGGACGCTGATGACGGTGGTAGGCGGCATCTTTCTGGTGATCAGCCTGGCGCTCATGCTGACGGATACGCCCTTTCCGGTGGACCCGGCCTGGGTGAGCGTAGTCATCTGCGGCATCCCCCTGGCCTATCTGGCCTTCTGGCGGGTGATTTTCCTGAAGGGCGTATCCAAGATCAATTCCGCCCTGCTCATTACCATTGCCATGGTGGCGGCCCTGGCCATCGGCGATATTTTCGCGGCAGGGGAAGTGGCCTTCATCATGGCGGTGGGCGCCATCCTGGAGGAAAAGACCACGGAGCGGGCCAAGAAGGGGCTGAGGAAGCTCATCAGCCTGGCCCCCACCCAGGGGCGCCGTATCCGGGACGGCAGGGAGGAGATGATCCCGGCGGACCAGATCTGGAAGGGGGACATCCTCCGGATCCTGCCCGGCGAGACGGTGCCGGTGGACGGCGAGATCGTCCAGGGCACCACCTCGGTGGACCAGGCGGTGATCACCGGCGAGTCCCTGCCGGTGGATAAGGAGGTAGGGGACAGCGTGTTCTGCGGCGCCACCAACCGCTTCGGCGCGGTGGATATCCGAGCCACGGAGGTGGGAGCGGACAGTACACTCCAGAAGCTGATCCGCCTGACCCAGGAGGCGGAGAACAAGAAAGCGCCCATGGCCCGCATCGCCGACCGCTGGGCCTCCTGGCTGGTGCCGGTGGCCCTGCTGATCGCACTGGTGGCCTATTTCGTCACCGGGGATCTGGTCCGGGGCGTCACGGTGCTGGTGGTGTTCTGCCCCTGCGCCCTGGTGCTGGCCACGCCAACGGCCATCATGGCGGCCATCGGCCAGGCCACCAAGCACGGTGTGATCATCAAGTCCGGCGAGGCCCTGGAGAACATGGGCAAGGTGGACACCGTCGCCTTTGACAAGACCGGTACCCTCACCTACGGCCGCCTGGAGGTCAGCGACGTGGTGCCTTTCCGGCAGGGCCTGGAGGCGGACGCGCTGCTGGCGCTGGCGGCTTCGGCGGAGGCCATGAGCGAGCATCCCCTGGGGAAGGCCATCGTGGCCTATGCCAAGGAGAGGGGCGCGGCGCTGACGGCGGTAACGGATTTCCAGATGGAGGCGGGCAAGGGCATCCGCGCCAGGATCTCCGGCAAAACGCTGCACTGCGGCAGCGAGAAATACCTGACGGGCCGGGGCATCGCCATCCCCCAGGAGGCCCACGACGCCCTGGAGGCCCTCCGCAGCCAGGGCAAGGCCTCGGTGATCGTCGCCGTGGACGGGGGCTGCGCCGGTGTGATCGCCATGTCCGACGTGCTGCGCCCCGACGGGAAGGGCATGGTGGAGGAGCTCCGCAAGACCCATACCGACGCCGTGCTGCTCACCGGCGACAACCGCCGCACCGCCGATTATTTCGCGGGGAAGGTGGGGATCCGCCAGGTCCGCGCCGACCTGCTGCCGGAGGAGAAGGTCTCCCAAATCGTGCAGCTGCAGCAGGAGGGGAGGACCCTGTGTATGATCGGCGACGGCGTCAACGACGCGCCGGCCCTCAAGACGGCGTCGGTGGGCGTGGCCATGGGCGGCCTGGGCAGCGACATCGCCGTGGAGGCGGCGGACATCGTCCTCATGAGCGACGACATCGCCAGGATCCCCTATCTCAAGCGCCTGTCCAACGGCACGGTAAAGACCATCAAGGGGAGCATCCTGCTGTCCCTGTGCATCAATTTCTTCGCTATCCTGGCCTCCCTGGCGGGCTGGCTCACCCCCACCACCGGCGCCCTGGTACATAACGCCGGCTCGGTGCTGGTGGTGCTCATCGCCGCCCTGCTCTACGACCGGAAGTTCGACTGACGCCCTTTGCCGGAAAAGCGGGAGCCCCCGCCGGACAGCTGTCCGGCGGGGGCTTTTTTCGTTCGCTGCGGCCCCGCCTGGGGCGCGTCAGTTGAGCACGATGGCATTGACGGCTTCCACCAGGTCCACGGCGTCGCCGCGGGCCACCAGGGCCACGCTCTTGCCGTCCACCTGGGCCAGGCAGAAGCTGCCGTCATACTGGTAGAGGTCGATCTCCACAGTGGGGTCCCCCTCCCGGTCCAGGGTCAGCACCAGGCGGATCTCCCGCTTCCCGGAGGCGGACGCATCGGTAAAACTGTCGGCGGTGAGGCCCGTGAGGGCGCTCTGGACGTCGGCCAGATCCACCAGCTCCTCCTGGTAGTAGTAACTGCGGCTCTCCCCATCAGTGTGGGAGGTGATGGTGTAGGTCTGGCCGTCCAGGGTGACAGAGAGCGCGGTCACGTCCTCCGCCTCCGCCGGCAGCACCTCGCTGTGGCGCAGGTCGTCATAGGAGGCGGCCATGAGGGCGGTGTAGTCATCGGCGGGGATCTGGTAGACGATGGAGGAGTCCCCGATCCGGGCGTAGGCGGTGATCTCCTCCTCGGCGTCCCCGGAGGCCGCCTCATCAGCCTCTCCGGCCTCCGCCAGGGCGGCCAGCTCCTCCGGATCCCGGCTGACGCTGAGGACGAAGGTGCCGGACACCTCGCCGCCGTCCTCATCCTCTGCGGTGTAGTCCACCGTGACGGTCAGCTCCGGGTCGTCCAGGCCCCAGGCAGACAGGTCCGCCTCCGCGGCGTTGTAGGTCACATAGTCGGTGGTGTCCATGAACCGGATGTCCTGGAGGTAATCCTCCACCTTGTCGGGATCCAGGGGCAGGGTCTCCCCATCCCGCTGGGTGAAGTACACATCCTCCTCCCGGTAGCTGGGGCCGCCCTCCTCCTCGTAGGTGATCTCATAGGCGTCCCCGCCGGAGAAGGCGATGCGGCTGACCGTTTCGAACACCGGGATATCATCCCGGTCCAGAAGGTCGCTGAGGGTCACGGAGAAGGTCTCCAGGGGACCCTCCCGGATCAGGTAGACGTTGCCGTCGCCGGTGGAGACATAGCGCTGGGAATCCATGGCGCTGTAATCCCCCACCAGGATCTCATAGTCCTGGCCCGCCGTGGAGAGGCGGACGGTGCACACCGGGTCGTCCAGGCCGTACTGCCCGTAGTCCTCCGCCTCCTCGATGGTGAAGGCGGCGCCGAAGGCCTGGAAGGGCTCCAGCAGATCGGCGATGGCCTCCTGGTCCACCGGGAAGGTCTCGTCCTCGTCATAGAGCCAGGCCTGCGCCTCGTCCCGGTGGAAGGCGAAGGCGGTCTCGCCGCACTCCCAGGAGAGGGCCTGGACGTCCTCGCCGGACACCTCCAGGACGATGGCGTCGCTGGCGCTGATAAGCTCCTTGTGTTCCTCGTATTTGCTGACGGCGAAGGTCACCGCGCAGGCGACGACCAGCACCCCCAGCAGGATGCCCGCCCGTTTATACCGCTTCATTCTGACGCCTCCTTTTCACCAGCACCACGGCGATCCCCACGCCCAGGTACAGCACGGGGAGCGCCCCGATCATCAGCGTTTTCAGCAGGGAGGAGGTGGAGTCGCTGATGGTCAGGTAGTTGTAGTTCAGGGATTTGCTGCGGATGGCCATGGCCTCGCTCTCCCCGATCATGGCGGAGAGGGCGTTCATGGCCAGGTTCACGTTGGCCCCGGAGGAGTAGGCGTTGTACACGTCGTCCAGGAAGCTGGAGGAGGCGAACCAGATGATCCGCCCGCCGCTGCCGCAGTCGATGGACACCGCCAGGGCGAAGGGGCCGTCGATGTCCCCCTCCTCCTTCTCATAGGTGGCCATCTCGTAGCCGGAGAGCTTGCTGAAGGCGGCGTCGGAGGTGGTGAGCAGGGCCGTGGCGGAGGTCTCGTCCGTTACGGTGAGGCCCCGGGAGATGGGCAGGATGGGGTAGTAGCCCTCCTCGATGAGGGCGTCGGTGACGTCGCTTTCGGCCATGTCCGGCATCAGGGCGAAGGGGGACTGGAAGGCATAGTGCTCCCGGTCGCCCTCGATGACGATGCCCTCCTCGGCGGTGACGCCGTAGCCGGCCAGGAGGCCGTACAGGTTGGCGAGGTCATCCTCCTGGGAGGGGCCCGCCATCACCAGCAGCTTCCCGCCGCCGTCGGCGTACTCCGCCAGCATGTCCGCCTCCTCCTGGGAGATGTCGGTGGCGGGGGCGTAGATCATGACGCAGTCCGCGTCCTCGGGGATGGCGTCGGCGGTGAGCAGGGAGATGGTGTGGAGCTCCATGTTCTCCTTTTCGATCTGGTCGCTGAAGGTGGCGGGCAGCTCCGCCTCGCCGTGGCCCTCCAGGAGGTAGATCTGGGGCAGCTCCTCGCTGACCACATAGTCAATGGCGGAGGTGATGGCGCCCTCGCCGTCAAAGGAGTCCAGGTAGGTGGTGTAGCTGTACATATCCGTCTCATAGAGGTAGATGTCGTCCAGGGCGATGTACCGGTAGCGGTCCCCGGCCTCCACCACCAGGCTGTTGTTTTCCACCGTCTCGTCGGTGTACTGCTGGGCGAAGGTGGGGTAGACGTCCGGGTTCTTCTTCACCACCTGGATGTGGTCGGAGAGGCTCTCGTACTTGTCCAGCAGGTTCTCCAGGATCTGGTCCTCCTGGTCGGCCTGGACGATCCAGTAGATGGTGACGTCCTGGGTGAGGGCGTTCACCACCGCCTTGGTGTTGCTGGTGACGGAGTAGAGCTGGGAGGCGCTGATGTCATACTTGGTGAGGGTAGAGGGCAGGGCGGAGGCGAAGACGTTCACCACCACCAGCAGGGCCAGGACGATAGCGGTGATGATGAGGGAGTAGGCCCCGCCCTGAAGGGCCACCCGGCTCCGGGGCCCCTTGTCCGGGGCCTGGGAGGCTTTCGGCAGCTTCATCAGTTATACCTCCTTTTCTCCAGGGACTGCACCGACAGGAACAGGAAAAAGACGATGACGGTGAGATAGAACACGATGGCGGTCATGTCGAACACGCCGTTGACGAAGGTGTTGAAACGCTCGAAGAGGGAGAGCTTTGCCATGATGTCCGGCAGCAGCCCCTCGAAGGCGGAGCTGTCCACCACATAGAGGGCGGTGATGGCCAGGATCAGGAGGAAGCTCACCCAGTAGGCCACATTGCCGTTCCGGGTCAGGCAGCGGATCACCAGGCCCAGCAGCAGGGCCAGCACCGCCAGGGCCACGGCGGAGCCGGCGGCGGTGGCGGAGGCGTACTCCGAGAGGCTGACGCTGTAATAGTTCAGCAATATCACCGCCACGCCGATGCCGGCGGCCATGCCCTGGTTGTCCGTCAGGGAGGAGATGAACACCCCCACGGCGATGAGGGCCGCCCCCAGGATGAAGAAGGCCAGGATGGAGCCGTAGGCGGTGCGCAGGCACACCTCGCCGTACTGGGCAAAGACCAGGGGGTAGAGGGAGATGACGCACAGGGGGATCAGGTACACCGCCAGCAGGGCCAGGTACTTGCCCAGGATCACCTGGAGGGTGGTGATGGGCAGGGAGTAGAGCAGCTGGTCGGTTTTCTGCCGGCGCTCCTCGGCGATGGCCCGCATGGTGAGGACCGGGACGATCACCACGAACACCAGGCTGCAGAAGCTCAGGACGTACTCGAAGTTGCTCACCGCCGCCTGGATGTTGTAGAGCATGGCGCCGATGCCGGTGAAGGCCAGCAGAAAGGCCCCGAACACATAGGCGGTGAGGGAGTGGAAATAGTTTTTCAGTTCATGCTTCCATACGGCGGTCATTGGTCGCTGCCCTCCTCTCTTTCCTCATCATCGCCGGCGTCCGGAAGGCTGCCGGCGGCGTCATAGGCGCCCTCCGGGGCCTCCGCCTCCGGGGGGGGCCTCCGTCAGCTCCAGGAAGATGTCCTCCAGGTTGGCCCGCTTCAGGGACATCTCCACGATGGCCTTCCCCGCCCCGGCAAAGGCGAAGAAGAGGGCCCGGGAGGTGTCGCGGATATCTTCGGCGTCGGTATGGACCCGGGCGGTGGCCAGGGACGGCTCCTCCGCCGTCACGGCCACGTCGGTGACATGGGGGACGCCGGCGGCCAGGTCCCGGACCTCCTGGGCCGTCCCCTCGGCGGTGAGGGTGATCTCGCTGGGGGAGAGGAGCTGCCGCTCCAGCTCCGCCGGCTCCCCGAAGGCCACCAGCTTCCCCCGGGCGATGATGAGGATCTGGTCGCAGATGGCCTGGACCTCAGAGAGGATGTGGGAGCTGAAGACCACCGTGTGGCTCTGCCCCAGCTGCTTGATGAGGTCCCGGATCTCGATGATCTGGAGGGGATCCAGGCCCACGGTGGGCTCGTCCAGGATGATGACCCTGGGGTTGCCCAGCAGGGCCTGGGCGATGCCCAGCCGCTGCCGGTAGCCCTTGGAGAGGGCGGCGATGGAGCGGTGCTTCACGTCGGCGATCCGGGTCTGCTCTATGACGGAGGCGATCTGCTCCGCCAGCTCCCGGCCCCGGAGGCCCTTGGCCTCCCCCACGAACCGGAGGTACTCCTCCGGCGTCTCGTTCATGTAGAGGGGCGGCTGCTCCGGCAGGTAGCCGATGAGGCGCTTGGCCTTGCCGGGCTCCTCGAAAATATCGTGGCCGTCGATCCGCACATGGCCCGCCGTGGCGGAGAGACAGCCGGTCATGATGTTCATGGTGGTGGACTTCCCGGCCCCGTTGGGGCCCAGGAAGCCGTAGACGTGGCCCTCCTCGATGGAGAAGGACAGGTCCTCTACCGCCATGAAGTCACCATAACACTTGGTGAGATGCTCCACTGTGATCATGGTTGACCTCCTTGCTTTGCGCCCGGCGCCGCCGGGCTGGTATCGCGGCTATTATAGCCCCCGGTGCTGAAACGGCCCTGAAAGGAACGGGCGGCGGCCGGAAAAAACGCGGCGGCCCGCTTCAGCGGGCCGCCGCGCGGACGGCGCGGGAAGGAAAGGGCTCTCAGCCGCAGGGCAGCTCCACATGGAAGAGATTGCGCCCCTCCCGGCTCTCCGCCCAGATCCTGCCGTGGTGGCGGGTGACGATGGTCTCGGCGATGGCCAGCCCCAGGCCAAAGCTGCCGGTGCGGCTGCGGGCGGGGTCCGCCCGGTAGAAGCGCTTGAAGATGTTTTGCAGGGCCTGGTCGGAGAGGGGCTCCCCCTGGTTGGCCACGGTGAGGAGGCACCGGCCCCGCCGGGGCCGGGACAGGGACACCTGGGTGCTGCCCCCGGCCCGGGAGTACTTCCGGGCGTTGTCCAGGAGGATCTCCACCACCTGCCGCAGCTGGGCGGCGTTGCCGCTGACCTGGATGTCCTCCGCCACGTCCGCCTCCAGGGCCAGCCCCGCCTCGAAGAACACGGGCTCAAAGGGCAGCAGGGCGTCGGACACCAGGCGGCTGAGGGCCACCGGGGCGAAGGCCGCCTGGGTGTCCGCCTGGTCCGCCCGGGCCAGCTGGAGCATCTCCTCGATGAGCCCCTTCATCTGCCGGGACATGGTGAGGATGCCCTCCAGGAAGCGCTGCCGCTCCTCCCGGCCGTAGTCCGGGCTCTGGGCCAGCTCGGCGCTGGTCATGATCACCGTCAGGGGGGTCTTGAGCTCATGGGAGGCGTCGGCCACGAACTGCCGCTGCTGCTTCCAGGCCCGCTCCACCGGCCGCACCGCCCAGCGGGAGAGCAGGATGCTGACCCCCAGGAACAGCAGGAACCCCAGCCCGCCGATGAGGAGGCAGGTCCTGGTGAGGCTTTCCAGGGTGGCCTTCTCGCTGGACATGTCGGAGAACACCAGGCATTGGCTCACCGGCAGGTCGGAGCGGTAGTAGCGCAGGCCGTACTCCTCGATGACCCCCAGCCGCTTGGGAGAGGCAAAGACGGTGTCTACCAGGTCCCGGAGGAAGGCGCCGTCGGAGAGGTCGTAGTACCCGCCGCCGGTGGCCGCCAGCTCCCCGCCGGGGCCCAGCTGGATGGTGAAGAAGGGCAGACGCACGTCCTCCCCCAGCTCGTCGGGCAGGCTCACATGGAAGGGCTGGGCGGCGATGCCCTGCATCATGCGGATGCTCTCCGCCTCCAGGCTGGCCCGGGTGAAGTAGAACACCAGGCCCAAAATGACGGCCAGCAGGAGGGTGGCGATGCTCATGTTGACGAGGACGAACTTGAAGCGCAGCTTTTTAATCATGTCCCGCCGCCTCCAGGTGGTACCCCAGCCGCCGGACGGTCTGGATGCGGACGTCGGAGCCGATGCTGGCCAGCTTCTTCCGCAGGAAGCCGATGTAGACCTCCACATGGTTCTCCACCGCGTCGGAGTCGTAGCCCCAGACCCGGGAGAGGATGACCTCCTTGGAGAGGTTGCGCTCCCCGGACTGGAAGAGGAAGCGCATGATGTCGA
>CALXGG010000069.1 GCA_944387785.1 uncultured Oscillospiraceae bacterium | reverse complement strand
GCCAGGCCGTCCCGGATGGGGCAGGACGCCGTCAGCGCCGCCTCGGACAGGTCGTAGACCAGCAGCGTGCTGCCGAAGGCGCCGTCCTGGGCCCCCAGGCCCACCGCCACCACGGAGCGGCAGTCCTCCGTCACCAGGGCGTCGCTGATGTAGTTGTCGTAGGAATCAAAGCTGAAAGCCAGGTCGCCGCTGCTATTATATACGGAAACCGAGGCCTTATAGCCGTTTTTTTCTTCCGTCACCGCCAGCCAGCCGGAGCTGTTGAGCCGGGCGGAGTAGTAGCGCAGGCCCCCGGAGGTGTTCAGCTCCCGCCGCAGGCCGCTCTCGTCCAAAAGGCAGATCCTGCTGCCCCCCACGTCGCACACCGACGCCATGCCGCCGCCGGTGGACACCGCGGGCGACGTCATGCTGACGGGAAGGCTGTACCGGATCGTGCCGTCGTCATCCAGGAGCTGGATGGTATTCTGGTTGGCCACCAGCAGGCCGTCCCCCAGAAGGGCGAAGCGGTTGCTGCTGTCCGCCACATAGGCGTACTCATCCTCCCCGGTGCCGCTGTCCCCGTACATGAGCCACCGGCGCAGCGCCACGAAGTGGTTGCCGTCCTCCATGGTGGTCAGCACCACGATCACCAGCACCACCGCCAGCAGGGCCAGCAGCCGGGGCAGATGCCGGACCGGGGCCCCGGACCGGGGCCGCTGCTCCGGCTTGCGCGCCTCCCCTTCCGCCGGCGTCCCGGCGGCCGGGACGGGCAGGCGGTCCGTCTCCTCCGGGGCCGCCGCCTCCCGCTCCTTCACTTGTCTTTCCTCATCCATTGCCATTGAGCCGTTCATCCTCATACCATAATTTTGTGAGATACAGGCCCCCGGGGGGCACCGTGGGGCCCGCCAGGGTCCGGTTGCCGCTGCGGAGGATCACCGGGATGTCCTCCGGCGTCAGCTTCCCCTCCGCGGCATAGAGCACGGTGCCGGTAATGGCCCGCACCATATTATACAGGAACCCGTTGGCGCAGACCTTCAGCTCCAGAAGGTCCCCGCTGCGGGTGACATAGCAGTAGTAAATGGTCCGCACCGTGGTCTTTGTCTCCGTCCCCACGCTGCGCACCGCCCGGAAGTCATGGGTGCCCTCGAAGGCCCGGGCCGCCCGGTCCATCACCGCCTCGTCCAGCCGCTTGGGGTAGAAATAGGCCCGGTGGACATAAAAAGGGTTGCGGATCCGGGAGTTGAAGATCCGGTAGGTATACTCCTTGCGCAGGCAGGAGCCGATGGCATTGAAATCCTCCGCCACGTCAAAGGCACGGCAGACCACGATGTCCTCCGGCAGCCGGGTGTTCACCGCCAGGGGGATCCGGTCGGCGGGGATGGTGGAGGCGGTACGGAAGTTGGCGATATAGTACTCGGCGTGGACGCCGGCGTCGGTGCGGCCGCAGCCGGTGACCTTCACCGGGTGGCCGCAGACGGTGGCAAGGGCCTTCTCCAGGGTCTCCGCCACCGTGACCTCCGTTTTCTGCACCTGCCAGCCGTGGTAGGCGGTGCCGTTGTACATCATGTGCAGGGCGATGTTGCGCATATGCGCCTCCTGAAATGATCTCTTTTACCGGTCATCCCGGCACGATCTCCGCCGCCACCAGCTCCGGCGGGTTGAACAGCCGGGGGATCCGGGTGCTCTCCCGGGCCAGGCCCCGGCTCACCAGGAACACCTGGTCCCCGAAGTCGTAGCGGCCCCCTGCGTACTGTGGGAAGAAGCCCTGGTTGGGGGCGTAGAGGCCGTTGAGCAGACCGGGGACCCGCCACTGGCCGCCGTGGGCGTGGCCGGAGACGATGAGGTCGAAGGGGCCGGCCAGGTAGCTCTCGATCCGCTCCGGGCGGTGGGCCAGCAGGATGGCGTAGCCCTCCCCCGCCCCGGCCAGGACCGCGGGCAGCTGGTCCTCCCCGCTGTCCGGATCGTCGATACCAAATACTGTCAAGGTCTGTCCCTTTACGGTGATCTCGGTGCTTTCGCCCCGCAGCACATGGATGCCCAGGGCCTCCATGTCCCGGCAGATCCGCTCCGCCTGGCCGCTCCACCACTCGTGATTTCCGGTGACATAGCAGCACGGCCAGCTTTCCGCCAGGGCCTCCAGCACCGTCCAGGCGTTGTCCTCCGGCAGGTCATCGTCCACGATGTCCCCCGGCAGCAGCACCAGGTCCGGCGCCTCCGCCGCCACGGCGTCCAGCAGCTCCCGCTGCCCCGCGCCATAGGCGCAGCTGTGCAGGTCGGACACGATGGCCAGGCGGACCGGCTCCGTCAGCTTTTCGCTTTCCACTGTGTAGCGGCGCACTACCAGACGGTTGTCCAACGCCAGGAGCAGCAGCAGTACGGCCGCCGCCAGGCATCCCAGCAGCAGCCTGCGCCGGCCCTTCCTCATAGGCCGAAGTGGGCCAGGGTCAGCACCGAGGCCAGGATCGCGGCGTAGGCCCCCATCACCAGGTAGTCCCTGGCATGGTAGCGCAGCACATGGAGCTTGGTACGGCCCTCGCCGCCGTGGTAGCAGCGGCACTCCATGGCCACCGCCAGCTCGTCGGCCCGCCGGAAAGCGGAGATGAACAGCGGCACCAGGATAGGCACCAGGGCCTTGGCCCGGTCCAGCAGGCTCCCGCTCTCGAAATCCGCCCCTCTGGCCTTCTGGGCGGACATGATCTTGTCCGTCTCCTCGATGAGGGTGGGGATGAAGCGCAGGGCAATGGACATCATCATGGACAGCTCGTGGACCGGCACCTTCATCTTCTTCAGGGGCCCCAGCAGAGACTCCAGTCCGTCGGTGAGGGCGATGGGGCTGGTGGTATAGGTCAGAAGGAAGGTGCCCATAATCAGCATGCTGATCCGCAGGGCCATGAAAAAGGCGGTAAAAATGCCCTCCTTGGTGATCTTAAAGACCCAGAATTGAGCCAGGATCTCACCGGGGGTATAGAAAAGGTTCAGAACAGCCGTAAAGCAGATGATGAACAGCACCGGCTTAAGGCCCTTTACCAGGGCCTTGGGGGCCACGCCGGACACCTTCACGCCGGTGACCAGCAGCGCCGCCATCAGGCCGTAAGACACAAAGGATTCCGCGCAGAAGAGCCCCACGATGTAGACCACCGTGATAATGATCTTGCTGCGGGGGTCCAGGCGGTGGGCCAGGGACGTCCCCGGGAAGAACTGGCCCAGGGTGATATCCTTCAACATACCGCCGTCCCCCCCTTCAGGGCGGACAGGGCCCGCCGCAGCTCCGCCACGGTATATACCGCGGGATCGATGGCCACGCCCCGGCGGCGCAGCTCCATGGCCACCCGGGTCACCTGGGGCACGTTGAGCCCTACCGCCACCAGCTCCTCCGCCCGGCTGAACACCTGGTGGGGGGTACCGCTCATCACCACGCCGGCGTCCGCCAGCACGATGATGCGGTCCACGTTCTCCGCCACCTCGTCCATGCTGTGGCTGACCATCACCACGGTGGTGCCCCGCTCCCGGTGGTAGGCGCGGATGTTCTCCAGCAGGCTCCGCCGGCCGGCGGGGTCAAGGCCCGCCGAGGGCTCGTCCAGGATCAGCACCTTCGGCTCCATGGCGATGACGCCGGCAATGGCCACCCGGCGCTTCTGGCCGCCGGAGAGCTCGAAGGGGGACTTGTCCAGCAGCCCCTCGTCCAGGCCCACAAAGGCCGCCGCGTCCCGGACCCGGCGGTCGATCTCCTGCTCGGAAAGGCCCATGTTCTTGGGGCCGAAGGCGATATCCTTGTAGACCGTCTCCTCGAAAAGCTGATACTCGGGATACTGAAATACCAGCCCCACCTGGAAACGCACCTCCCGGATCTTCTTGGGGTCCGCCCAGATATCCCGGTCCCCCAGGTAAACGGTCCCGCTGGTGGGGCGCAGCAGGCCGTTGAGATGCTGGATCAGGGTGGATTTCCCGGAGCCGGTGTGGCCGATAATCCCCAGGAACTCCCCCTCCATGATCTCCAGGCTCACCCCGTCCACCGCGCTGCGGCAGAAGGGCGTGTCCTGCCCGTAGGTGTGGGTCAGATTGTCCACGCGAATAATGGGTTTCAACTTCGTTCCTCTTTCTCACGCCCGAGGGGCGCGGGTAAATTCTCGTCGTCTGCCGCGCTTACAGGGCCGCCACGATGGCCCCGGCGCACTCCTCCACGGACAAGGCGTCCACCGGCACGTCGAAGCCGTCCTCCCGAAGGCCGTAGAGCAGCTCCACCGTGTGGGGCACATCCAGGCCGATGGCCCGCAGCTCCGCCATCCGGGTCAGGATCTCCCGGGGCGCGCCGTCCATCACCGCCCGGCCCCCGTCCATCACGATGATCCGGTCCGCCATGGCGGCCTCGTCCATGTGGTGGGTGATGAGGACCACCGTGATCCCCTTCTCCCGGTTCAGCCGCCGGACCGTGTCCAGCACCTCCCGCCGGCCGCTGGGGTCCAGCATGGCGGTGGACTCGTCCAGAACGATGCAGGCCGGCTCCATGGCGATGACGCCGGCGATGGCGATGCGCTGCTTCTGGCCGCCGGAGAGGTGGTGGGGCGCCTGGAGCACGAACTCCTCCATCCCCACCGCCTTCAGGGCGGCGTCCACCCGGCGGCGGATCTCCTCCGTGGGCACGCCCAGGTTCTCCGGGCCGAAGGCCACGTCCTCCTCCACCACGTTGGCCACGATCTGGTTGTCCGGGTTCTGGAACACCATGCCTACCCGGCGGCGGACCTCCAGCAGGCATCGCTCGTCGCAGGTGTCCATGCCGTCCACCCACACCGTCCCGCCCGCGGGCAGCAGCACCGCGTTCATGTGCTTGGCCAGGGTAGACTTGCCGGAGCCGTTGTGGCCCAGCACCGCCACGAAGGTGCCCCGCGCGATCTCCAGGGACACCCCGTTGAGGGCCGCCAGCGGCGTCTGCCCCTCCTCCGCGGGATAGGAGAACGCCAGTTCCTCTGTTTTGATGATCGTATCTGCCATGGGGAACACCTCTTATTTTCCGTATAGTGCCTGCCGGGCCCGTCCGTGGTCCCGGCGGCGCACATAGATCCTATATACATATGTAGTGGCGTTGAACATGCTGTACCGCATGCCGAATTGGGCGGCCATACCGGCATCCCGTGCCTGCCCGAAGCGGGTCCCGCACCGCAGGGGATCAATGGAGTAGGGGATCCCGGCCTGCTGGAGCACATCCTTGATGTGGCCCACCTGCTGGGGATCGGACTCGGTGGCCAGAAGCTTCCGGTTGAACATCGTGACCATGCGCGCCTCCTTTTTCCGCTTCTGATGCCGCGGGAATGCTCCAGGTTTCAGGATACGGGCCCCGCCTGGAACCCTTTTGCAAGGCCGGGGGCCAGTTTTTGCAATAGCAGCCACAGCCCATACCCCAGCATGGCGCCCAGGGTATTGAGCAGCAGGTCGTCCACGTCAAAGGCCCGGCCCACGCACAGCTGGCAGCACTCGATGAAAGCGGTCACGGCAAAGCCAGTCAGCAGCGCCTTCCACCAGGTATACCGCCGCCACAGCAGGGCGGGGAAAAAACCGAAGGGCAGGAACATGACCACGTTGCCCAGCAGATTGTACACCGACCAGTTATCCGCCCGGAAGGTGCGAAACAGCTGGAAGTTGGCGCTGCCCCAGGTAAAAAAGGGGTAGCCCCCCGCGTTCCAGCGGTAGCCGTTGGCCACGTCAATGAAGGAGGACACCACCCACCGGGGCAGCAGGGTGATGACCGCCATGCCGCCGCAGAACATCCCAAACAGGGCCAGGGTCACCTCTCTGGCCGGGCCGCTGGAAAGGCCCGCCGCCGCGAGCCGTTTACGCCGACAGGGCGTGAAGCACAGCCACACCAGCAGCACCGGCACGGCGCCCCAGGCCATGGCGAAGAGATAGGACAGGGTCCGCTGCATGGCGTTACTCCCCCATCCACCGGCCGGTGGCTCCGCAGGGCAGCACCAGGCCCGTCTCCGTCACCGGAAGGCCGATCTCATCGCTCTGGGTATGGCCGCCGTGCTTCCGGGAGACCACCGTCTCCAGGATATAGGTCAGCACGCTGGGGGCAAGGCCCGTGGTGTAGGAATTGATGATGATGAACAGCGGGTGCTCGGAGAGGACCCGGCTGCACAGCTCCACAAAGGGGTACAGGCTCTCCTCCAGCTTCCACACCTCGCCGGTGGGGCCCCGGCCATAGCTGGGGGGATCCATAATGATGGCGTCGTAGGTGCGGCCCCGGCGGATCTCCCGCTCCACGAACTTGGCGCAGTCGTCCACGATCCAGCGGATGGGCCTGTCCTCCAGGCCGGAGGCCCGGGCGTTCTCCTTGGCCCAGGCCACCATCCCCTTGGCGGCGTCCACATGGCACACGCTGGCCCCCGCCGCGGCGCAGGCCACGCTGGCCGCCCCGGTGTAGGCGAAGAGGTTCAGGACGTTGACGGGCCGGCCGGCGGAGCGGATCCTCTGGCGGGCAAAGTCCCAGTTCACCGCCTGCTCGGGGAAAAGGCCGGTGTGCTTGAAGTTCATGGGCTTGACCTGGAAGGTGAGGTCCCGGTAGCGGACCTGCCACTGGGCGGGTAGGCCTTCCTTGTCCCAGTGTCCGCCGCCGGTATTGGAGCGGAAGTACCGCCCGTCCGGGCTCCGCCAGCCCCTGTGCTTCCCCACGGAGGGCCAGATGGCCTGGGGATCCGGGCGCACCAGGAGCTTCTCCCCCCAGCGCTCCAGCTTCTCCCCGCCGCCGCAGTCCAGCAGCTCGTAGTCCTTCCACCCGTCCGCGATCCACATAAGCCTGTCCCTCCGCATAGAAATTCAATGTATTATATAACATAACCCCTGCCATCGTCAACAAAATAACTGTGAATAAATTGGTAATTTCCCACAGAAATCGCCTCCTTTTCCCCTCTTTTGCCCGCCGGAGGGGAGAAGGGGCCGATTTCTACGGAGGGACGCCCATTTTCCCCTTGACTTTTGGCGGAAAATACGGTATCATAGTCCAGGTTGTAAAGCATACGCACTTTACAGAAGGAGGGAACACCGTGAAAAACCAGACCTATCGCATGACCATGCTCTACGATTTTTACGGGGAACTCCTGACAGAGAGACAAAAGGAGTTCTTCGACCTCTACTACAACGAGGACCTGTCCCTGTCTGAGATCGCGGAAAACAGCGGCATCAGTCGCCAGGGCGTCCGGGACGTCATCGTCCGAGCGGAGGGCGTCATGCAGGAGGTGGAGGACAAGACCGGGCTCATCCGCCGCTTCATGCAGATGCAGGGCAATCTCAACGCCATCCAGGAGGCCGCCGAGGAGCTCAAGACCATCAACTACCGCCAATACGAGAACCCCCGGGTGGACGCCCTGGTGGAGACCATCCTGAAGGCCGCCTCCGCCCTGCGGGAATAAGGAGTAACCATCTATGGCATTCGAGGGCCTTTCTGAAAAATTAAGCGCCACATTCAAGCGCCTGCGGGGCAAGGGCCGCATCACCGAGGCCGACGTCCGGGAGGCCATGCGGGAGGTCCGCCTGGCCCTGCTGGAGGCCGACGTGAGCTACAAGGTGGTCAAGGACTTTGTGGCCAAGGTCACCGAGCGGGCCGTGGGCGCCGACGTGCTGGAGAGCCTCACCCCCGCCCAGCAGATCATCAAGATCGTCAATGAAGAGCTGACGGGCCTTATGGGCGGCGCCAACGCCAAGCTGTCCTTCGCCAACAGCGGCCCCACCGTCATCATGATGGTGGGCCTCCAAGGCGCCGGCAAGACCACCAACGGCGCCAAGCTGGCGGGCTACCTGAAAAGCCGCATGGGCAAGCGCCCTCTGCTGGTGGCCTGCGACGTGTACCGCCCCGCCGCCATCACCCAGCTGCAGGTGGTGGGCGACCAGCTGGGGATCCCGGTATTCTCCCTGGGCCAGGTGAACCCGGTGCAGATCGCCCAGCACGCCCTGCGCCACGCCCGGGATCACGGCTACGACACCGTCCTCCTGGATACCGCCGGCCGGCTCCACATCGACGAGCAGCTCATGGATGAGCTCAAGAACATCAAGTCCGCCGTCCACCCCAACGAGATCCTCCTGGTGGTGGACGCCATGACCGGCCAGGACGCCGTCAACGCCGCCACCGCCTTTGACGAGGCCCTGGGGATCGACGGGGTGCTTCTGACCAAGCTGGACGGCGACGCCCGGGGCGGCGCGGCCCTCTCCATCCGGGCGGCCACCGGCAAACCCATCAAGTTCGTGGGCACCGGCGAGAAGCTGGACATGCTGGAGCTGTTCCACCCCGACCGCATGGCCTCCCGGATCCTGGGCATGGGGGACATGCTCTCCCTCATCGAGAAGGCGGAGCAGCAGTACGATGAGAAGAAAGCGGCCCAGCTGGAGGAAAAGCTGCGGAAGAACCGCTTCACCCTCACCGACTACATGGAGCAGATGCAGCAGCTGCGGGGCATGGGCGATCTCAGCCAGCTGGCGGGGATGATGCCCGGGCAGCTGGGCAAGCAGATGCAGAACACCCAGGTTGATGAAAAGCTCCTCCGCCATCAGGAGGCCATCATCCTCTCCATGACCCCCCAGGAGCGGGAAAACCCCGGCATCCTGGCCGCCAGCCGCAAAAAGCGGATCGCCGCCGGCTGCGGCCTGGACGTGTCCGACGTCAACCGCCTGCTCAAGCAGTACGACCTCATGCTCCAGCTCACCCGCCAGCTCTCCAAGGGGAAGCTCCCCAAGGGCCTGGGCGGCATCGGCGGGCTGTCCGGCCTGGGCAAGGGCGGCGGCATGAGCAAGATGCACGGCTTTGGCCGGAAAAAGCGCCTGAAGTAGGGCGCCCCGATACCGCGATAAATGCCCCGGCATTTTCGATATTACACAGTATTTTCAAATTTGGAGGAAAGATATCATGGTTAAGATCAGACTGCGCCGCATGGGCGCCAAGAAGGCTCCTTTCTACCGCGTTGTTGTGGCCGACAGCCGCTATCCCCGGGACGGCCGCTTCATCGAGGAGATCGGCACCTACAATCCCTGCGTCTCCCCCGCTGAGATCAAGATCGACGCCGAGCGCGCCAAGGAGTGGATCAAGACCGGCGCCCAGCCCACGGATACGGTCCGCGCCCTGCTGAAGAAGGTCGACGTGCTGTAATGGAACCGGTGGGAGGGCACAGCATGAAAGACTTGCTGCTCTACATCGCCAGAAACCTGGTGGAGGATCCCGACGCCGTCTCTGTCACAGAGATCCAGGGCGATCAGGAGCTGACGCTGGAGCTGCGTGTCGCCCCCGACGACATGGGCAAGGTGATCGGCCGCCAGGGCCGGATCGCCAAGGAGATCCGGACCCTGATCCGCTCCTATGCCCAGCGCACCGGCCAGAAGGTTTCGGTGGATATCGTAGACTGAACAGCAGCCCGCCCCAACCGGCGGGCTGTTTTCACGCCCTGCCGGAGGCATGTCCCCATTGCCCTTTTCCCCTCCGTATAGTACAATAGGCCACAGCAGCAAAAACCAGCGTGCAAAGGAGAACCGCCATGGTCCAGGAATTCATCACCGCCGGGAAGATCGTGGGCGCCCACGGCGTCCGGGGAGAGCTGAAGCTCCTCCCCCAGGGCATCGACGCCCCGTCCCTCGCCCGCTTCGGCACCTACTATATCGACGGGGCCCCCGTGACGCCCACCGCCCGCCGGGAGCACAAGGGCTGCCTGCTGGTAAAGCTCCCCGGGGTGGAGGACATGGACGCCGCCCTGGCCCTGAAGGGCAAGTCCGTGGCCGTCCGGCGGCAGGACGGGGACCTCCCCGGGGGCGTATACTTCGATCAGGAGCTCCTGGGCCTTACCGCCCGGGACGCCGCCACCGGCGAGGCCCTGGGGACGGTGGAGGAGGTGCTCCTCTACCCCGCCCACAAGATCTACGCCGTGCGGGGCGGAAAGGATGAGTACCTCATCCCTGCGGTGCCAGCCTTTGTAAAGGAAATAAACATTACGGAAGGATACCTGGATATCCACGTGTGGGAGGGCATGGGCAGCCATGAGGATTGATATTATGACCCTGTTTCCCGAAACCGTCGGGGACATGATGAACGAGTCCATCCTGGGCCGGGCCCAGGAGCGGGGCTTCATCCGCATCGAGGCCCACCAGATCCGGGACT
>CALXGG010000068.1 GCA_944387785.1 uncultured Oscillospiraceae bacterium | reverse complement strand
CAGAACTCCTTGGCCTCCTTGCTGAGAAGGCCGGCCTTGGCCGCCGCCTGGGCGGAGCAGCCGGACACCACCACGATGATGTCGTTGGCGATGAGCTTCTTCATCAGCTCGATGTGGGCGGTATCGGGACGGACCTTGGGGTTGTTGCAGCCAACCATGGCCACAGCGCCCCGCAGCACGCCGGACTTGACGCACTCCACCAGGGGCTTGGTGGTACCGGTGACGTCCACCTGGGAGTTGGTGACGCCGTCCAGGCACTTCTTGATGGCCTCCAGGGAGTAACCTACGGTGGCGTTGGTCTTCATCTCGGGGATGTACACCAGGTCCTGGTTGCGGTTCTTGAAGTTCTCCACCGCCAGCTTAACGATGGCCTTGGCATTCTCACCGGCGTTCTCAGCATGGAACTCCACGAAGTCGGAATCCGGCATGCGGGCCACGGGAGAGGTGGTGATGAACTTGGTATGGAAGCACTTGGACAGAGGGCCCAGAGCGGGGAAGATGCACTGGACGTCCACCACGATGGCCTCGCAGGCGCCGGTAAGGACCACGTTCTCCTGCTGGAGGAAGTTACCGGCCATGGGGATGCCGTGACGCATGGCAACCTCGTTGGCGGTGCAGCACACGCCGCAGATGTTGATGCCCTTGGCGCCCTGCTCCTTGGCCAGAGCGATCATCTCGGGATCCTGAGCGTAGTGGACGATCATCTCGGAGAGGGAGGGGTCATGGCCGTGGACCACGATGTTGACCATATCCTTCTCCATAACGCCCAGGTTGGCGGTGGTGTCAATGGGCTTGGGAGTGCCGAACATAACGTCGGAGAACTCAGTGCCGCACATGGAACCGCCCCAGCCGTCGCTCAGGCCGCTGCGCAGAGCCTGACGGATCAGGGCCTCCGGCAGGGAGGAACAACCCATGTGGGTCATATGCAGGGACTGGGAAACCTCGCGGTCAATGGCCCGGGGCTCAATGCCGGCATCATGCCAGAGCTTGCGGGTATGCTCAGGAGCACGGCTGAGGAAGCGCTGGGTGCCGAAGGGCTTGCCGTACTCCATGAGGGCCATCTCGGCCACTTCATGGGCCAGATCATAGATATCCTTGCCCTCAGTCTCCACGCCCCACTCGTGAGCGATGCGCTTGAGCTTCTCAGGATCCTTGACGGTGTAGTTGCCGCCCTCACGGGTCTGATACAGGGTGTGGCAGATCTCACGACCGTGGTCAGAGTGGGTAGCGGAGCCGCCGGCGGTAAAGCGCAGGTAGTTGCGGGCCACGATGCCGTGGACGTCGCAGCCGCAGATACCCCGGGGGGACTTGGGCGTAATACGGCAGGGACCCATGGTGCAGATGCGGCAGCAGGTGCCCTCCTCGCCGAACTTGCAGTGGGGCGTCTGGTTCTTGACGCGCTGCTGCCAGGAGTCAGCCCCTACCTGCCGGCCGGTTTCCAGCAGTCTTTCGGTAGCGGCTTCCATTTGCTCGACAGTGATCAGTTTCATGGTCGGAATGGGGAAAACACAGTGCCCTGTGTTTTCTTTGCTCCTTTCTCTCGGGAATTTTTCTCTTGAATGGGCATCGTTACAATTTTAACAATGCATCCTGTTTATTGTAACAAAATTCGCAAAAAAAAGCAAGGGAAAAAATCCCCCCTACGGGGGATTTCACCCTTGCCGAACAGCACTTTCTTCATTTTTGTATGATTGCACAATATCCCCGCCGGGGGGTACGGTATTTCCGCCCCGCCGGCCCGGGAGCCGGCTATTTGACGAATTGCTCAATGGCCCGGTTGAGCTCCTCGATGGTGGCGTGGTCGTGGTTCTCCACCGCCTCCACGATGCAGTGCTCCAGGTGGTCCTTCAGGATCACCTTGCCGGTGTTGTTCAGGGCGCTGCGCACCGCCGCCAGCTGGATCAGGACTTCAGAGCAGTCCCTTCCCTCCTCCACCATGGCCTTCACCCGCTCCAGGTGGCCGATGGCCCTGGCCAGGCGGTTGATCACCGCCCGGGTGTGCTGGTGGCTGTGGACATGGCCGCCGCTGTGCTCGTGAGGGATCCCCCGCCGGTGCATCTCGTCGTGGCTCAGCTCCATCGTCTCCGCCTGCTTCTGGTTCTCCCCGCACATAGAGGGTCCCTCTCATTCTCCCCTATGCGGGGCAGTTTTCGGCGCTTTCCGCCCCATATGTCCGGAAAAGCCGCCGTTTGTGCCATTATACCAGCCTCCGGCGGGAATGGCAAGCCCCGGGCGGGGATATGGCGCCGGGGCCCGTCGGGGGAAGATCGCGGATAAACGAAAATATTGTTTGCAAAATAACAATCTTTCTGCTAGGATAAGGTCGGAACAATTCATGTAATGGAGGCTTTCCCCTATGAAAAAATTAGTGGTCAGCAAAGAATACCCCTGCAAGGCCTGCCTCTCCTGTGTCCGGGCCTGCTCCGAAGCCTTTTATAAGACCTTTGACCCCGACCTCAGCTGCATCCGCATCACCGCCAAGCCCGACGGCGAGCCCAAGGTCATGAGCTGCATCATGTGCGGCAAGTGCGCCCGGGTCTGCCCCGAGGAGGCCATCAGCCAGAACGCCAAGGGCGTGTACATGATCGACAAGAAGAAGTGCGTGGGCTGCGGCAAATGCGTGGAAGCCTGCCCCATGCATGTGATGGTCCTGTCCCCCGAGGTGGGCAAGGCAAGCAAGTGCATCGCCTGCGGCATCTGCGCCAAGGCCTGCCCCATGGGCATCCTCTCCGTGGAGGAGAAGTAAGCCTCCGGAGCCGAACGCAGAGAGGCCCGCGCCCCGCAAGGGACGCGGGCCTCCTCCCTTTCCCCGGAAGGCCGTTTTGCGTTGCCGGGGCGCCTGCCTCCAGCGGATTTGACAATTTGCGCGGCAGGATATACAATGTAGAAAAATTTTTAGGAGGGCTCTCCATGCTGTATTCCGACAGTCCCCGCGTGCACTATGACAAGCCCCAGCTGGCGGAGGTGATCTGCCAGCTGCGCTTCCCTGCCATTTTGTCCATCGGCGCCCGGGAGCCGGCGGACTTCCAGGACGCCATCCGCGCCATGTTTCCCCGCTACGCGGCCAAGCAGGAGCAGCCCGCCCCCCGGATCACCGGCCTGGGCACCCCCGCCGCCAAGCTGGAGCAGGCCCAGCCCGTCATCAACTACAATTTTATCTCCGCCGACAGCAAATGGAAGCTGAACCTCACCAATAATTTCATCTCCCTGTCCACCGTAGCCTACCCTGGCTGGGAGGAGTTCGGTAAGCACTTCGACCTGCCCCTGGCCCAGTTCATCCGCATCTACCAGCCCGCCTTCTTCGAGCGCATCGGCCTGCGGTATGTGAACGTCTTTTCCCGGAAGGCCCTGGAGTTGGAGGGGGAGCCCTGGCGGGAGCTGATGGCCGCCCCTTACCTGGGTGTGCTGGCGGAGGAGGACGTGGACGAGAGTCGGACCCAGAAGTGCTCCGTGGACGTGGAGCTGAGCCTGGACAGTACCTGCCGGGCCAAGATCCACGCCGGCCCCGGCATGGTCAAAAAGAACATCCCCAACGCCCCCCAGGATCCGGAGGTCAAGTTCATCCTGGATATGGACCTCTTTATGGGCGGCCAGATCGACCCCCGGATGGCCGCCGGCGGTTTGGAGACCCTCCACGGCCACTCCACCGCCCTCTTCCAGGGCGCCATCACCGATAAGCTCCACTCCGCCCTGGAGCCCCGGTAAAGCACCCGAACGCCCTGCTTACTTTTCTTTTGAAAAAGAAAAGTTGGCAAAAGAAAACTTTTTGCGCGAAACTCCGTTTCGCTTATCCATGTAATCAGAACAAAACAAGTCCATTCCCGGGCAAAATGGCATTTTGCCCGGGAAAAGTTTGGATCAAACCTTTTCAAAGGTTTGCGGGGTGCGGGACAGAGCCCCGCGTATATGCGATTTGCGGGGTGCGGAGCAGAGCCCCGCGTGCCCTGTTCGTCAAAAAGGGAGCCCGGCGCGCTCAACACAGCGCGCCGGGCTCCCTTTTTCTTAAAATTCCATGAGATAGCCGTACCAGCCATCCCCCAGGCACCAGGTCTGGTAGCGGTTATCGCCGCCCTCCTCCTGCCAGGAGTATTCCCCGGCGGCATCCTCCGTCAGGGCCATGTCCGTCCCCTGGAAGCCGGCGGGAGCGCCGTCGGCGGTATGGTAGATCCCCCAGTAGCTTGTGGAGGGGCCCAGGCCCCAGGCTCCGGTGGTGAAATCCGCCAGCTGCACGTCCTCCGCTCCCTCCTTTGGCCAGACGTTCACGTTCCTGACGCCGGGGACGTTCGCCCAGGGCTCCCCCGCCAGCGCCGCTTCCGCCGCCGCCGCAAAGGCCGCCCGGTGGGCGGCAAGCTGCCGCTGGGTCCACAGCCGGGGCCCGCCTTGGAGCCACCAGGCCCCCAGGACCAGCAGCAGCGCCAGCACGGCGCCCGCACTGCCCAGGAGCCACCGTCTCCTCCCGTTCATGACCCGCCTCCTTCCGCCGCCGCTCACACAAAGGACTCCAGCACCCACAGGCAGGCGCTCTCCGGGATGTACAGGATCACCAACTGATCCCGGGGGTCCACCTCCCGGATGTTGCCGTGCCAGATCAGGCAGGCGGAGAGATCCGGCCGTCCCTCCTCCGGCACGTCCAGCTCTGATAATATCCCTTCTGCCAGGGCAAGGCCCGCCTCGTCCTCTCCAGACCAGGGCAGCAGCTCCTCCAGGGCGCCGCCGTCCTGCCAGGTGAACACATGGCAGCGCAGGCCGTCGCCGCCGAAGCTGGCGCCGGTGTCCGTTTCGTAGGCCACGGTACACCCCTTGGGCAGCTCCAGGCCCCAGTTGAGGTAGATGGCCCCGGCGTCATCCGGGAACAAAGCGCAGCCCGGCAGCAGCAGCGCCAGCAGCACCGCCAGGCAGCGGGCCCATCGCCCGTTCCGCTTTCCCTTCATTCCGTCCCCTCCTCCGGCAGGTAGGCCAGGATGTCCCCAGGCTGGCAGTCCAGGGCCTTGCAGATGGCCTCCAGGGTGGAAAAGCGCACCGCCCGGGCCTTGTTGGTTTTCAGGATGGAGAGGTTGGCCAGCGTCACGTCCACCTGCTCCGACAGCTGGCTGAGGGACATCTTCCGCTTGGCCAGCATCACGTCCAGATTCACCACGATGGGCATACGCCCCCTCCCTTCAGATCGTCAGGTCGTTCTCATCCTTCAGCGCGGCGGCCTTCAGCACCAAATGGCTCAGGAGGAAGGCCGCCAGGGCGATGGCAAGGCCGATGAAGATCGCCGTGGCCGCCGCCAGGAACACCCCCGGGTGCCCCCCGGTGACGGCAAAGACGGTCACCGTCCCCACCACGCAGTAGGCGGTGTCCGCCAGGGCGCAGAAGCCGATGCCGGTGAGCCGCCAGGCGTTTTTATGGCAGAAGGAATTGTCCTTCCCGATTTCCGTGCAGATCCGCCAGAACAGCACCAGGGCGACGGCGATGGGGATGGCGCTCAGGCTCACCGCCACAGTGGCCGGCCCCACCAGCCAGGAAAAATCCACCTGCCCCATATCCCGGATCAGCTGGGGGAACACATACCCATAGAAGATCCCCGCCAGCACCGCCAGGAAGATCACAACGCCTTTCAGCGTCCGCACAAGAGCCAGTCGCTTCATCCTTCGTCCCCTCCTTCAGTGGTACCCTCATTATACCAGGTGCTTCTTGTTTGTCAATATAAATTTATTGTTTATCAATAAATTTGCAGCCTTTACCTGACAGGCCCGTTGTGGTATACTGATAGCGGAATTTGTAAGAAAACAGGAGGGAGCCTATGAAGATCGCCCTTGCCTACGCCATGGCCGCCGAGATCGAGAGCCTGCTGACCGCCACCGGCGCGAAGCTGCTGGAAACCGTGCATGGCGTGCCCTTTTATGAGATCGAGAAGGATATCATCGCCTACGCCGGAGGCGTGGGCAAGGTGAACGCCGCCATGGCCGCCCAGCTGTGCATCGACCGCTGCCAGCCGGATTGGATCGTCAACGCCGGGGTGGCCGGGAGCTTCCGGGACCTGCCCATCGGCACGGTGGTGCTGGCGGAGGACTTCGTCCAGCACGACGTCGACACCTCCGCCGTGGACGGCGTCCCCGGCCTGATCCCCACGCTGAACCTTACCGCCCTGCCCACGGACCAGCCGGACCGGGCCGGTGCCATCCTCGCCGGGCTGGGCGTGGCCTTCACCCGGGGCCGGGTGGCCACCGGCGACGTGTTCATGACCAAGGGGGACCGGGCCAACGCCGTGGCGGCGGCTTTTTCCCCCACCCTCTGCGAGATGGAGGGCGGCGCCATCGCCCAGGTGTGCCGGCGCTGCCAGGTGAAGTTCACCGCCCTGAAGTCCGTCTCCGACCGGCTCTGCCAGGACAACAGCGTGGATGAGTACTTCAACTTCGCCCAGGCCATGGCCAGGCTCAATACCGTGGTCCTCCCCTTCGCCCGGGCCCTCCGGGACGGTGCAGACGCCTGACGGAGGCTTCCCTCCTTTTCTTTGAAAAGAAAAGGAGCAAAAGAAACTTTTGCGCGAAACTCCGTTTCGCTTATGGGGCAAAAGCTGAGGCCCGCCGTAAGCGCACCCTTCCCGCAGGCTCCCCGGCATACAGGCGCTTTTCCGTAGCGGTGTAAGCCCCAGAGCATGCCGCCCCGTCAGAGGCAGCGCCTGCCCCGCGCCGCGGCAGGCACCAAAAGAGACGCTGCGCAGTACCGACGACATAATCAAGCAAAAATTCCGGGGTCCTCAGGGGGAGGCCTCCCCCTGAGCGCCCTTTTGGTCCCTTTTCCGGCGGCGGAAAAGGGACCCGGGGTCCGGGGGCGGGGAGCCCCCGCACAATTACAGGAGGAAATCACTATGGAAAAGATCGCCAGCTTCCAGGTGGACCACACCAGGCTCCTGCCCGGCATGTACCTCTCCCGCCGGGACGGGGACGTGACCACCTTTGACCTCCGGTTCAAGCGGCCCAACACCGGGGACCTTCTTACCAACGCGGAGATGCACTCGGTGGAGCACATCATCGCCACACTCCTCCGCAGCAGCGCCGCCAAGGACGCGGTGATCTACTTTGGCCCCATGGGCTGCCAGACCGGTTTCTACTTCCTCTTCGACAGCAGGAAGCTCACCGACGGCCAGGCGGTGGAGCTGGTGAAGGAAGCCTTTGCCGCCGGGGCCGCCTGGGATGGCCCCATGCCCGGCAAAAGCGCCGCGGAGTGTGGGAATTATGTCAACCTGGACGCCGCCCTGGCCCGGGCCCAGTGCGCCTATTACAGCGGCGTCATCCGGGACTGGACGGCGGACGACCTCCGCTACTGAGGAGGCGGCCATGACCCACGAGGAAAAAGCGGTAGAGAATTTCCTGGCGGGCTACAACTGCGCCCAGTCGGTGTTCCTGGCCTTCGCGGAGGACCTGGGGCTCACGGAGGACTTCGCCCTGCGCCTTGCCTCCTCCTTCGGCGGCGGCATGGGCCGCCTGCGGGAGGTCTGCGGCGGCGTCAGCGCCATCCTCATGGCGGCGGGGCTCCTCTACGGCTACACCGCCCCCGATGACGACCAGGCCAAGGCGGAGCACTATGCCCTGGTCCAGGCCCTGGCGGAGGAGTTCCGCCGGGAGAACGGCTCCATCATCTGCCGGGAGCTGCTGGGCCGGGAGGGCCCCGAGGCCCCGGTGCCGGAGAAGCGCACCGCCGCCTACTACGCCCAGCGGCCCTGCGCCCGGCTGGTGGGCTCCGCCGCCGCCATCCTGGAGCGGTATATGGCGGCCCACCCGCCTGCGGGACAGTGAACGCTCCGGCGGAAGGCTAGGGCTCCCCACAGCCATTCCGGAGGATGGGCGGCGCCCGCGGAAAACGCGGCAATGATCCCCCCGCGCCGGGAAAGCAGGGCAGAAAATCCCGCAAAAAGGGGAAAAACCTGTTGACATTCCCGGATACAGCTGATATACTAGGTGAGCCGCTTTGAATGGGCATAAGTGCGTCCTGAGGACGACGCCCCCGACAGCGAGCCCGTAATGAAGGAGTTGAAACGTAAATGCACGCAATCATCGTAACTGGCGGTAAGCAGTACAAGGTGGCCGAGGGCGAGACCCTGTTCATCGAGAAGCTGCCCGTGGAGGCCGGCGACAAGGTGGTCTTCGACAAGGTCCTGGCGGTCCTGGACGGCGACAACGCCACCATCGGCACCCCCGTCGTGGCCGGCGCCACCGTGGAGGCCAACACCGTGAAGAACGGCAAGGGCAAGAAGATCCGCATCTTCAAGTACAATCCCAAGAAGGGCTACCGCAAGCGGCAGGGCCATCGTCAGCCCTACACCAAGGTCGAGATCACCAAGATCAACGCCTGAGCATGACCACCGTTACCTTTTATACGGAGGGCAGCCGGATCACCGGCTTTCACGCCGCCGGCCACAGCGGGTACGCCTGCGAGGGCGAGGACATCGTCTGCGCCGCCGTCACCAGCACCGTCCGTCTCATTGCGTGTACCCTCAACGACGTGATGGGCCTGTGCGCCGCCGTAAAGGTCAACGAAAAGGCCGCCTCCATCTCCCTGCGCCTGCCCGGTTCCCTGGGCCCCACAGCAGAGAGCACCTGCCAGACCCTTCTGGCCGGCATGATGGTCTATCTCACCGAGCTGCACAGCGAGTACCCCGACTATATCGAAGTCATGGAGGCTGAGTAAGCCCCCTGTTCCCCCGCAAGCATCTTACAGAAAGGATGGCAAAGCAAGATGATGAACATCGGTCTTCAGTTCTTCGCCCACAAAAAGGGCGTTGGTTCCACCAAGAACGGCCGCGACAGCGAGTCCAAGCGCCTTGGGCCCAAGCGCGCCGACGGTCAGCACGTCCTGGCTGGCAATATCCTGGTTCGTCAGCGCGGCACCCACATCCATCCCGGTGTCAACGTTGGCAAGGGCAGCGACGATACCCTGTTCGCCAAGGTGAACGGCGTCGTCCGCTTTGAGCGTCTTGGCCGCGACCGCAAGCAGGTCTCCGTCTACGAGGCTCAGTAACAAGCACCCACGGGAGATCCCAAGCCGCCCTGGCCTGGGATCTCTTTTTTTGCCCGGCCCCCATATTGCATTTTTGGCCCCTGTCCGATACAATATATACCCGTGAAAAACATTCTGCGAACCAAGGAGGTGCCCTATGGCCACAGCCTTTGTGGACAAGGCCCGCATCACCGTAAAGGCCGGCAACGGCGGCAACGGCTGCGTGTCCTTCCACCGTGAAAAATATATCGCCGCCGGCGGCCCCGACGGCGGCGACGGCGGCAGCGGCGGCAACATCGTCCTCCAGGTGGACGACAACCTCTCCACCCTGATGGACTTCCGCTACAAGCGCAAGTATGTGGCGGAAAACGGCGTGGACGGCGCCGGACAGCGCAAAAGCGGCAAGGACGGCAAGTCCCTGGTCATCCGGGTCCCCCGGGGCACCCTGGTCCGGGACGCCGAAACCAACGAGATCATACAGGATATGTCCGGCAGCGAGCCCTATATCCTCTGCCGGGGCGGCAAGGGCGGCTGGGGCAACACCCACTTCGCCACCCCCACCCGCCAGGCCCCCCGCTTCGCCAAGAGCGGCCTGCCCGGCGAGAGCCACGACGTGGTGCTGGAGCTGAAGCTGCTGGCGGACGTGGGCCTGGTGGGCTTCCCCAACGTGGGCAAATCCACCCTCCTCAGCGTGGTCAGCAAGGCCCGGCCCAAGATCGCCAACTACCACTTCACCACCCTCTTCCCCAACCTGGGCGTGGTCTATGTGGACGAGGGCGTCAGCTTCGTCATGGCCGATATCCCCGGCATCATCGAGGGGGCCAGCGAGGGCGCCGGCCTGGGCCACGACTTCCTGCGGCACATCGACCGCTGCCGCCTGCTGGTCCATGTGGTGGACGTGTCCGGCTGCGAGGGCCGGGACCCGGTGGCGGACTTTGACGCCATCAATCTGGAACTCACCCAGTACAACGCGGAGCTGGCCTCCCGGCCCCAGATCGTGGTGGCCAACAAGGTGGACATCATGACGGACGAGAGCCTCCTGGAGGCCCTGAAGGCCCATGCGGCGGCCCTGGGCTACCCCCTCTACACCATCTCCGCCGCCGCCCACCAGGGCGTCCGGGAGCTGGTGCAGGCCATTGCCGCCAAGCTGCAAGCCCTGCCGCCGGTGGCGGTGTACGAGCCGGAGTACGTCAAGCGGCCGCCCCAGGTGGATACCTCCGCCCCGTTGGAGATCACCGTGGAGGACGGCGTGTACCTGGTGGAGGGCCCCTGGCTCCAGCGGCTCATCGCCAACACCAACTTCGGCGACTACGAGAGCCGGATGTG
>CALXGG010000067.1 GCA_944387785.1 uncultured Oscillospiraceae bacterium | reverse complement strand
CCGCACCGGTTACGAGGCGGCCGGAGGCCCAAAGGAGATTCAGTGGCAACCGGGCCGCAAATCACCTCCAGACCGATTAGGCAAAAGGGGGTCTGGGGTCTCCCCAGCGCCTTTTGGTGACTTTTGTGCGTACAAAAGTCACCCGGGGTCCGGGGCCGGGAAGGCCCCGCCGCACTGCCCCTCAGCCCGAGGGGCGTACCCGCAGGGCACAGGCCAGCCGAAGTACGGCTGACCGCCCCGCCGATTACGAGGGGCCAGGGGCGACGACGGCCGGCAGGGCCGCCTCCCTGCGCGGGGAAAGGACGGCCCGGCGGGCGGGCCAGAAAAAACAGAGATCCTCGACAGGATCTGCGGGGATCCGCCGCCGGGACAGGCTACAATAGGGGGAGAAACCAGGAAAAAGAAGGGAGGCGCGGTGATGGAGGAGAAACAGCGGGACCGGTTCCAGTCCCGGCGGATCCATCAGCTGCCCATCGACAAGATCGTGCCCAATCCCCGGCAGCCCCGCCGCCATTTCGACGAGCAGGCCCTGCGGGAACTGGCGGCCTCCATCCGGCAGCACGGGGTGCTCCAGCCCCTGAGCGTCCAGCGGACGGCGGGGGGCTATGTGCTGGTGGCCGGGGAGCGGCGGCTGCGGGCGGCGGGCCTGGCGGGGCTGACCCATGTGCCCTGCCTCCTGGTTCGGGCCACCGAGGAGGACAGCGCCGTCCTGGCCCTCATCGAGAACCTCCAGCGCTGCGACCTCCACTATATGGAGGAGGCCGCCGCCATCGCCCGGCTCATCGCCCAGTACGGCCTGAGCCAGGAGGAGGCGGCCCGGCGGCTGGGCCGGTCCCAGTCGGCGGTGGCCAACAAGCTGCGGCTGCTGCGGCTGGGGGAGGGCTGCGTGGCGGCCCTGCGGAAATACGGCCTCACCGAGCGACACGCCCGGGCGGTGCTGCGGCTGGAGGGGGAGGAGCGCCGCCTGGCCGCCCTGGAGAAGATGGGGGAGGAGCAGATGAACGTGGCGGCGGCGGAGGCCTATGTGGAGGCGCTGCTCCACCAGGCCCAGCGCCGGGCCCCCGCCCGGCAGCCCATTTACATCATCAAGGACGTGCGGCTGTTCCTCAACAGCCTCCGCCGGGGCATGGACACCATCCGCCGGGCCGGGGTAAACGCCCGGTACGACAAGCAGGAGGACGAGAAGGATATCGTCATCACCATACATATCCCCAAGGGGAAGCCGGAGGCCAAGACCCCGGCCGGGGCAGCCGTTGGGACAACGGATGGGGCGCCCGCCGGGGCGCCGCCCCGGACCCCGCAAGCTTTTGAAAAAGCTTGACCAAAACTTTTGCGGCAAAGCGCTGCTTTGCCGGGGGGAAAACAGGGTAAAAAGGGAGAAAACCATGGACAGGGCATAAAAAGGGCCGGCGCGGTTCTCCGCGCCGGCCCTTTGCCGCCTGTCAGGCGGTGATGGCGGGGTCAGGCGATGGTGAGGATGAGCTCCAGCAGGCGGGTAAAGTCCCCCTTCACCCGCCGGGCGGTCTCCACCACCTCGCTGTGGTCCAGCTTCCGGTCCAGGACCCCGGCGGCCATGTTGGTGATGCAGCTGACGCCCACCACCTGGAGGCCGCAGTGCCGGGCCACGATGGCCTCGGGGACGGTGGACATGCCCACCGCGTCGGCCCCCAGGGTGCGGAAGGCCCGGATCTCGGCGGGGGTCTCGTAGCTGGGGCCGCTGTACATCATGTACACGCCCTCCTGGAGGGGGATGCCCGCCTCCTGGGCCAGGGGCTTGAGCTGCTCCCGGAGGGAGCGGGTGTAGATGTCGCTCATGTCCGGGAACCGGGGGCCGAAGGCCTCCAGGTTGGGGCCCATGAGGGGGTTCATGCCGGAGAAATTGATGTGGTCGCTGATGAGCATCAGGGCCCCGGCGGAGAAGCTGAGGTTCACGCCGCCGGCGGCGTTGGTGAGCACCAGGGTGCGGATGCCCAGCCGGGCCATCACCCGCACAGGCAGGGTGATCTCCTGCTGGGTGTAGCCCTCGTAGTAGTGGATGCGGCCCCGGAGGGCGGCCACGGTCCGGCCCCGGAAACTGCCCAGGAGCAGGGCCCCGGCGTGGCCCTCCACCGTGGGCACGGGGAAGCCGGGGATCTGGGCGAAGGGGATCTCCACGCAGCCCTCCAGCCGGTGGGCGAAATCTCCCAGGCCGCTGCCCAGGATCAGCCCCACCTCCGGCTGGACATCGGTGCGGGAACGGATCAAGGCATAGGCGGCGTCGATGCGCTCCTGAATGGTCATGGGAAAGCTCCTTTCCGGGACGGGGACGTCCCGCGGGGTTTTGGATGGCACCAGTGTACCATCTCCCCGGGCGGGGTGTCAACGGGCGGCCCGGCCCCGCCGGGGGATCGGGAAAAAACCGGGGAAAATCCAAAAAAACCGTTGACAAAGGGACGGGATTCTGCTATCATATGACCGTTCCGCATGTGGACGCTTAGCTCAGCTGGCTAGAGCACCTGCTTGACGTGCAGGGGGTCAGCGGTTCAAGTCCGTTAGCGTCCACCAAAAGAAAGACACGACCCACGGTCGTGTCTTTCTTTTTCCTATATGTGCGGATTTCCTGGGGGGCTGGGGCGGCGTTCCCGCAGCGCTCCGGCGGCTCCCGGCGGATTTGATATTCCCGGACAGGCAAAACAACGTTTTGCCCAAAGGTTCTTTTGGTTCTTTTCTTGCAAGAAAAGAACATCCTTTCGCAAATATTTTCGTAAAGGAGGCTTGTCCATGGAGGGCACAGCGTTCATTACCGGCGGCAGCCGGGGGATCGGCCGGGCGGTGGCCCGGCGTCTGGCGGCGGAGGGCTATGCCGTGGGCATCGATTATCTCCAGGCCCGGGAGGCCGGGGAGGCTCTGGCGGCGGAGATCCGGAGCCGGGGCGGCAGGGCCCTGGCGGTCCAGGGGGACGTGGCGGACCGGGCGGCCGTCACCGCCGCCATACGGCGGGTGGAGGAGGCCTTCGGGCCCGTGACCTGCCTGGTGAACAACGCCGGCATCGCCGAGCAGCACCAGTTCCAGGACATCAGCAGCGCCTTCTGGCGGCGGATCTTCGCCGTCAACGTGGACGGGGCCTACCACACCATCCAGGCGGTGCTGCCGGGGATGATCCACCGGAAGGCGGGTACCATCGTCAACATCTCCTCCATCTGGGGCCAGCGGGGGGCCTCCTGCGAGGTGGCCTACTCCGCCACCAAGGCGGCGGTCATCGGCCTGACCCGTTCCCTGGCGGCGGAGCTGGCCCCCTCGGGGATCCGGGTCAACTGCGTGGCCCCGGGGGTGATCCGCACCGACATGGTGGCGGTGCTGGGGGAGGAGACCCTCCGGGCCCTGGCGGAGGACACCCCCATGGGCCGCCTGGGCACGCCGGAGGACGTGGCCGCCGCCGTGGCCTTCCTCTGCCGGGAGGAGTCCGCCTTCGTCACCGGCCAGGTCCTCACCGCCGACGGCGGGTTCATCCTGTAAGGCCGCCGGCCGCGGGGCTCCCGGGCCTCCCTGCCCCGGACCCGGGTAACTTTTTGTACGCACAAAAAGTCACCAAAAAAGCGCCAGCCCCCTTCGGGCTGGGAGGCGCTGCGGCGGGGGCTCCGCCCCGGCCCCCGGGTGACTTTTGTACGCACAAAAGTCACCAAAAAGCGCTGGGGAGACCCCAGACCCCCTCTTTTTGTCCAATCGGTCTGTATCAGTGGAGATACCCAGTTGCCACTGAAATACCTCTTTGCCTCCGGCTTCCTCGTAATCGGTGCGGCGGGTATCCGACTTCGCCTGACGGCCCTCGTGCTGGGAGCGGTTTCTGATTTTCTGTTGGCGGAAGGCAGCATGCTTTCCACAGCCGCAGGCAGTCCGACGCGGAAAAAAGGAGATTCGCTTTTCCCTTTAACAGGGCCAACGGCCGAAGCATCGACGAGCAACCCGCCGCAGATCGGATGCCCGAAGGGATTCTTGATTCAGTGGCTGCGCACCGGCCAAGGCTGGGAGCGTCCGATTGGACAAAACGGGGTCCGGGGGGACTCCGGCGGCGTTTTCACCCGCCCGCAGGCGGGCGCTTACGAGGCCAACCGCCGCAAAGCGGCGGCTCTTAGGCCGAGTGGGTCACTTTTTCGCCGAGGAAAAAGTGACCCGGGTCCGGGCCGGGGAGGCCCGGGAGCCAAAGCTAGAAGCAGCTGGCTTTGGAAGAAACCGGGTCCAGCCCGAAGGGGGCTGGCGCTTTTTCGGTTCACTTTTGCGCGTACAGCCCGTAGGCCTCTCTCCGCACCGCCGCCCGCAGGGCATTCAAATGAGAGAAAGTGAACCCGGGGCGCGGGGGCGGGGAGCCCCCGCCGATAAGAACCGGGGTCCGGGGGCGGAGCCCCCGCCGAGGACCGCCGAGCACCCGGGGAAACACAAAAAAGCCGTCCCGCGGCGTATGCCGCGGGACGGCTTTTTTGATCGCGTCCGTCACATCAGCTTGGTGGTGTAGTAGACCATCTCGGCGAAGAGAAGGATCCCCAGGGCCCACAGCAGGTAGTAGCCCGCGGCGGGGAGCAGCAGGGCGGCCAGCACGGCCGCGGCGCTGAGGGCCAGCACGGCATAGACCACCCGGTAGTCGCACTCGGGGGTAAAGAACCGCAGGCCCTTGAACTTGCCCTGGCCCTTCTGGGCCTGCCGCACCAGGACGGCCAGCGCCGCCAGGACCACCACCGCGGCCCCGGCCCCGGCCATGACGGCGGTTCCCCAGGAGGCGGAATCCAGGCCCCGGCCGCAGACCCACACGGTGAACATGGCTCCGGCCATGGCGATGGTGCTGAGGAAGCACTCGTGCTGGAACAGGAAGAACACCAGCCCCAGCAGGGTCAGCACCGGCACGACGATGCACATGGTGATGACGCCCTTGTCGAAGAAGTGGGTCATCACCCAGCCGGACGCCGCCAGGAACAGCCCCACGCCGGCCACAAGGAGCATGCCGGTGCGCAGCTTTTTCTCCCGGCGCTTGACGGCGGCCGCCGCGGCCCCCGCCGCCAGCAGCACCAGGCCCGCCACGGAGCCCCAGCGCAGGATGCTGTGCCAGATGAGCAGGGAGTCAGGGGTGCCCATGACATAGTTGCGGTATACGATAAACAGGTAGCACTCGGCGGCGATGCCCAGCAGGAACACGTTGAACACCCGCTGAAGGGCCTGGTTCTCCTGCTGTTCGCGCTCCGCCCGCTTTTGACTGATGGGTTTCTTAGCCATGTATAAGACCTCCGGAAGGATGTTGGCGCAAAGGGGGACAGCCCGTGCCAAAAGCCGGAAAGGGGCCCAAAGGGCCCTCCGGCGCAAAATGCGTATCTATTCTACCAGATTTGCGGCTGTTTGGCAAGGGAAAAACCGCTTCGGCGGGGAAAGGAACGGCGGGCCCGGCATGAAAGCCGGGCCGCCTGAGTCCCGCGGCAGGGGGGAAGCCCCTATCAGTTGATCTGGCGGCGGCGGGAGAGGTTGATGGTGCCCTCCTGCATGTTGCCGATCATATCCAGGCTTTTGCCGGTGCCCTCGGCCACGCAGGCGATGGCGTTCTCGGCCACGGTGGTGGCGATGCCGGTGCGGGAGGTGATGAGCTTGTCGAAGCCCTCCACCAGGCTGCCGCCGCCGGTCATGACGATGCCGTTGGTGGACACGTCGGCCACCAGCTCCGGGGGGGTCCGCTCCAGCACGGAGTGGATGCTCTCCAGGATCCGCTCGCTGGGCTCCTCGAAGGCCTCCAGCATCTCGGCGGAGCTGACGGTGATGGTCTTGGGCAGGCCGGTGAGGAGGCAGCGGCCCTTCACATCCATGAAGGTCTCCTCCTCCTTGGGGTACACGCAGCCGATGGCGATCTTCATCTTCTCGGCGGTGCTCTCCCCCACCAGGATGTTGTGCTTGCGGCGCATATACTTGACCACGGCCTCGTTGAACTGGTCGCCGGCCACCTTGATGGAGGCGGACTCCACCACGCCGCTCAGGGAGATGACGGCGATGTCGGCGGTGCCGCCGCCGATGTCCACCACCATGTGGCCGTCGGGCTTGGTGATGTCGATGCCGGCGCCGATGGCGGCGGCCACGGGCTCCTCGATGAGGAACACCCGGCGGCAGCCCGCCTGGATGCCGGCGTCCACCACGGCCCGCTCCTCCACCTCGGTGATGCCGGAGGGGACGCAGATGATGACCCGGGGCTTGAAGAGCATGAAGCCCGCCACCTTGCGGATGAATTCCCGCAGCATCCGCTCGGTCATGTCGTAGTCGGAGATGACGCCCTCCCGCAGGGGCCGGATGGCCACGATGTTGCCGGGGGTGCGGCCCAGCATCTGGCGGGCCTCCTCGCCTACCTTCAGCAGCTTGCCGGTGTTCTTGTCCATGGCTACCACGGAGGGCTCGTTGAGGACGATGCCCTTGCCCTTGACGTATACCAGAACGGAAGCGGTACCCAGGTCGATACCGATATCTTTCGCAAACGTGAACATAGTTACCTTCCACCTCGTAATCTCTATTGTTAGCAAGACAGCTTGCTGATACTCTAAAATATCATTATACCGGCAGGCGGCAAAATTTGCAAGCAATACCAGGAACTTTTTCCCACAAATTTGCCCCCATCTCCGGGAAAAATCCTGTGCCGGACGCAAATAAACCGGCGGGAAGGGCCCCTACCGCGCCGCCCCCGCCAGGGCGGCGCACACCACGCGCTCCGCCCCCGCGTCCATCAGGCACCGGGCGCAGGCGGAGAGGGTGCTGCCGGTGGTGACCACGTCGTCGATGAGGAGGAACCGCCGTCCCGCCGCCCGCTCCGGATGGGGCACGGCGTATACGCCCAGCACGTTGGCCCGGCGCTCCGCAGGGGTTTTGACGGAGGACTGGGGCGGATTGTTCCGGACCTTCCGCAGCACCGGCTCCGCCTTCACGCCCCACAGCCGGGCGCATTCCTCCGCCAGGAGCCGGGCCTGGTCGTAGCCCCGCCAGTAGCTCCGCCAGCGGCTCACGGGGACGAAGGCGACGGCGTCGAAGCCGCCGGGGAACTGCTCCGCCGCCGCCTGGGCCACATATCGGGCAAAGACCCTGGCCCGCTGGGGGCGATTCTGGAATTTCAGGGCGTGGACGCCCCGGCGGACCATGTCCTCATACCGCAGGGCCACCGCGCAGGGGAAGCCGTCCACGCGGCGCAGCCGCTCCCCGCCGGCGGTGAGGGGCAGGGCCGCCCGGCAGGCGGGGCACAGGCCGCCGTCCTTGCCCTCCGGCCCACTGCCGGCGGGCCCCGGCTCCCCGGCGGGGTCGATCAGTGCGCCGCAGAAGGCGCACTTGGGAGGGAACAGTAGGTTTAATATGGCTTCTCCGGCGGACATGGGTTCACCTCAAGTTCTTTTTTCTTTACGGAGGATACCGGGGCTCCCCGCCCCGGACCCGGGTGACTTTTTGTACGCACAAAAAGTCACCAAAAAGGCGCCGGGGAGACCCCGGACCCCCCTCTTTTTATCCAATCGGACGCTCCCAGGCTTGGCCGGTGCGCTGCCACTGAATCACCGGTCCCTTCGGGCATCCGATCTGTGCCGGGTTTCTCGTCGGACTTCGGCCGTTGGCCCTGTTAAAGAGATACATGCTTCTGGTGTGCCAGACCGGGTCAGCCCTTCTTCCGGGGATAGGGCTTCCGCTCGTTGGTCAGATCCAAAAGATAATCTACACTGGTGTCGAAGAAGAGAGCCAGCTTTTTCAGCAGGGGAATGGGAATATTGGCTTTGCCCAGCTCGTAAGCGGAATATGTGGTTTGATGCACCTGCAAAAATATTGCCATCTTTTCCTGAGAAATATCTCTGTCCTCACGCAGGCCCCGAAGATGTTCCATCATCAAGCTCACCTCGAGGACAGTATGCGTTAAGGAAAATATCCTTACCCGATTCTAAGGATATTTTTCTTAAACTTGTTGGTCAATCCGCCATTTGTGGTGTTCCGGCGTGTCGGAAAAACCGATGATGTAATCTGTGCTTACGTCATAAAAAAAGGCCAAATGAACCAGAATAGGTGCAGGGATTGGGCACTTTCCGGACTCATAGGCCCTGTACCTGCTGGGGGGGATATGGAGCTCCTGGGCAACTTCCTGCTGTGTCAGCGACCTTTGTTTTCTTAATTCCAACAATCTGTTCACAGTATTCCCTCCTGCACGCAATATAAAAATGAGTGTAGCATCTCAGTTTGCCTGCGTTAGGGTGAATCTGACCTAAAAGAAAAGAGCGCCTTGCGGCGCTCCTGAGCATAGATAAGGAAAAAGGAGATTCGCGTATCCCTTCAAAAGGGCGACAGCCGAAGCATCGACGGGAAACCCGGTGCAGATCGGATGCCCGAAGGGACTGGTGATTCGGTGGCAGGGCAGTATCAAATCTGGGAGCGTCCGATTGGGCAAAAAAGGGGGGTCTGGGGTCTCCCCAGCGCCTTTTGGGTACTTTTGTGCGTACAAAAGTACCCCGCCCGTGGGTGCGGGAACCCACAGGAAGAAGAAGGAGGCTGCGGGGTGCCTCACCCCTCGCCGCTCTTCTTCAGCCGCCACCGGAGGCCGGAGTACCGCCGCTGCTGACGGTCGTTCTCCGCCATGCGCCCCAGGGCGGCGTCGTCCCCCACCACCACCAGCAGCTCCCTGGCCCGGGTGAGGCCGGTGTACAGCACGCCACGGACCATCAGCGCCGGGGCGGCGGGGAGCGCCACCAGCACCACCGCCTGGTACTCGCTGCCCTGGGCCTTATGTACCGTCACCGCGTAGGCCAGCTCCAGCTCCGAGAGCATGTCCGTGGTGTAGGTGGCCACCCGGTCGTCGAACCGGACGCTCATGAGCTCCCCGCTGGGGTCGATCTCCTCCACCTGGCCCACGTCGCCGTTGAACATGGCGCTGCCGGTAACGCCGTCGTCCCGGATCCAGAGCACGTCGTAGTTGTTCTTGATCTGCATGACCCGGTCGCCGGTGCGGAACACCGTCTCCCCCCATACCTTCTGCCGCTTGTCCGGAGCAGGGGGATTCAGGGCCGCTTGTAAGGCCCGGTTCAGCGCGGCGGTGCCCCAGGAGCCCTTCCGGGTGGGGCAGAGGACCTGGATCTGCCGGGGGTCCACCCCCATGTTCCGGGGCAGCCGGTCCCGGCACAGCTCCACCACCAGCTCCACCGCCGCCTGGGGGTCCCGGCGGCGCAGGAAAAAGAAGTCGCTGTGGCTGAGGTTCTTCAGGGGCGGCAGGCTGCCGCCGTTTACCGCGTGGGCCGCCCGGATGATGGCGCTGGACTGGGCCTGGCGGAAGATCTCCGTCAGGGCCACCACCGGGATCCGTCCGCTGCGGATGAGATCGGAAAATACATTTCCCGGCCCTACTGAGGGCAGCTGGTCCGGGTCGCCTACCATAATGAGCCGGCAGTCCGGCCGCAGGGCGGCCAGAAGAGCGTCCATCAGGGGCAGATCCACCATGCTCATCTCGTCCACAATTACCGCCCCCGCCTCCAGGGGCTCCTTCTCGTTCTTCTGGAAGGTCACCTCGCCGGTGTCCTCCCGCCAGGTCATGCCCAGGCATCGGTGGATGGTCTGGGCCTCCCGGCCGCACAGCTCCCCCAGCCGCTTGGCCGCCCGGCCCGTGGGGGCCAGCAACAGGGTGTCGCAGCCCAATTTGTCCAGCATGGCCACGATGGCCCGCACCGAGGTGGTCTTGCCGGTGCCGGGGCCGCCGGTGAGAAGCAGGACCCCCTCCCGGGCCGCCAGCTCCACCGCCCGGCGCTGGGCTTCGGCGTAGACGATGCCCTGCTCGGCCTGGATCTGGTCGATGATCCTCTCCACCTGGCGGCAGCGGTCGCTCCGGCAGCGGAGCATGGTTTCCAGCCGGGCGGCGGCCCCCGTTTCCGCCTGGTAAAGGCGGGTGAGATAACAGGCGGTAACCTTGGCCACCGGCTCCTGGCGGACGGCGCCCCGGCCGATCAGGTCGTCCAGGGCGGTCTCCGCCGTGTCCGCCGGGCAGTCGATGAGCTGCACCGCCGCGGCGATGAGCTTCTCCCGGGGCAGGAACACATGGCCGTTGCTCAGGTTGTAGGTCAGCTCGAAGAGGACGGCGGCCTCCACCCGGCGGCGGCTGTCGCCGGCCACCCCCATGGACAGGGCGATCTCGTCCATAACGGCAAAATCCACCCCGTAGAGCTCGTCCACCAGCAGATAGGGGTTGTCCCGCAGGGCGTCCATGGCGGATACGCCGTAGCGCCGGTAGAGCCGCAGTCCCAAGTACAGCGGCAGGTCGTTAACGGCTAAAAAGTCCAGGAGCCGCCGCATCCCCGTCTGGGCGCGGTAGCTCTCGCCGATCTCCATGGCCTTCCGGGCGGTGATGCCCTTGATCTTGCTGAGGAGCTCCGGCTCCTCCTCCAGGATCCGCAGGGTGTTTTCCCCAAAGCGCTGCACCAGCTTCTCCGCCGTGGCG
>CALXGG010000066.1 GCA_944387785.1 uncultured Oscillospiraceae bacterium | reverse complement strand
AGCCGCCTCCGAGGTGGAGCGGAAGGAGTTCATGCGGGCGTTCATTGAGCGGATCGAATTGTTCCCGGAAAAGCAGCTGGAGGGTAACTGGATCAGGAAGATCATCTTCAACTTCCCTGTTCCTGTAAATGGGACGGAAGTGAAAGAATTGCCCTTGGAAAATGAAACAATGGTCGAGACCGCTGCGCTATTGACCAAGGAATTAGGATGCCGGAAACAGGAGGAAACGAGACGATGACAGAGAAGAGCGCCCAGGAACTATTTGAGCTTGCCATGAGGCACATCTACGGCGACGGCGTGCCGGAGGACAATGTCCTGGCCTTGCGGCTGCTGACCCAGGCCCGCGATATGGGCCATGTGGAGGCCGCCTACAATCTGGGCATCTGCTACCACTACGGCTTCGGCGCCGCCGTGGACCTGGCGAAGGCCTATGCGCTGTATCTGGAGTCCGCGGAGGGCGGGTACGGCAAGGGCATGGAGCTGATGGGCCGCTTCTATAACCAGGGCATCTATGTGGAGCGGGACCGGGGGCAGGCGGAGTACTGGCTGAAGAAAGCCATGGAAAGCAGCGACCCGGCCGCGGTGGAGGAAGCGCGGAAGGAGTGGGAGCGGGGCCCCTCCCGCTGACAGGCGGGAGCGCCGGAGGTGACGCGATAACATAGGGCACGGCGGGGAGCACAAAGGCCGCATCGGACGGAAAGAGGGGACAGACGGGAAGATACGGCAAAGGGAAGCAAGGCGCGGCGCTGCGGCGCAGTTGTCCGGGGAGGCATCTGGCAATGTCTCCCTATTTTTACGGCGGCTTTGGCCGGGAAAGGAATAAAAAGCATGGCGGAAGAGCACACCATTCAAGTGATCGCCCATATCCGGAGCGATTTCCAGACCAAATTCGGCATCCCCCGACAGAGCGGCCTGGTGCCGGAGCTGCGGGCTAGAATCGTGTTTGAGCCGGAGTTCCGGATCCCGGAGGCAGTGCGGGGCCTGGAGGGGTTTTCCTACATCTGGCTGATCTGGCAGTTCTCCCAGTCGGTGCGGGAGGGGTGGTCCCCCACGGTGCGGCCGCCCCGGCTGGGCGGCAATGAGCGCCGGGGGGTGTTCGCCACCCGCTCCCCCTTCCGGCCCAACCCGCTGGGGCTGTCCTCGGTGCGGCTGGAGAAGGTGGAGCTGGACCGTGAGCTGGGCCCGGTGCTGTATGTGTCCGGGGCGGATCTGCTGGACGGCACCCCCATTTACGACATCAAGCCCTACGCCCCCTACGCGGACGCCCACCCGGAGGCCCTGGGAGGCTTCACCGACCAGGTGGAGCGCCGCCGGCTGCAGGTGGAATGCCCGCCGGCGCTGCTGGCGGCGGTGCCGGAGGAGAAGCGCCCGGCGCTGCTGGGGGTGCTGGCGGAGGACCCCCGGCCCGCCTACCAGGCGGATCCGGAGCGGGTGTACGGCATGGCCTTCGCCCGGCTGGAGGTGAAATTCACCGTGTCCGGGGACACGCTGACGGTCCTGTCCGTGGAGCCGGGGGCGGACTGAGGGAACGGAGAAGATTTTACATAGATTTAACATTTATGGGCTGTTAGATTTTACAAAAGCCTGTTACCATCAAATTATCATGGGGAAGTTTGGGATTTTGGTGAAGATATTGTAAGGAGAAGCGGATATGGACATATTTTCTATATTCACCCTCTGCGGCGGGCTGGCATTTTTTCTGTACGGCATGTCGGTCATGTCCTCCGGCCTGGAGAAGGTAGCGGGCGGCCGCCTGGAGCAGATGCTCAAAAAGATGACGGACAACCCCTTCAAGAGCCTGCTGCTGGGCGCGGGCATCACCATCGCCATCCAGTCCTCCTCGGCCATGACGGTGATGCTGGTGGGCCTGGTGAACTCCGGCATCATGGAGCTGGGGCAGACGGTGGGCGTGATCATGGGCTCCAACATCGGCACCACGCTGACGGCCTGGATCCTGTCCCTGACGGGGATCGAGAGCGAGGCGGTGTGGCTGCGGATGCTCAAGCCGGAGTCCTTCTCTCCTGTGGTGGCCTTTATCGGCATCCTGATGATCATGGCCTCCAAGGGGGACCGCCGCCGCAGCGCCGGCTCCATCATGGTGGGCTTCGCCGTTTTGATGTACGGCATGGAGCTGATGTCCGACTCCATGAGCCCTCTGGCGGATATGCCGGAGTTCTCCGCCATCCTCACCGCTTTTACCAACCCGCTTCTGGGCGTGGTGGTGGGCGCGCTGTTTACCGGCGTGATCCAGAGCTCCGCCGCCTCGGTGGCCATCCTGCAGGCCCTCTCCCGCACCGGCGGCATCACCTACGGCATGGCCCTGCCCATCATCATGGGCCAGAACATCGGCACCTGCGTCACCGCCCTTCTTTCCAGTATCGGCGTCAACCGCAACGCCCGCCGGGTGGCGGTGGTCCATGTCTCCTTCAACCTGATCGGCACCGTGGTGTTCCTGGGGCTGTTTTTCGGCACGGACATGTTCCTCCATTTCGCCTTTATGGACGTGGCCATTGACCCGGTGGGCATCGCCATGGTCCACAGCATTTTCAATATCGCCACTACCCTGCTGCTGCTGCCTTTCAACAAGCAGCTGGTGAAGATCGCCAACGTGGTCATCAAGGAGCAGGCCGGGGAGCAGAAGTTCACCTTCGTGGACTCCCGCCTGCTGGCCACCCCCTCTGTGGCCATTGCGGAGTGCAACAGCAAGACCATCGAGATGGCCCAGATCGCCAGGGATACCATCGTCAAAGCCCTGTCTCTGTTGGACAATTATGACCAGGCGGTGGCCGACGAGGTGAAGGTCAACGAGGACGAGCTGGACCTCTATGAGGACAAGCTGGGCACCACTTTGGTGAAGCTGAGCAGCAAGGCCCTTTCTGATCCCGACAGCCGGAAGGTATCCAAGCAGCTGCACACCATCGGCGATTTCGAGCGCATCGGCGACCACGCGGTGAACCTATGGAAGGCGGCGGAGGAGATCCATGTCAAGGGGATCCGGTTCTCCGCCCAGGCCGAGGATGAGATCCACACCCTGACCGACGCCCTCCGGGAGATCCTGGACATCACCACCCGGGCCTTCTCCCGGGACGACCTGCGGCTTGCCAAGCAGGTGGAGCCTCTGGAGCAGGTCATCGACTGCCTCATCGCCGACATCAAATCCAACCACATCGCCCGCCTCCAGAGTGGCCACTGCACCATCGAGATGGGCTTCGTCCTCTCGGACATCCTCACCAACTGCGAGCGGGTCTCCGACCACTGCTCCAATATCGCCGTGGCCCAGATCGAGACGGAGCAGAACGCCTACCAGGCCCACGAGTACCTCAACGGCGTGAAGAACGCCGGCAACGAGGACTTCCAGGAGGCCTTCGATAACTACCGGGCCCGGTACCAGCTGGAGAGCGTGGCCGATGTGTGAGGCGGCCTGCGGGGAAAATTGTATAGCTGAACAAAAGCGCCGGCGTCGAGGGTCGGCGCTTTTGTTTTTTGCCGACAAACGGCCGCGTCGGAAGGACAGATCCCGGGGACGGCGTATTCACAGAACAGACAAAATGGTGAAAAAAGTGGCGAACCGGCCGGGAGCGGAGGAGAGGAAACAGGGCGGAAAGGTTGGGAAAGTGGAATCGAAATAATTTTTTATTGACAAACGGGGCCCCGGGCGTTACCATACGCCCATATTCCAAACAGCCAAAGGCAGTGACGGAGAGAAGTAGCCCAGGCGATCGCCCACAGAGAGCGGGGGGCAGTGGGAGCCCCGCGGCGGATCCTGTGTGAATAACACTCCGTAGCCGCGACCCGAACGCGCGCCGGCGCCAGTAGGGAAGACGGGGACGGCCCGTTACAGCCGTCAGGCTTGTCAGAGCTGAAGTGACCGCACTGCGGTAAATTAGGTGGCACCACGGATCCCGGCGATTCGTCCTAAAATTTTATTTTAGAGACGCCGGTTCATTCGGAGGTGTTTTTTATGTGCGCGATCATGGGCTATACGAGGAAGGATATCCCGACGGAAACGCTGCTGGAAGGCTTTGCCCGCATCAAGTCCCGGGGGCCGGACGACAGCCGGGCCCTGGCGCTGCCGGAGGGGACGCTGCTGTTCCATCGGCTGGCCATCATGGGACCGGAGCCGGAGGGGATGCAGCCCTTCACCGCCCCGGACGGCAGCGCGGTGGTCTGCAACGGGGAGCTCTACGGCTTCCGGAAGCTGAAGCGGGAGCTGGAGGCCAAGGGGTACCGGTTCCGCAGCGGCTCCGACTGCGAGCTGCTGCTGCCCCTGTGGCGGGAGTACGGCGCGGGCATGTTCGCCAGGCTGGACGCGGAGTTCGCCCTGGTCCTGTACGACGGGCCCACCGGCAACTTCGTGGCGGCCCGGGACCCCGTCGGCATCCGGCCGCTGTACTACGGGTACAGCGCCTCCGGAGGCGTCCTCTTTGCCAGCGAGCCCCGGAGCCTCCTGGGCTTAACGGACGAAATTATGCCATTTCCCCCGGGATACTGGTATAAAGACGGGAAATTTGAGTGTTTTTGCGATATTGCCAAGGTGGACGGGGTGTGCTACGATGATGTGGATGCGATCTGCGCCAACATCCATGAGAAGCTGATCCTGGCGGTGGAAAAGCGGCTGGACGCCGACGTGCCGGTGGGGTTCCTCCTCTCCGGCGGCCTGGACAGCTCCCTGGTCTGCGCCATCGCGGCGCGGCTCCTGGGCAGGCCCATCGAGACCTTCGCCGTGGGCATGTCCACCGACGCCATCGACCTGAAGTACGCCCGGCAGGTGGCGGAGCACATCGGCAGCCGTCACCACGAGATCTACATTACGGAGCAGGATGTGCTGGACGCCCTGGAGGAAGTCATTTACACCCTGGGCACCTACGACATCACCACCATCCGGGCCAGCATGGGCATGTATCTCATGTGCAGGGCCATCCACGAGACCACGGACGTGCGGGTGCTGCTGACCGGCGAGGTCAGCGACGAGCTATTCGGCTACAAGTACACGGATTTCGCCCCCTCCCCGGAGGAGTTCCAGCGGGAAAGCGAGAAGCGGGTCCGGGAGCTGCACATGTACGATGTCCTCCGGGCGGACCGGTGCATCTCCGCTAACAGCCTGGAGGCCCGGGTGCCCTTCGGGGACCTGGATTTCGTGCGGTATGTGCTGAGCGTGGACCCCGCAAAAAAGATGAATGTCTATGGCAAGGGCAAATACCTGCTGCGGCAGGCGTTTGTGGGAGACTATCTGCCGGAGCCCATCCTCCAGCGGGAGAAGGCGGCCTTTTCCGACGCGGTGGGCCACAGCCTGGTGGACGACCTGAAGGCCTGCGCGGAGGGCCGCTACGGCGAGGACTGGCGGGAGAGGGCGGAGCGCTACGGCTATCACGCCAGGCCCTTTACCAAGGAGTCCCTGCTCTACCGGGAGATCTTTGAGAAGTACTACCCCGGCCAGGCGGGGATGGTGAAGGACTTCTGGATGCCCAACCGGGCCTGGGAGGGCTGCGACGTGGACGACCCCAGCGCCCGGGTCCTCAGCAACTACGGCGCCTCGGGGCAGTAGGGGCGGGGCCTTGAGAGAGATATTCAGCTGCCGCGGCAGCGAAAGGAGATACAGCAATGAGTGAAGCGAAAGTGACGGAAATGTTTGCCAGCATGGTGTTCAACGAGGATGTGATGCGCCAGCGCCTGTCCGCTCAGAGCTACAAGGAGTGGAAGAAGTGCGTGACCGACGGTACCACCCTGGAGCTGTCCACCGCCCACGAGGTGGCCAACGCCATGAAGGACTGGGCCCTGGAGAAGGGCGCCACCCACTATACCCACTGGTTCCAGCCCATGACCGGCGTCACCGCCGAGAAGCACGACAGCTTTATCGTCCCGGAGAGCCCCAGCCGGGTACTCATGCAGTTTTCCGGCAAGGAGCTGGTCCGGGGGGAGCCGGACGCCTCCTCCTTCCCCTCCGGCGGCCTGCGGGCCACCTTCGAGGCCCGGGGCTATACCGCATGGGATCCCACGGCTTTTGCCTTCATCAAGGACGACAGCCTCTGCATCCCCACCATCTTCTGCTCGTACAGCGGCCAGTCCCTGGACAAAAAGACCCCGCTGCTGCGGTCCCTGGATGAGCTCAGCCGCCAGGCGGTGCGGATCATGCGGCTGTTCGGCAACACCGAGGTGAAGAAGGTCACCAGCCAGGTGGGCCCCGAGCAGGAGTACTTCCTCATCGACAAGAGCGTGTACGACCAGCGGGAGGACCTGATCCTCACCGGGCGCACTCTCTTCGGCGCCCGTCCCCCCAAGGGCCAGGAGCTGGAGGACCACTACTTCGGCACCATCAAGCCCCGGGTGGCGGCCTATATGAAGGAGCTGGACGAGGAGCTGTGGAAGCTGGGGATCCTCTCCAAGACCAAGCACAACGAGGTGGCTCCCGCCCAGCATGAGATGGCCCCCATCTACACCGACGCCAACACCGCCTGCGATCACAACCAGCTGACCATGGAGATCATGAAGAAGGTGGCGGCCCGCCACGGCATGGTGTGCCTCCTCCATGAGAAGCCCTTTGCCGGCGTCAACGGCTCCGGCAAGCACAACAACTGGTCCATCAGCACGGACACGGGCCTGAACCTCTTCAAGCCCGGCTCCACCCCCAGCCAGAACGCCCGGTTCCTCCTCTTCCTCACCGCCTTCATCAAGGGCGTGGACGAGTACCAGGAGCTGCTGCGGTGCACCGTGGCCAACCCCGGCAACGACCATCGCCTGGGGGCCCAGGAGGCGCCGCCGGCCGTGATCTCCATTTTCCTGGGGGATGAGCTCACCGCCATCGTGGACGCCATCATCCAGGGCACGGAGTATGTGGAGCAGGGCAAGCGGACGCTGTCCATCGGGGTGGACGTGCTGCCCCATATCCCCCAGGACAACACCGACCGCAACCGCACCAGCCCCCTGGCCTTCACCGGCAACAAGTTCGAGTTCCGGATGCTGGGCTCCAGCCAGTCCATCTCCGGCCCCAACATCGCCCTGAACACCATCATGGCCGAGGAGCTGGAGCAGTTCGCCGACATCCTGGAGCAGGCGGAGGACTTCAACGCCGCCCTCCACGACCTCATCCGCACCAACCTGCGGGACCACCAGAGGATCATTTTCAACGGCAACGGCTACGAGGACGCCTGGCTCCAGGAGGCCCACCGCCGGGGGCTCAGCAACCTCACCTGCACCGCCGACGCCCTCACCCGCTACCTCCAACCCAAGCACCTGGCCCTCTTCCGCAAGCACGGCGTGTTCACCGAGGAGGAGCTCACCGCCCGCAATGAGATCCACCTGGAGAACTACTGCTCCGTCATCGGCATCGAGGCCCGGACCATGATCGACATGGTGAAGCGGGACATCTATCCTGCGGTGGCCCGGTACTCCGGCGAGGTGGCCGGCGTCATCGCCGCCAAGAAGGCGGCCCTGCCGGATCTGGCCTGCGCCGACGAGGAGGACCTCCTGCGCCGCCTCTCCGCTTTTTCCGCCGAGATGGTGCGCCAGTGCAAGGCCCTGGAGGCCGCCCTGGCCGCGGCCCCCACCGGCAGCGCCTATGTGGCCGCCCATTACTACAAGTACACCATCTTCGCCACCATGGAGGCCCTCCGTGCCGCCGTGGATGAGCTGGAGACTATCACCGACAGCAAATACTGGCCCTACCCCTCCTACACGGATCTGCTGTTCTCCGTCAAATAAAGCCGGAAGCGGCGCAAAGCAGCGCGCCCCGCTCTGTACAGAGCGGGGCGCGCTGTTTTTAGGGGCGGTCACAGCTTGTAGGTAACGGCGTTGACGGTCTTTTCTCCGCTTTTTCCCCGGAGGAGGGAGAGGATGCCCCCTTCCTCCGTATCCTCGCCGATGTGCACCACATCCTCCGCTGCCAGCTCCACGGCGGAGCGCTGTTCCTCGGTACACGCCACGTTGACGCAGTCCACCAGGCCTACCAGCCGCCGGCGGATCAGCTCCGGCTCCACGTCCGGCCGGAGGCGGACGTTCACGCAGTCGATCAGCGTCACGCCGTCGGCGGCGGATTCCAGCATGGCACGGTCCACGGTGACGGAGACCTTGTCCCGGATCAGCCGGCCGCCCACGATCCGCAGCCGGCGGCAGCCGGCGGCCGCGGCGCTCGCCGCCTCGGAGAGGGACCGGGGGGCCAGGATGTCGCCGTTGACCTGCAGGTAGGACACCTGCTCCAGCCAGGGGGCGCTGCCGGGGTCCAGGGTGAGGTCGCCGTTGATATACAGCTTCCCGCCCCAGCGCCGGATCAGGGAGCCGTCCAGCTTGGCATCGTCCCCCACATAGGCGCAGCCGTCGGGCAGGACGGTGATCTCCGTGTCCGGCGGGAAAAGGGGGATGGCGGCCTCCGCCAGGCTCTCCGCCACCAGCAGCTCCCGGGTGACGAAGCCCACCTCCATGGCGGCCAGCCTGCAAAAGTCGATGTCGCCGGCCAGGGCCACCACCCGCCGCCCAGCAAAGTACCGGGCCCCCTGCCGGGCCCGGAGGGCGAAGGTCCGGTCCAGCACCGTCGTCCGCTTGAGGCGGATACAGCCGTCGGGGTAGGTCTCGATCTGGCCGTTGACCGAGGCGCCGGACAGCAGGCCGCTGAGGCTCTCCGGGCAGATGATCTGACCGTTGACCTGGATGCCCACATAGCCCGCCAGGGCCGCCTCCGCCCCGGGGGCGATGTCCAGCACGCCGTTGACCATCAGGAAGGTGGGCGCCTTGGGAGCGGGGGCGCCGGGGCCCAGCTCCTTGCGGCCGTTGACCTGGGAGACCTGGACGTCGTCGGAAATGTCCAGCGTCTGGGCGGCGCTGCAGGCCACGGGGTATTTGCGCAGCAGCTCCTGGCTGGCGGCGTCGGCCAGCAGGAGGGCGGCGTTGATCTGGATGGCGTCATAGGCGGCCAGGGTGCTCTCCTTCACCTGCCGGGCGTCGCACACGACGGCGTTGACCGTCAGCGTTTTGGGGGGATGGGTATGCTCCATAGTGGTTTCCTCCTGTCATTTCTTGTGTCGCGGCGGCCCAGCCGCCGCTTTCCTCCGTCAGCCAGCCGGCCAGCCGGCGCCGGGCGGCGGCCAGCCGGGAGCGGACGGTGGCGGGGGGCAGGGAGAAGATCTCCCCCAGCTCCGTGGCGTTGTAGCCCTCAAAATACCGCAGGGTAAAGATGGCCCGCTCCTCCGGCGGCAGGCGGCCCACCAGCTGGCCCACCGCCGGGGCGGAAAAATCCTCCTGGAAGGCGGCGGATTCCAGATCCGCCGGGTCCGCGGCGGCCTCCCGTGCCGCCCTGCGGATGTGGTCGATGTACAGCCGCCGGGCGGTTTTGTACAGCCAGGCCCGGCGCTGCTCCCGGCTCAGGTCCTGGAGATCCCCCAGGTGGGTCAGGGCCCGGAGGAAGGTCTCCTGGACCAGGTCCTCCGCCGCCCCGCTGTCCCGGCACAAGGCGGCGCAGCGTTTCAGCAGCTGGGTATGGAATTCCGTGTAGAGCTGCTCGATCACCGCCGGCCCCTCCTCTCCTTCGTGTTCACCGGTCCCGCCGGCCCCTCCGGGCCAGCTCATACAGAAGCTCTTCATAGGGCTCTCTCACCGTCATGGCCGCGCCTCCTTTCCGCTGTGTTCACCTGTATAACGGATGGGAGGGGGCAAGTGTTGACGCCGGAGCATAAAAATTTTGCCGGGCGGAAGCTCTCCGCCCGGCGGAAACAGATGGGGGGTCAGGGGGAACTTCTCCGGCCCAGCCGCAGCTCCCGGACGCTCAGGGCGATGTTCCCCAGGGCGCACAGGAGCAGCGCGGCGATGCAGATGACAGCCTTGGGTCCCTGCATCTGGGAAAAAGCGATGCTGAGGAAGAGAAAGCCGTGGCCCAGCAGGGCCACCAGCAGCTTGGCAGCCAAGGTAAAGTACCGGGCAAAGGCCCGCAGCCCGCCGCCCCGCCGCCGGGCCGGGAGCTCGTAGAGGAGCTGGAGGGCCAGGACGAACCAGAAGATGCCGGTGATCTCTCCCACCAGATCCCAGCGGCCCAGCTGGAAGTAGAGGAAGGCCCAGGCCAAAAAAAGCCCGGGCAGCCCCGCGCAGATGGGGAAGGCCAGGGAAAACAGCCAGTGCGTCGATGATGTTTCCATGGTAACGCGCCTCACTTTTTCTGTTGTGTCAAGAGGAAGGCGCCGCAGCCGCCGATCAGGGACAGCAGGAACATGACGGCGGCGATGGTGAAGTCCGTCACCTGGATGGTGGCGTAGACCCGGCTCTCCCCCGTCAGGGAGCGGATCAGGAACACCACGCTGCACACCGCGATGGCCGCGACTCCGGCCAGGAACAACAAGAGGCTCAGCCGCCGCCCCAGCGGGTCGGGGGACGGCCCCGGGTTCCCGGCGGCTTCCGCCCCGGCAGTGCCCGCCTCCGGGCCGCCGCCTGCTTCCGTGGAGCCGCTGCCCAGAAAATAGTCCGCCGATACCGCCAGCACCACAGTCATCCGTCGGATGTTTTCCGTGTCCGGCACCGATTTCCCGGTCTCCCATTTGCTTACCGCCTGCCGGGTGACGCCCAGTCTGTCGGCCAGCTCCTCCTGGGAGAGCCCTGCCCGTTTCCGGGCTTCATGGATCTTGTCTGCCAGCGTCATGGGATCTTCCT
>CALXGG010000065.1 GCA_944387785.1 uncultured Oscillospiraceae bacterium | reverse complement strand
CCGCCCCGTCGCTGTCGGTAAGGAGGATCAGCCCCCGCTCCGCCGCCAGCCGCCGCAGCAAGGCCAACCGCTCCCGGTCGTTGAACACGCCGAAGCCTCCGGTCTCCACCACCGTGGCCTCCACCGCCTGCCTGAGGGCGTTCTTGTCGTAGCGGCCCTCCACCACGATCACTTCCCGGATCCGCCTCATGCCCTGGCCCCCTGTTCCAGCTCCATCAGCAGGAGCTTGAGCTCCTGGGCCCCGTCCACGCCGCTGACGCTCTTGATCCGCAGGTCCGTCTCGTAGCACCGGCGCACCGCCATGGCGCACCACTCCCGGCTCACCCGCCGGGCATTCTTCAGCAGGAGCCTGGCCGGGTAGTCCGAGCGCATGTTCCACTGCTCCATGAGCCAGAACTTGTCCTTCCCCGTGTCCAGGGCCAGCCGGGCGGTATAGAGCTTGCGCAGCTCCTTGCCCATGAGGGCCAGGAGCATGAAGGGCTCCTCCTGCTGCCGGAGGAGGTCCCCCAGCACCGCCGCCGCTTTGTTGAAGTCCCCCTTGGACACCGCCCCGGTCATCTCGAACACCTGGGCCTCCAGGATGGGGGCGGCCACAGCGTCGATGTCCCCCTTGGTGATCCGCTCCCCCCGGGCGTAGGCGGAGATCTTGGCGATCTCCGGGATGAGCCCGTTCATGAGGCTGCCGCAGGTGAAGATGAGATGCTCCGCCGTGGGGGCGTCGATGGTGTGGCCCGCGGCCTTGAACCGCCGGGCCACCCACTTGAGGATCTCCCCCTGGCTCTGCTCCTCGAACTTCACCGTCTGGACGTTCTTCTCCAGGGCGGCGTACAGCTTCTTGTAGGTCTTGTTGGGCTTGTAGTCCACCTGGTCGTAGACGAACACCAGGCAGCAGTAGGGCGGGATGTCCTCCAGGAGGTCGATGAGGATCCCCCGCTGCTCCTCCGGCAGCTTGTAGAGGTCCCAGTCCTCCACCTGGACCATGGTCCGCTCCGCCAGCATGGGCATGGCCTCCGCCGCCTCGGTGAGGGCCTGGGCCGTGAGGGTCTTGCCGTCCAGCTTGTGGAAGTTGAACTCCTCGAACCCGGCAGGCACCAGCTGCCGCCGCAGCTCCCCCAGGTAGTACTCCCGGAGATAGCTCTCCTCCCCGTAGAAAAGATACCCCGTCCCCAGGGTCCCGGCGGAGAGATCCGCCCGCAGCTTGTCATATCCGGCGCTGCCGCCGCTTTTTTTCCTTACCGCCATGTCTCAGTTCCTCTCCCCGCCCGCCTGGATCACGATGTTCCCCTGGAGGTCGGTCCGATATAAGGTCATCCCCTGCCAGGCCATGCGGTCCATGGCCTCCGCCGTGGGGTGTCCGTAGCTGTTTTCTCCCACGCTGATGACGCCGATCTCCGGTGTCACCGCCTCCAGCAGCTCCTCCGTGGTGGCGTATTTGCTGCCGTGGTGGCCTACCATCAGCACCTCGATGTCCGGCAGGTCGTAGGTCTCCACCAGGCGCCGCTCGGTGCTGCTGCCCATGTCGCCGGTGATGAGCACGTCAAAATCCCCGGCGGTACAGAGGATGGTGAGGCCCTCCTCGTTGACCTCTCCCCGGGTCAGGGGCGGATAGATCGTCAGTTCCGCCGCCCCCAGGGGCGCCGTCACCGGCGCGTCCACATAGGTCACCGGCACGGCGTAGGCCTCCGCCAGGGCCAGTACCTCCGCCCGCAGGTCCCCGGCCTGGCCGCTGTCCTCCAGCCGGGGTACCAGCAGCTCCCCGATCTCCAGCCGGGCCAGCAGCTCCGCCAGCCCTCCGGCGTGGTCCTCGTGGTAGTGGGTCAGTATCATCTTGTCCAGCCTGTCCCAGCCGTAGGCGGCCATGGTGTCCGCCACCAGGGTGCCGGGGCCCAGGGGCGTATAGAGGCTGCCGCAGTCCACCAGCGCCGTCTCCTCCCCGGAGCGCAGCAGGGTGGCCGCCCCCTGGCCCACGTCCACCGCGACCACCGTAAGGTCGCTGTCCCCCAGGGCAAGGCCCGGCAGGGACCGGGCTACCAGAAGCGCCGCAGCAGCCAGGGCCCCTGCCAGGGCGTACTTCCGCCGCCCTTCCCGGGAGGCAAGGCACACCGCCAGCAGCAGATAGCAGAACACCAGCCAGGCTGCGAGATAGACGGTGGTGAAATACACCGCGTGGCCGGGTATCCCGGCCATCGCCCCTGCCGCCGCCAGCACATACCTGGCCAGCAGCTCCGGCAGGGCCAGGGCCGGCGCCAGGATGGGCAGCGCCATGGTCAGAAGGGTCAGCGTCAGGGCGGAGGCAAACAGGACCGGCACCGCCCACAGCACCGCCAGGTTGGCCAGGGGAGATACCAGGGGCAGGTAATGGAAGTAAATGACGCTGAGCGGGGCGGTGAACGCCATGGCCCCCAGGCTGGCAGATAGGGACCCCGCCGCAAAGGCCCGCAGGATCTTGGCCCAGCGGCACCGGGCCGGCCACAGGGCGGTCAGCCCCCGGTAGGCCCGGGGCGACACCGCCAGCAGCCCTGCCACCGCGGCAAAGGACAGCTGGAAGCTGACGGAAGCAACCGCAAAGGGGTTGGCCAGTAAAATCACCAGGGCCGCGGCGGCCAGGGAGGTGGGCGCGTCCCCCTCCCGGCCCAGCAGGGGTGCCAGCAGGAACAGCCCCGTCATGACGCAGGCCCGGACCACCGACGGGGTGCACCCCACCATCACCATGTAAAACAGCAGCACCGGGTACCCCACAAGGGCCACCAGCCGCCGGCGATGGGCCAGAAGGAGGCCCAGGAACCCGATGAGGAAGGTGCAGTGGAGGCCGGACACCGCCGTGATGTGGAGCAGCCCCGTCTCCTCCAGGTCGCTGCGGCTCTGCTCGTCCATGTCCGCCCGCTCCCCGGTGAGGAGGGCGGTGATAAGGCCGCCGGCCTCCGGGGAAAAATACCGGGCGATGGCCTGCCGCAGCCCCAGGGCCAGCCGCTGGGGCAGGTACCGGAGGGAACCCGCCCGGCCCGGTTCCACCGTTTCCGTGTCCCCGTTGCCGTAGAGCCGCAGGAACACCCCCTGGGAGGTGTAGTAGGTGCTCTCCTCCTCCCCCATGGTGGCCGCCTCGTCAAATTCCACCCGGGCGGTAAGGCGATCCCCCGGCTCCAGCGCCAGGAGCTCCCGGCCGCTGAAGTACACCGCCTTGCCGGGGATGTCCCGGCCCAGCACCCGGACCGTCGCCTTGGCGCCGTAGTCCGTCTCCCGGGCATAGTCCACCAGCTCCACGGTGACGGTGTCCTCCGTCCCCAGGAGCCTCTCCGCCGGAGCCAGGAACAGGGCTTCATAACCGGTAAACCACCCCAGGCCCAACAGCAGCCCCGCCGACGCCAGAGGCAGCCACCGGAGCCGCCGTTCCCGCTTTTTCACAAGGACCGGCCACAGCAAGAGCGCCAATGCCGCTATGCCGCCCGGGGCCAGCCGCCACAGCGGCGGCAGCAGATACTGGCAGAGCAGGACGCCGGCCACGAAAGCCAGGGTGAAATACACCAGTTTCCGCACCGCCGTCCCCTCCTTCCCGGAGATCCGCCCCGCACTCGGCGGCCGTGCCTTCCAGGCCCCGGCCGAAGGCGGGCCCGGCCCCTCCCGGGGCCCGACGGCGGATCAGTATGCCCCATTATAGCAAAGGCCGGGACGAAACGCAAACAGTAGCTGTTGGAGCGCGGCGGAAACAGCCGTCATCTTCCCCAGACGGGCCGGCAGTCCTTTCAGCTCCCACGGTGAGACATCCGCGCCAAGCAGCGGTAAAAGCGCGAAAATGCCAGGCAGCCCGGCGGATCCTATGGATCCGCCGGGCCGCTCTGACAGAGGCCTGTGCAGGGGGAAGCTCTTTCCGGGGCTAACGGGCAGCCTCCACCGCGGCGTAAGCCGCCTGGGTGGCGGCGCTGTCGCTGTCCCCGAAGAGCCAGATCTCCCCCTCCGTGGTCCGCAGCAGCAGCCACGGCTCTGTCCGGGGATCCAGGCAGCAGGTGAAGCGCCCCCACTCGTCGTTCTTGTAGCGGCCCTTGCTGACGCTCTCCATGGCGGTGCCCGCCACCCGGCTGGATTCCGGCCGCTCCGTCAGGAGCTCCGCGCTCTCGATGTCCGCCAGGGGCACCTCGTACTCCGTGCCGCTGTGGCGGGCCACCACCGCCGTCTCCGTCACCGTCAGCTCCACGGGGATGGCCTCCTCGTGCATCAGCCACACCCCCACCAGGGGCATGGCCAGCAGGATCAGAGCCATTGCCCCCATGAAGATCTGGGCCCCCCGCCTGGCCATATTGAAGGTGGTATTCACGCCGGTGCGGTTGTTCACGATCAGCCGCTTGTCATAGGGGTTGTAGTAGAACATGCCCCAAATCCAGCAGTCGTCCTCATCCACATAGAACTCCTTGCCGCTGTCGGCGGTGAGCCGCTCCTGGGCCCGGCGGACCCGGAACTCGATGCCGATGGCGGCCACCACCACCACCACGCCGTAGACAAGGGTCACCGCCATGGCCCCCCAGAACCACTCCAGGGTCAGGCACAGGCCCAGGTTGAAAAAGCCGGTGGCCCAGGCGATCCACAGCCAGGTCTTGCCCCAGTTGTACCGGCGCAGCCGGGTGAGGGCCACGGTGAGCTCCGTGTTCTCATCCACCACCTCCGCGCGCAGCCGGAACAGCCACCGGTAGCCCGCGTAGCAGAGCACCACCAGCGCCGCGTCCACGAGCCACAGCGCCCACAGCTCCCGGTCCAGCGCCAGCGGCACCAGGCTCAGCGCCAGGGGCGGCAGGAACCACCAGGGGGAGAGCCACTTCATAGGGATGGCCGCCGCCGTCAGGTCGGACACTGTCCGGGCGGAGGAGCGCTTGTGCCAGCCCCGCTCCTCCTTGATCCGCCGCAGGGCCTTATTGGTCAGGACAAAGGGGATCTGGGGCAAAATCATGGCCAGAATGATCCAGAAGGACCAGACAATAAACTGCACGGAAAACCGGGGGATAAACAGGCAGGGGACCACCAGCGCCAGCATGGCCAGGCAGGACCAGCCCAGCTGCCGCCGGTACCGGCGCAAAACCTCCTCCACCTCCGGGTCCTGCCGGGCCTCGTAGGGCAAGGTAGCCCCCACCACGATGTTCTTCTTCCACTTGGCCTCATTGCGCAGCAGAACATACATCAAGGGGACCATCCAGATAATACAGCCCCACAGAATCAGCGTTCCCACCATATCAGCCCGCCTCCTCGTCGCACAGTTTTTCACACAGCCGGAGGATCTCCGCCCGGCCCAGCCCCGCCAGCCGCAGTTCACACAGCCGCAGCCGCAGGCCCTCCACCGTCTCCTTCGGCACCGGAGAGGGCTCCCCCTCCCGCTGCCGGACCACCACGCCGGTGCGGCGGTCGGAGGCCACATAGCCCTCCTGCCGCAGCTGCTGGTAGGCCTTGCTCACCGTCATGGTGTTCACCCCCAGATCCTCCGCCAGGGCCCGGGTAGCGGGCAGCCGCTCCCCCGGAGCCAGCCGCCCTGCGGCGATCCCCATTACGATCTGGTTGCGGATCTGCTGGTAGATGGGGATCTCACTGTCAAAATCCAGTTTCAGCAGCATGGAATCACCTCCCCTCGCTTGTATTATTTATTATAATACATATAATACATAGTGTCAAGGGGCGGGACCAGGTCCCATGCACAAAAATCCGAAAGGCGGCGGGGGCTCGGGGGCCGGTCCGTCCCGCCCCAGCCTGTCCGGCCATATCTGCCGGCAAAAAGGGATTGACAAACCCGGCAAGCCGGTTATAATAGTCCGTGCAGGTGTCTTGACACCTGCATATACTTATTTTAACGCCATTTGGCAAGGTGGATATTATGGACAAGATCAAAGCCTTTCTCAAGCGCAAGGACATCGTCATCTCCGGCAAGCGCTATGGCATCGACGCCCTGGGGGCCATGGCCCAGGGCCTGTTCTGCTCCCTCCTCATCGGCACCATCCTGGACACCCTGGGCAAGCAGCTGGGGATCGAGTTTCTGGTCACCGTGGGCGGCTACGCCTCTGCCATGAGCGGCGCGGCCATGGCGGTGGCCATCGGCTACGCCCTGAAGGCCCCGCCCCTGGTGCTCTTCTCCCTGGCCACGGTGGGCTACGCCGCCAACGCCCTGGGCAGCACCACCCTGGCGGGCGAAAAGGGGGCCGGCGGGCCTCTGGCGGTGCTGTTCATCGCCGTCATCGCCGCCGAGCTGGGCAAGGCGGTGAGCAAGGAGACCAAGATCGACATCCTGGTCACCCCCCTGGTGACCATCCTGGCGGGCGTGGGCCTCTCCGCCTGGTGGGCTCCCGCCATTGGCACCGCCGCCTCCGCCGTGGGCGACTTCGTCAAGTGGGCCACCATCCTCCAGCCCTTCTGGATGGGCATTCTGGTGTCGGTGGTCATCGGCGTGGCCCTGACGCTGCCCATCTCCTCCGCCGCCATCTGCGCCGCCATCGGCCTGACCGGCCTGGCGGGGGGCGCCGCCGTGGCGGGCTGCTGCGCCAACATGGTGGGCTTCGCGGTGATGAGCTTCCGGGAAAACCGGTGGAGCGGCCTTGTCAGCCAGGGCCTGGGCACCTCCATGCTCCAGATGGGCAACATCGTGAAGAACCCCCGGATCTGGCTCCCGGCCATCCTGACCTCCGCCATCACCGGGCCCCTGGCCACCTGCCTGTTCCACTTTGAGATGAACGACCCCTCCGGCGGCGTGGCCTCCGGCATGGGCACCTGCGGCATGGTGGGCCCCATCGGCGTGTACGCCGGCTGGGTCAACGACGTGGCCACCGGCGCCAAGGCCGCCATCACCGGCATGGACTGGCTGGCCATGGCCCTCCTCTGCTTCATCCTCCCCGCCGTCCTCACCTGGGCCTTCGGCCTCCTGCTGCGGCGGATCGGCTGGATCAAGGAGGGGGACCTGACCCTGGAATGATCTTCTACACGCGCCGGAGCCGGCGGCCCTGTCGAAGGCCGCCGGCTCCGGTATTTTCATAAACAGGCTGCGGATCTGGTGTAGCCCGGACCGGCGGCAAAGGCAAAACCGGGAGGGGCAGCTCAGCCCCTCCCGGTTCCATGATCTCAGAAATCCACCTTTTCCACCCGGATACTGTCCAGCAGGGCCAAGGTCTCCTCCCGGGTGCCCAGCCAGTCGTTGAAGGCGGTGGCGCAGCCCGCGGCCACCCCCAGCTGGAGGGCCTTGCCGAAGTCCTCCGTCCGCTTCAGCCCGGTGAGGAAGCCCGCCACCAGGGAATCCCCGGAGCCCACGGTGTTGCGCACCTGGCCGCAGCAGGCGTTGGCCAGGTACAGCTGGCCGTCCTCCGTCAGCAGGAAGGCCCCCCGGCTGCCCATGGACACCAGCACGTTCCGGGCGCCCTCCACCTGGAGCTGGTGGGCCAGCTCCACCCCCTCGGCGTACTCCAGGTCATCCACCCCGAACAATGTCCCCAGCTCCGCCAGGTTGGGCTTCACCAGGAAGGGGTGGCAGGGCAGGCACTGCCACAGGGCCTCGCCGCTGCAGTCCAGCACCGTCAGGCACCCCTGGGCGATCACCTGCCGCAGGATGGACACATAGAAGGGGATGCTCTGGGCCCAGCCGGAGATCACCACGCTGTCCTCCGGGCTGAAATCCCGCAGGCGCGCCAGCAGCCGGTCCATATCCTCCTGGCGGAGGGCGGGGCCCCGGCCGTTCACCGCCGTTTCCGGCACGCCCTTGAATTTCACGTTGATCCGGCTCTGGCCTCCGCCGCTGAGCTCCAGCAGCTCATGGGGGCAGCCCAGGTCGTCCAGCAGGTCCCGGATGGCCTGGCCGATGCGGCCCGCCGCAAACCCCAGGGCCCTGGTCTCCATCCCCAGCCGCTGCAGGAAAATGGACACATTGATCCCCTTGCCGCCGGGATAGATGACCTCGCTGCGGGTCCGGTTGATCTGGCCGGGGATCAGGTCCGCCTCCACCGTATAGTCCAGGGAGGGGTTGGTCGTAATCGTATAGATCATTGTATACACCACACACAACAGATTTGGTACCATAATAGCATGGGCAGATGGGCTTTTCAAGGCGGAATGTGACGAAAATCGGCGATCTTTTCCCCCTCCGTCAGTCTGTCATGCACCAACAGCGGCGGACGCCGCCCCTCCGGAGAGGGGCGGCGTCCTATCATTCAAGAGAAAAAAGCAATCCATTACATCAGGGGATCCATGCCGAGAGCGGGGTGGCCCTTTTCCGTCAGGAAGGCCATCAAGGTCTCGGGATCCTCGGCGATGGTCTCATCGCCCACCATGTCGCAGAAGTTGTCGATGCCGTAGAGCTCCTTGGCGGACTGGTTGACCCGCTCCGCCACCTGCTCCTTCAGGGCCTTGGGCATCCAGACGATGCGGCCCAGGCCGCCCTCCGCCTTCATGAACTTCTTGGAGGCGATGAAGTGCTTGCCGTGGCCCATGAAGCCGGGGGTCTGCACGCCGCCGCCGGTCATGGAGGCCATCTCGGAGAAGGTCATGCCCAGGGGGGTCATGCCCGCATGCTCACGGTTGACGATGACCACGCCGTTGGAGAAGGGCTCGATGCCGCAGATGCACTCGAAGCAGCCGCAGGAGGTCATGGGGTCCTCCATGATGGAGTACAAAGTCACAGACTCCAGGGCGCCCTGGCTGTACTTGTTGACCGCCTCGTTGACCTCCTCCCAGCGGCCCACGTTCTCGTCGATGACATGGGCCTTGGGGACCACCTGGCAGGGGCCGGAGGGATCCAGCTCGTTGGTGGCCTTGGCGTCCAGCCAGCTCACGGCGCCGCACAGGCCCAGGCGCTCGGGGGTGACGATGCAGACGTGGCTGGGAGAGAAGGACTGGCACATGATGCAGGTATAGAACTGATCCACGTTCTCGTCGGTGAGGCTCTGGAGGCGCTCGTCACGCTTGTCGTAGGCGGGGATGGCCACCTCGTGGCGGAACTTCCTGCACTCCTCGGGATCGGTGATAATGGTGATCTGGCACTTGTCGATGACGGCGTCGTAGTCGCTCTTGAGCTTGGCGTACAGCACCTCGGCAAAGTCCTTCAGCCGCAGGCCCGCCTCAAAGGCGGCCTTGCTGACGCGGACCCGGATCATATCCCGCTGGCCGGTGTGCATAACGCCCTCCATGCAGTTGACATAGGCGTGGAACTTGCGCTCGAACACGGACTCGAAGTCGGAGCTCATGTTCTTGCCGGCCACGTCGGCGATGAAGCAGACGGCGTTCTTGGAGCCCACGGCGAAGGAATCCAGGTCGGGCCCGATGAGGGTGAACTTGTGGTCCTCGATCTCGCTCAGCTCCTTGCTGCGCACCAGCTCCAGAGCGTCCACACGGGAACCGTCGAACTCCACCTGCATATCGCCGCGGCGGATGATCTCCCCCTCGAAGGCGGAGGAGAAGGCCACGGGGATGTCGATCTTGGTGATCTTGATCTTGATGTCGCGGGCCTCCAGGGAGGTGGCGTTGAACTTGCTGGTGTCCTCCTGGATGATGAGGCTCTTGGGCACCCGGAACATGTTGTTCTCCTCGGTATCGTTGGTGATAACGGGGAAGCCCAGCTGGATGGCGCCGGCGCCGCAGGCCACGGTCATGTCGTCCACGGGGGCGTAGGCGTTGACGAAGGCGAACACGCGGTCCATGGTGTAGCGCCACATGGCGTCATAGTTGCCGGGCTCGGTGCTGCCGAAAATGATGGCGGCGCGCAGGGCCACGGAAACCACATGGGCCACGCTGCTCAACTCCCGGCCCAGGGCCACGCAGCGGACGTTGAAGCCCAGCTTCACGCCCTTCTCGATGCACTGGTCGATGATGCCGCCCACCAGGGTGACAAAGATGCCCTGGGACTGGTACTCCTTCACCAGCTCCACACCCTCCTCAGCGGTGGGGGCGGCGCCGATGATGACCGCCACGCCGGGGATGTCCCGAGTAACCAGGGGCACGCCCAGCTCACGGACCTGAGCGTCGGTGAAGTGACCCATGACGGGATCCTCGTAGGGGCAGCCGCCGTGGGTGGCCCACTTCATCAGCTCGATCATCTCCGCGGACAGAGCGGTGGCCACGCCGGAGGTGAAGATATCCTTGGTGCGGTTGTTGCGGGTCATGAACTCCTTGATGGTGGTCTCCAGGGCGTCCTTGGCCTCGCCCACGGTGGCCACCTTCCTGCCGGTCATGGCGTAGAGGCAGGGCAGGCTGTAAGCGGTGTCGCCGAAGGTGGCGGGGGCGTCGGGCCCCAGCTTGGCGACGGCCTCGTCAACAGCCTTGACCGCAAGAGCGTACATTTCGTCGTTACCGGCGAAAACTCTTTCGAACAATGTCTTCATTTGACGTTTCACTCCTTACGATTGCTCTCAGCATAAGTATTATTTGTCAGCGTCCATTTTCGCCTTGATGGCCCGGATCTCCTCCACCGCCGCGGGGCTGAAGTCGTAGGGGGACTTGCCGTTGCGGTCGGCGTCGATCACGTCGGCGTCGTAGTGGATGAAGCCCAGAAGGTCCTCCTCCGGGATCCGGGAGCGGATGAATGCCTCATCCTCGGCGCCGCGCACCTTGTTGGCCACCACCCGGACCTTCGTGATCCCCAGATCCGCCGCCAGCTCCTTGACCTTGCCGTAGGTCTGGATGCTGCGGGCGCCGGGCTCGATGACCACCACGAACTGGTC
>CALXGG010000064.1 GCA_944387785.1 uncultured Oscillospiraceae bacterium | reverse complement strand
CGATTATTTCCGAAGATGTGTTCCGTCAAGTACAGGAGCAGATTTGCAACAGGCGCAGACGGCAGAAGAATGGCACATCTCAACCGGCGCGTTCTCCAAGATGACCACATCAGCTCCGTTGGACGCTTCCAGATAGCGGCCGGCGGAAACGCTGTACCCGCTCCTTACAGCCGCAAAAAAGCCCATGCTAAGCAGCGCAGCAAGCAAAATAACCGCGATAATGGGAATGAGCCGTTTTTTCCTCGCCATTTTCAGCCCCTCCTTTATATTATCCTCTCTATTGTCTCAGACGCAAAGGATCCCCCCATATGCCAAAAGCCGTCTCAAATTTGGCGCGGCCCTCTGGTGAGGCACGAATTGAGGGACCCCGCAGGAGAGGCCCCCGGCTATTCGCCGGAGGCCTCTCCTGCGTCTTACTGTGCCCAGTGGATGACGGCGTCCCGCAGGAAGCGGGCGCAGCCGGCCAGACGGTCAAAGAAGGGATCATCCAGACATTCCCTGATCCGGGCCAGCTCCACCCCTCATATCTTGCTTTGAGCGGATGCTCGTGCCAGATTCCCCGGAATACCGTTTCGACAGGCTTTGCCTTTCGTATATGTCTTAACTTGGTTTTAATGCGCTTTGAGAATCTCTTATCATTTCATAGTATTCTGCATGATACGATATGACTACCCATATATACCACAGGCCGACAGGGCAGGAGAAAATACATATGGAGAAGATGCAGCAAACACAGCCAGATATCAAGACGGGTACGGAAAGCGCGCACTTTGCCGGAAAGCTGAAAATCTTTTTTGGCTACGCGGCGGGCGTGGGCAAAACCTATGCCATGCTGGAGGCGGCCCATCAGGCGCAGAAAGAGGGCATGGATGTCGTGGTGGGCTATGTGGAGCCCCATGCGCGGCCGGATACATTGGCGCTTTTGGATGGGCTGGAAATTTTGCCCTGCAAAGAGATCGATTATCGCGGAATCAAACTGAAAGAGCTGGATCTGGACCGAGCGCTGCAGAGGAAACCGCAACTCATCCTGGTGGACGAATTGGCCCACAGCAACGCCCCGGGATGCCGGCACACGAAGCGATATCAGGATGTGGAAGAGCTGCTCCAGGCCGGGATCAACGTCTACGCCACGGTCAATGTGCAGCATTTGGAGTCATTGAACGATCTGGTGTCCTCCATCACAGGCATCGCGGTCAATGAACGGATCCCGGATCACGTTTTTGACAGGGCCAATCAGGTCGAACTGGTGGATATTGAGCCGGACGAACTGGTAAAGCGCCTTCAGATGGGGAAAGTGTACCGGGAGCGCCAGGCAAAGCAGGCGCTCCAGCACTTTTTTACCACAGAGAATCTGGCCGCCCTGCGCGAGATCGCCATGCGGCGTACCGCGGATCAGCTGAACCGCACGGCACTGCAGGAGGGCAAGGGAAAGACCGCCAAAGCCGGCGAGCATATCCTGATCTGCCTTTCATCCGCGCCTTCCAATGCGAAGGTGATCCGAACCGCCGCGCGGATGGCGGAAGCCTTTCACAGCGGCTTCACCGCGCTGTTCGTGCAGACGCCGGAGACGAAAGAATTATCCGGTGAAAACATGAAGCGTCTGCGCGGTAACCTGCATCTTGCGGAGCAGCTGGGCGCACAGATCTCCACGGTGTATGGAACCGACCCCGCCGTACAGATCGCGGAATATGCCCGCGTCAGCGGCGTGACCAAGATCATCATGGGCCGCAGCAACCATAAGCAAAGCCTCATTACAGGGAAAAAGAGCCTGGCTGACCGTCTGATCGAACTGACCGACCTGGATGTATACATCATCCCGGATCATCAGCCGCTATATAAAAAGCCCCTTGGAAAGCCGCGTGTCCCGGAAGCACACATTACAGGGAAAGACATCGGCATCATGCTGGCCTCCTTGCTGCTTTCCTCCATGGTGGGACTTGGCTTTTACCATGCCGGGTTCAGCGAATCAAACATTATTACGGTCTATATCCTGGGTGTCCTGATTACGGCGGTGTGGACGAACGGCCACCTCTACGGCGCCCTCGATTCTCTTCTGAGCGTCGCCGCGTTCAATTTTCTTTTTACAGAGCCTCGCTACACCTTACAAGCCACCGACTCCAGCTATCCCGTTACATTCCTGATTATAAATATTGCCAAAATTATGATCCCTAAGGTTTGCACCGTTGTTTTACATGAGCGCAGCACGATCCGGCAGGGACTGGAAGTCTTAGTGCGCTGCCGTTATACGGCTATCCCCGTATTGGACGACGAGGAGCGTTATGTCGGAAGTGTTACGGAAGGAGATTTCCTTCGACATATCCTTAAAACCGGCACAACGGACATAAAGGAGCAGGAGCTGTATTCTGTCAAAGACATTTTACGGCGCGACTTTTGCCCGGCACTGTCGATCGAGGCGGAGTTTGATATCGTGGTGGATGCCTCGCTTCAACAAAACTTTGTCCCGGTTGTTGACAGCAGAAACGCACTTTGTGGAATTGTCACGCGCCGCAGTCTGATTGCGGAGATCGCGGCTTCCAAAAAGCAGCTGCAAATAAATCGGTGATCCGTGATACAGCTGCTCACTGGTCGAATTTGGGCCAATTTATCACTATTTTTCTGATATAAATAGGCGGGCTTGGCATCGTAACGGCGGCAAGCCTCTTTGCCCCGGGCGCCCAGAAGGCGGGAAACACAGCGAGGGATCACCCCTCCCTGCCCCGCCGGCGGGCGGACGGGGCCTTTACCGTACAGATCCGCTCCAGGTCGTAGGTGCGGATGAAGGGCCCCGGCTCCGCCCCGGAGCGCAGGTGGTGCAGCAGGATCTCCCCGCAGGCCAGGCTGTCGCTGCCCGCGTGGTGGTGCGTCAGCCCCAGCTCCAGGCAGTCACAAAGGGTGTCCAGCCTATGATCGGGCAGGCCCGGCAGCAGCCGGCGGCTCATCTGGCAGGTGCAGAGGTAGGGGACGGTGCTGCGCCAGAAAATGCCGTAGTGCCGCAGGCACTTGGCCAGCACGGACATGTCAAAGGGGGCGTTGTGGGCCGCCAGTAGCCCGCTGTCCAGCAGGGGCCCCAGCTGCCGCCACAGGGCGGGAAAGGTTGGCTTGCCCGCCACCATGGCCGGCGTGATGCCCGTGAGGGCCACGTTGAAGGCGGAAAACGGCGCCTCCGGGTCCACCAGGGTGTAGTACCGCTCCGCCACCGCTCCCCCTTCGATCACCGTGACCCCGATGGCGCTGATGCGGTCGTTGGCGTAATTGGGCGTCTCCACGTCAAAGGCGATGTAGCGTTCCCCCATCGGCTCCCCTCCTTCCCTGTTTTTCCCCATTGTACCACGGTCCCCTCCGCCCGGCAACGCAAACAGCGGGGACGCTGAGCGTCCCCGCTGTCTTTTTCCTGTATCCCGGCCCCGCGCCGGGCCCTTTTCCCGGGAAAAGACCGCGGCCTCCCCGCGCCGGGGCGGGCCTTACATCTTCTCCGGGGCCTCCACGCCCAGGAGGGCCAGGCCGTTTTTCAGCACGCTGCGGGTGGTGTCCGCCAGCTTCAGCCGGGCGGCCAACACCGCCGGGGCCTCCCCCTTGATGCGGCAGACGGTGTAGAAGCGGTGGAAGCAGCCCGCCAGCTCCACCAGGTAGCGGTTGATGTGGCTGGGGTCGTAGTCCCGGGCCGCCAGGCGCAGCTCCTCGCAGAACTGGGAGATCTGCTTGATGAGGGCGATCTCCGTCTCCCCGGAGAGGAGGGACATGTCCACCTCCGCCATGGCGGGCACGGCGTGGCCCTCGGCGGCCAGGTTCCGCAGCACGCTGCAGATCCGGGCGTGGGCGTACTCCACATAGTAGATGGGGTTCTCGCTGTCCTCCCGGACCGCCAGGCCCAGGTCGAAGTCCATCTGGGTGTCGGGCTTGGCGTTGAAGAACCACCGGGCGGCGTCCACCGGCACCTCGTCCAAAAGGTCGCTGAGGGAGATGGCCTTGCCGGTGCGCTTGCTCATCCGGACCACCTCGCCGTCCCGCAGCAGCTTCACCAGCTGCATGAGGACGATGTCCAGGCGGTGGGTGCCGTCCAGGCCCAGGGCGTCCATGGCCCCCTTCAGCCGGGCCACATGGCCGTGGTGGTCGGCGCCCCAGACGTTGATGACCTTGTCGAAGCCCCGCTTCTCAAACTTGTTGCGGTGGTAGGCGATGTCGGCGGCAAAGTAGGTGTAAAAGCCGTTGGCCCGGCGCAGGACGTCGTCCTTCAGGTCCAGCTTCTCGATGTCCTTCTCGCTCTTGCCGGCCTTGCGGTAATTCTCCGCCAGGATCCGGCTGGTGGCCAGCCACAGGGCCCCCTCCTGCTCGTAGGTCCAGCCCAGCTCCGTGAGCTTGTCCACCGTCTCCGCCACATAGCCGCTCTCGTGGAGGGTGGACTCGAAGAACCACTGGTCGTACTCGATCTTGTAGCGCTGGAGGTCCCGCTTCATCTTGGGGATGTTCCGCTCCAGGCCGAATTTGGCCAGGGCGGCGTGGCGGCTGGCGGTGTCGGCGTCCTTGTACTGCTCGCCGTACTGCTCATAGAAGGCCTGGGCCAGCTCCTTGATATCGTCGCCGTGGTAGCCGTCCTCCGGGAATGGCACCGCCTCCTCCCCCAGGAGGATCTGGAGGTAGCGGGCCTCCAGGGAGGAGGCGAACTTCTCGATCTGGTTGCCGGCGTCGTTGACGTAGAACTCCCGCCACACGTCGGCCCCGGCGGCCTCCAGCACGGCGGCCAGGGTGTCCCCCAGGACGCCGCCCCGGGCGTTGCCCATGTGCATGGGGCCGGTGGGGTTGGCGGAGACGAACTCCACCATGACCCGCTGGCCCTTGAGGGCGTCGCTGCGGCCGTAGGCCGGCCCCTCGCTCTCCACGGCGGAGAGCACCTCCCGGTACCACTTCTCCGCCAGGCGGAAGTTGAGGAAGCCCGCCCCGGCGATCTCCGCGGAGGCAAAGTAGCTGCCCGTAAGGTCCAGGTTCTCCAGCAGGATCCCCGCGATCTCCCGGGGGCTCTTCTTCATGGCCTTGGCGGCAGCCAGGGCAAAGGTGGTGGTGTAATCGCCGTTGGCGCTGTCCTTGGGGATCTCCACGTTGGCCCGCACCGCCACATCGGCGGGCAGCTTCCCGGCGGCCACGGCGGCCTCATACGCGGCATGGGTCAGGGCCAGGACCTGGTCCTTGGCGTTTTGGATCATGTGGATCATATCGTCTGCCTTCCTGTCTCTCGTACACGAATTTTGAATTGGTTATGGCCGGCCACCCGGTGCTCCACGGAGATGGAATACTGGATATCCAGCACGCCGCCCCGCTCGGTGAGGCGGCTGGCCATCCGGGAGGTGGCGATGTCCACCGTCATGGTGCCCCAGGGCGTCTCATAGAGGGAGCTGTGCTGGCGGCCCTTCTGGAACACCATCTGGGAGTTGACCTGGCCGGTCCGGGTGAGGACCACCGTGTCGCCCCGGATGGTGAAGGTGGTGCGGGTGCCCTCCAGGCCGGTGAGCTCCGTCTCCTGGTAGGCCAGGGTGATGGCGCCGTCCTCCGAGAAGGCCATGGTGCCCTCGGAGATCAGCTCCAGCTCCTCCGGCTCCGCCCCCTCGTAGTGCTGCCGGCTGCGGACAAAAATAATGACGTTCTTCTCTGCCATATCAGTACCGGGAAATGTCCACGTGGCTGGCCTGGTTGGTGATGTCCTCCCGGAGGAACAGGGAGGCCATCCGCTCGAAATCCTCCGCCTGATCGCTGGTGTAGAAGCTGGCTGTCCCCTGCTCCCGCTCCGCCAGGGCCCGCTGTTCCGTCAGAAGGGTCCAGGCCGCCCGGGCGGACTCCGCCCCCACGTCCACCAGGGCCACCTCCGGCCCCATCACCTGGCCGATGACCTCCGCCAGGAGGGGGTAGTGGGTGCAGCCCAGGACCAGGGTGTCGATGTCCCGCTCCTTCAGCTCCGCCAGGTACTCCTCCGCCACCTGCTCGATGACCCGGTCCCCGGGGCGGCAGCGCCCCTCCTCCACCAGGGGGACGAAGAGGGGACAGGCCTTGCTGAAGAGCTGGGCGCCGGGGAACATGGCGTGGAACATCCGCTCGTAGGCGCCGCTGCGGACCGAGGCCCGGGTGGCCACCAGGCCCACCCGCTTGTTCCGGGTCAGGGCCGCGGCCCGCTGGACCGCCGGAGCCACCACGCCGATGACCGGGATATCGTTTTCCGCCTGGAGGGTCTCCAGGCAGTTGCTGCTGACGGTGCCGCAGGCGATGACCACCGCCTTGAGGTCGAAGCTGCGGAGGAAGCGCATATCCTGCCGGGCGTACTTGAGGATGGTGTCCCGGCTGCGGTTGCCGTAGGGTACACGGGAGGTATCGCCGAAGTATATAATGTTCTCAGAGGGCATGATCCGCCGCAGCTGGCGCACCGCGGTCAGGCCCCCCAGGCCGGAGTCAAAGACGCCGATGGGCTGCTGATTCAAGGGGTTCCCCTCCTCATGCCGCCCAGGGGCGGCCCATGGTCTGTAACTTTAATATTGTACTATGGTTTTTCGGCAATAACAAGTAAAAATTTGGTCTATTTGCCCTGGTTTTTCTGTGGAATTTTTTTGGAGAATCTGCTATACTGTGACTGCCCAATGATGAGAGGAGGGTTCGCTATGGAGCTGCGTCTGACGGAAAAACAATACCGCCGCCTGTTGGATCTTGTCTACATCGGCAACTGGGTCCTCAATTCCACCCGGGGGGACGACCGGATCCAGGATTACGACAAGGTGGAGAGCCTGATCTTTTCCCACTGCCTGGATCACGGCATGGCGCCCCTGGTCGAACTGTACAACGGGGAGATCATCCCCTCCCGGGCCTTCGCCGAAGGGGGGATCCACGAGGCCATCATGGCCTATGAGGACGTGACCTTTTTTGAGATCCTGGCGGAGGAGCTGGCCCTGCGGGACCTGGACGCCGACCAGGCCACGGCGGAGAATTACGACGAGGTCATGGAGCGCATGGAGGAGTACATGGGCGAATTTGAGGCCCACGGCACCGACCACATCAGCGTGGACATGGAGTAACGCCGCCCCCGGGCGGATGGGGCCGGATCTTTCCCCGAAAAGGTCCGGCTTTCGCGCTTATTGCCCGGGCGGCCCCATCGCCGCCGCCCATCCCCGGGGACGGGTCCCCCGTCCCCGCCGGAACGACACGGAAGGAGGCGCCGTTATGGCCCACATCATCGACTTTCCCCAGCTGCCGGACTGGGAGGACCTGGAGGCCATGGGCCGCCAGGAGCTGTTGCGCTGCCTGGAGACCGTCCGGGAGCGGATCGCCCGGCTGGACGAGGAGGAGCCGGAGGACATGGAGAGCGAGGCCTACGACGCCTGGGGCGACCGTCACGAGGAGCTGGAGGACCTGGCGGACGAGATCGCCGACCGGCTGGAGGCCTGGGATGACTGAGGCCCATGCCTGCCGCCAAAATCCGCCGGAATCAGGACAGCGCCGCCGCAAAGGCGCGCCGATATGAGCATGACACAGGAAAAAGGGGACGCCGCATATGCGGCGTCCCCTTTTTCACGGGCACTGCCGGCAGCCTCCGGCTAATGCCGGAGGGTCCCACCGGAAAGCGGCGGACACTGTCCCCGCTCCTATATCCCCGATTTGCACGCCCCGGATCACAGCCGGCTCCGAGGGGCACACCGTCACCACCCAGCCGGGCAGCAGCCCCGCAAGGCAGCAGCACAGCGGGTCCGGCTCTTCCTCCCGCATCAGGGCGGCGATCCCCTGGCCCCGGCGCTTCACCGACGCCTCCCGGGCGGTCCACCGGCGGAAAAATTCCTCCGGCCCCAGCCCCCGGCCCAGCCGCCGGGGAGGCTGGCGCAGGGCCTCGATATCCACGCCCACGGCCCTGTGGTGGAGGGCGCAAACCACCGCCCCCCGGCTGTGGCTGAGGTTGAAGCACACATCCGGCCGGCCGGGGAAAAAGGGCTTGCCCCCCTCCTCCGCCGCCGTCTCCGGCAGCGGGGAGATCCCCCGCTCCCGCTCCAGAGCCAGAGCCAGCAGGTCCCAGGCCGCCTGGTGCTCCCCGCCGGAGGCGCAGCGGGCGGCGTATACCACCACGTCCACGGCCCTTACGCCTCCCCCAGGGGGTGGTGGTAGATCCGCTTCTCCAGGGCGAAGATCCGCTTGCTGAAGGCTCCCTCCGGCGTCTCCTCCAGGGCCTCCCGGTAGATCTCCATCCGGCTGTCCATGGTGTCGATGAGGGACAGCAGCTCGCTCTCCGCGCACATGGGCACCACCGCCGCGCCGAACTCCGGCTGGCCGTGGTGGGACAAAATGAGATGCTGGAGCAGCACCGATTTCTCCTCCGGCACCCCCAGCTCCTCCGCCGCCCGGGCCGCCGCCTGGGCCCCCATCACCAGATGGCCCAGAAGCTGCCCCTTCACGGAGTACTCCGTCACCAGCCCCAGGGGCGAGAAGGAGAACTCCTCCGCCTTGGACAGGTCATGGAGCAGCGTCCCCGCCAGGAGGAGGCTGCGGTCCACGGTGCCGGCGTAGACCTCCGCCAGGAAGTCCGCCAGGCGCAGCATGGTCCAGGTGTGCATCAAAAGCCCCCCCAGGAAGCCGTGGTGGACGGTCTTGGCCGCGGGGATGGCCCGCAGGGCCGCCCCCTTCTCCTCCAGCAGGCGGCGGCACACCCCCCGGTAATCGGCGTCGGCGATGCTGTCCACCAGCCGCTCCACCTCTTCCCAGGCCCGCTCCCCGTCGATGGGCGCCGTGGCCACCAGGGCGCCCCGGTCCACCGGGTCCCCTGGCTCCGCCAGGCGCAGCCGCTCCATGGTCAGCTGCAGCGCCCCCCGGACCTCCGACACCGTCCCCCGGACCTTCAGCACCTGCCCCTCGTCCCGCTGGGAGATGGGGCCGGCGTAGTCCCAGGCCTTGGCCTCCAGGGAGCCGGTCTTGTCTGAGAGGGAGGCCGCCAGGAAGGGCCTGCCGCTGTTGCTGGTGCGAATCTGGGCGCTTTTGAGGACATAGTAGCCCTCCACCTGATCCCCCGCCGCCATGTCGCATATCCGCTTGTTATATTCCATATCGTCCGATCCTTTTCCTCATTTCCCGGGCCGCGGATCCCTCCCCGGCCCGGCCGTCTACCATTATAGGCCCCCGCCGGGCAAAAGGCAATGGCGGATCTTTCCGGCAGGAAAGGGGCGCGCCCGGCGTTCAGCCGGGCGCGCCCTGGTATCCGTATCCCTTTTCTCAGCCCTGGCCGTAGTAGGCGCCGGGGCCGTGCTTGCGGAGGTAGTGCTTGTTGAGCAGCTCCTGCTGCATGGGGCCCTTGCCGGGCTCCAGCATCATGGCGTGCCAGTCCATGAAGGCCACTTCCTCCAGCACCACCGCGTTGTGGACGGCGTCGTGGGCGTCCACGCCCCAGGTGAAGGGGCCGTGGCTGTGGACCAGGACGGCGGGGATGGTCATGGGATCGACGCCCTTGAAGGTCTCGATGATGACGTTGCCGGTCTCCAGCTCGTACTCCCCGCCGATCTCCTCCGGGGTCATTTTCCGGGTGCAGGGGATCTCGCCGTAGAAATAATCCCCCTGGGTGGTGCCCATGGCGGGGATGCCCCGGCCGGCCTGGGCAAAGGTGGTGGCCCAGCGGCTGTGGGTGTGGACGATGCCGCCCATGGCCGGGAAGGCCCGGTACAGGGCCAGGTGGGTGGGGGTATCGCTGGAGGGCTTCCACTTGCCCTCCACCTTCTCCCCGGTGGCGATGTCCAGCACCACCATGTCCTCGGCGGTCATGCCGTCATAGGGCACGCCGCTGGGCTTGATGACCATGAGGCCCTTTTCCCGGTCCACCCCGGAGACGTTCCCCCAGGTGAAGGTGATAAGGCCGTATTGGGGCAGGAGGAGGTTGGCCTCCAGCACTTCCTGCTTGAGTTGTTCCAGCATAGCGGTTTTCTCCTTCCATACGAAAAAGGGCGGGGAGGCGTTGGCCTCCCCGCGCCCGGTTTTATCTTCTCTCGGGGAAGCGGATCCTTACTTCAGCTTCCAGGCCAGATCGTTGAGGAAGAGCTGCTGCTCCAGGCCCTCCACGGTGGTGTCCTTGCTGATGTGGACGAACTCGATGTCCATCATGGCGGCCCAGTCCTTCATCTGCTCGGCGGTGACGTCGTAGCTGAGGACGGTGTGGTGGGCGCCGCCGGCGGTGATCCAGCACTCCACGCCGGTGGTGAGGCTGGGCTCCGCCTGCCACATGACACGGGCCACCGGCAGGTTGGGCATGGGCATGATGGGCTTGACGCAGTGGATGTCCTGGCAGATCAGGCGCAGGCGGCCGCCCATGTCGATGAGGCTCACCACGATGGCGTCCCCCGCCTTGCCCTCGAACACCAGGCGGGCGGGATCCTCCCGGTCGCCGATGCCCAGGGGATGGACCTCGATGCGGGGCTTGTCGGCGGCCACGCTGGGGCAGACCTCCAGCATGTGGGCGCCCAGGCTGTACTCCTGGCCCTTCACCAGATGGTAGGTGTAGTCCTCCATGAAGGCGGAGGCGCCGTTGCCGTTCTCGCCCATGGCCTTCATGATGGTGGTCATGGCGGCCACCTTCCAGTCGCCCTCGCCGCCGTAGCCGTAGCCCTGAGCCATCAGGTGCTGGCTGGCAAGGCCGGGCAGCTGCTTCATGCCGTAGAGATCCTGGAAGGTGTTGGAGAAGGCCTTGCAGCCCTCGGCATCCATCATCTTCTTCATGGCGATCTCTTCCCGGGCCTGGTAGCGGACGGTCTCCATGTCGTCGGTGGCAAAGTCATA
>CALXGG010000063.1 GCA_944387785.1 uncultured Oscillospiraceae bacterium | reverse complement strand
TGTTCGACATCGGCGGTATCTCCAAGTCCCCCGCCATCTTCGACATCGAAAAGCTCACCCACTTCAACGCCCTCTACCTCCGGGCCATGAGCCCCGAGGCCTTTGCCGCCACCGCGGAGCCCTATATCCGCGCGGCCGTGAAAAACCCCGCCCTGGACGCCGCCGCCATCGCCGCCCTCCTCCAGGCCCGGTGCGAGCGGCTGACGGACATCCCGGAGAAGGTGGCCTTCTTTGAGGCCCTGCCGGAGTACGGCACGGACCTCTTCACCAACAAGAAGTCCAAGACCAACGCCGAGGTCTCCCAGGCCATGCTGGAGGCCGCCATTCCCATGCTGGAGGCCCTGCCGGCCTGGGACGCCGCCGCCATCCACGACGGCCTCATCGCCCTGGCGGAGCGGCTGGAGGTAAAGAACGCCACCCTTATGTGGCCGGTGCGGATCGCCGCGGCGGGCCAGGCCGTCACCCCCGGCGGCGCGGTGGAGATCTGCGCCATCCTGGGCCGGGAGGAGTGCCTGCGCCGGCTGTCCCTGGGCCTGGAGAAGCTGAAGGCATGAACGTACTGAGAGAGCAGCTGTCCCTTCTGGGACAGTTCCTGCGGACGGACTTCCGCAGGATCTTCTTGGGCTGCCTGCTGGCTATGGCCCTGGCCATCGTCCTGGGGTTCGTGATCGGCAGCCTTTCACCGGAGACCGTGGACGCGGTGCTGGAGCAGTTCATGGCCATGGTGGAGGACGCGGGCATCCTGGACAGCAGCGGCGGCATCTCCCCCTTCGGCCTGCTCACCAACAACTGGACGGCCATGCTCACCGCCGTCGTATACGGCTTCGTCCCCTTCCTGTTCCTCCCCGCCGTCAGCATCGTGTCCAACGGCCTGCTCATCGGCCTTCTGGCGGCCTGGTACCACAATAGCGGCATCTCCCTGGGCCTGTACCTGGCGGGGATCCTGCCCCACGGGATCTTCGAGCTGCCCGCCCTGGTGATCTCTGCCGCCTGCGGCGTGTGCCTGTGCCGCAATATGGGGCGGATCGTTACCAGCAGCCCCCGGCGGGTGCCTATGGTGGAGCTTCTCAGCGACCTGCTGCGGGTGCTCCTTTTCCTGGTCATGCCCATGACCGTGGCGGCGGCCTTCCTTGAGGCCTATGTGACGCCCATCGTCATGGCGCTGTTCCTGTGAGGGCCCCCGATGAAAAAGACCTATGTCACCACCATGCCGGACCATGTGGGCGCCTTCCTCAAGGCCAGCCGGTGTATGGCCGCCCTGGGGCTGAACATCACCCGGGTGAGCTACAACAAGGCCATCGACACCCACACCCTTTTCATCGAGGCTGAGGGGGAGCCGGAGCAGCTGGAGCTGGCCACCGAGGAGCTGCGGAAGATCGGCTACCTCCAGAGCGGCGGCGAGCGCAGCGTGCTGCTGGTGGAGTTCAAGCTCCGGGACGTGCCGGGCAGCGTCTCCGGCATACTGGAGCTCATCGCCCAGTACAACTTCAATATCTCCTACCTCAGCTCCCAGGAGAACGGCACCGGCTTCCAGATGTTCAAGATGGGGCTCTTTGTACAGAAGCCCCAGCTGTTCTCCCACTTTCTCCACGCCGCCTCCCGGCTGTGCCCCGTCCGGGTCCTGGACTACGATAAGACCGAGAAGATCCTGGACAACAGCATCTTCTATATCTCCTTTGCCAGCGAGCTGGCGGAGCGGATGGATCTGGGCCAGGAGAGCCGGACAGACCTTATCATCAACGCCAACCTGGTGATGCAGCTCCTGGACGAGCGCAACGAGCCTTTCCACAAGACCTTTGACTATATCCGGGGCTTCGCGGAGGCCCTGGCCGCCCACCGGGGCGCCGCCTTCTCCCCCCGGATCACCGAATACCCCATGGGGGACGACCTCCACATCACTCTCATCGAGCCCCCCTGCGGCAGCAACATCTGCATCCTGCGCCACCAGGGGATGTACCTCTTCGTGGACACCGGCTACGCCTGCTACCGCCAGGAGACGCTGCCCCTGCTGCGCTCCCTGGTCCCGGACTTCGACCATTGCCGCAAGGCCGCCTTCGTCACCCACGCCGACGTGGACCACTGCGGGCTGCTGGACCTCTTTTCCACGGTCTACCTCAGCCAAAAGAGCCGGGACTCCCTGGTGATGGAATTCCATTCCGGCAGCGGCTTCCGGGAGCAGAACCCCCTCCACGCCCCCTACGCCCGGATCTGCAAGATCCTCACCTCCTACCGCCCGCCCCGGCCGGAGATCCTCCGCGTCATCGCCGGCACATCGCAGCGGCCCCGGCAGCCCCTGGAGCGGGTGGGCAGCTGGTCCTTCGGCGACCTGGACTTCGAGGTATACGAGGGCCAGGGCGGCCACCTGCCCGGGGAGCTGGTGCTGGTGGAGCGGCGGCATCAGCTGGCCTTTACCGGGGATATCTTCATCAACATCCGGGGCATGACCCCGGAGCAGACCGCCTACAACCACTACGCCCCCTACCTGATGACCAGCGTGGATACCGACAGTACCCTGTGCACCCTGGAGCGTCAGGCCCTGCCCGGCATCCTGGGGCCGGGGAACTGGAGCATCTTCGGCGGCCACGGCCAGCGGAAGGAGTACCCCATCCCCTGACCGGGCCCGTCCCCTGTCCGCGGCTCCTTCCCGGCGGAGGGAACCTTTCCCCCCTGTTTTCCGTCATAAGGGTATACCCATCGGAAAGGAAGGCAGCCGCCATGACGAAAAAAGACCCCGCCCTGCTGGCCAAGGAGATCCTCTCCCTGGTGCTGGCCGCCGCCATGCTGGCGGCCTTCCGGGTCTGACCGAACAGCAGCGAGAGCCGCCCCGGGAGGGCGCGGCCCCATATCAGAACCTTCACCACAAAAAGGGGTGCCGGGCGGAAACCGCCCGGCACCCCTTTTCTTGTTTTCCATTGTCAGCTGTTTTTCTCCATGAACCGGATCAGTTCTCCCTCCGGCATGGGCCGGGCGAAGTAGAACCCCTGGAGGTAGTCCACGCCGATGGCGGTCAGCTGCTCGGCCTGCTCCTCCGTCTCGATGCCCTCCGCCACCACCTCGAAGCCGGTGCGGTGGAACAAGTCGATGAGGACCTCCACCGAGGTCCTGCGCTTCTCCTCCTCCAGGTCCTTGATGAGGCTCTTATCCAGCTTGATGGTTGTAAAGGGAAACTGCAATACACCGGAGAAATTGGAATAGCCCGTTCCGAAATCATCCAGGAAAAAGCGGAAATCCAGCCGGGCCAGCTGGTCAAAATTCTCCCGCACCGCATCGTCCTCGCTGATGAGCATCCGCTCGGTGATCTCCAGCAGCAGCCGCTCCACCGGGATCCCCTTGCCCTGCATCAGGTCAAACAGATCCCGGGCAAAATCCGGGTAGCTCAGCTGTCTCATGGACAGGTTGATGGACACTCCCTGGAGCGTACCGGGAAGTCCCCGCTCCAGAAGATCGCACACTTTCTCCATAACCTGGCGGTTGATCCCTTCGATCAGCCCTGACTCCTCCGCCAGGGGGATGAACTCCGCGGGGGAGATAAAAGCCCCATACTCGTCCTGAAGGCGGACCAGCGCCTCCGCCGAGCAGAACTTCCGGTCGGCGGTGCAGTAGACCGGCTGGTACCACACCTGGATGCGCCCCTCTTCGATGGACCGTTGGAGGAAGCTGGTGAGATACCGCCGCCGGCTCAGGGCCGCCGCCGCCGCATCGTCAAAGCGCAGATAATCCCGACCGCCCCGTTTGAGGAGCCGCTTCCCGTACTCCAGGCACTCGATCAGCCAGGGGGTGGTGAAATCGCCGGCCTGGGTGATGAGCAGCTCCATGACCTTGGCCTCCACCAGGTGCTCCCGCTTCCCCAGTTCCCAGGGCTGTGAAAACCGCTGCTGCACGGCGGCTACGCAGCGGGCGGCCTCCGCCTCGCCGCTGTACGGCAGCTCCACCAGGAAGGTCACCGGCCCCATGCGGAACACCCGGCCGCTGCGGCCGAAGGTCTGCTCCAGCCACCGGGCGATGTGATAAAGGACCTCGTCCCCCCGTTGGTAGCCAAAGGAGAGGTTGATAGCGCTGAACTGACACAGGGAAACCGATAGGATCTGAATGGGCCGCTGCTCTTTCAGGGCGTCCTCCGCCTCCAGCAGGAAGCTGCGGCGGTTGCGCAGGCCCGTCAGCGTGTCCCGGTCGATCTTCTCCGTCTGGAAATTCAGAAACAGAAGGATGGCCAGGCATACGGCAATAGTCCCATTGAGGAGGATGTGCTGGTTCAGCCGCTGGAACACGATCAGGGCCCCCACCATGGGGATGCCCAGCCGGATCACCCGCCGCATGCCCTTGTCCACACTGGCCCGGTTGCGGCAGTAGCAGATCACCAGCAGGCCCACCGCCACCACCGCCTGACTATACCCCACGGCGTTGGCCGGCCCCCGGCAGTACTGCCTGGCGTCATCAAAATAAAAGATCACGCCGGTGGGTATGTTGATAAGGAGGAGGGCCAGCAGAGCCGCCAGCGTCCCCCGGGTGATGGCCTTGGCCCGCCGGAGACAGGACGGCTCGTAAACATGGGCCATCAGCTTCTCCAGTAGGTACAGGGTGAACACCTCTGCCATCAGGTAGGCGATGGCGAAATACACGGTGTTGAGCAGCATATTCAGCCACAGGGGCACCCGGTCGCTGTAAGCGATGGTGAGGACACAGGCCCCGTTGAGGGCCATGGAAGCCCCGGTGACCACCAGGCACTGCCAGTACCGCCGCCCGAAGGGGGATTGGATCCGCATGGGATCATAGTAATGGGCCACCAGCAGGATCAGGAGGATGATGGAAAGAAATTCCGCCGCATAGGAAAACATACCCGTGCTGTACCTTTCCGAAAAAGTCTGTGCCGTCACATGCTGTGACCTACACACTCATTAGTTTATGTTACCTGCCTCCAATATGCAACTGTTTTTTTCAAATTCCGCCAAAAAACCTCGTTTTACCGTCTTTTTTCCGCTTCCGACCCGGTGTCGGGCTGGATTTGCCGCCTTCCGCGGTAAATTCCTGTTGCCGGATCTGCGGCCCCATGCTACAATAGTGCCCACACAGAACCCGGCCGCCTCCCGGCGGCCCCCGAGAAAGGAGACCTCTCCCCCATGCCCACACTGGAAGAACTCAATGAACGCTTCAACCATGACTGCTTCGCCACCGCCGTGGTGGGCGCCAGGATCCTGGAGGCGGAGCCCTGCCGGGCGGTCTGCCTGCTGCCCCTCCGCCCCGCCCACATGAACGCCAACAACACCCCCATGGGCGGCGCCATCTTCACCCTGGCGGATTTTGCCTTCGCCGTGGCCGCCAACGGCTTCAGCGAGCGGGTCACCGTGAGCCAGCACGCCTCCGTCACCTTCCTGGCCCCGGCCAAGGGCACCCAGCTGCGGGCGGAGGCCACCTGCCTGAAGGCGGGGCGCACCCTGTGCCTGTACGAGGTGCGGATCACCGACGACCTGGGCACCCAGGTGGCCCACGTCACCGTCAACGGCTTCACCATGGGGTGAGCGCCCTCTTCTGAAAACGGCAAAAGGCCGGCCCTTCCGGGCCGGCCCTGCTTGTTTTCTCCCGAAAGGAGGCATGCCGCCGCCTATTCCTCCGCCAAAACCGCCCGGAAGCCCTCCTCCCGGCTGCCGGAGAAAATCACCGTGTAGCGCTCCCCGTAGGCCGCGGGGAACGCCAGGGGCTCTGTGGTGGCCATCTCCTCCGTATCGCCCGCCCCGTAGGGGGAGAAGTCGATGGAGAAGGCGGAAAGATCGTCCCCCTGGTCAAAGGAGGCCGGCTGGAAGGTCAGCGTCAGGTCCGTCGCTTCCGTGAGGGCCCCGCCCTCCAGATCCGCCATGCCGCCCATGCCCCGGGACGCCCCGCCGATATAATAGGTATAGAAGATCTGCTGGATCCCCTGGCTCTCGCACACCACCTTGACTGTAAAGCTGTTTTCCTTTTCGGTCCTTGCGCCGCAGGCGCTCAACAGCAGCAAACATGCTGCAAGGAGCCATATCGCCGCTTTTTGTCTCATGGCCGGGTCCTCCCTGTTCGTGATACCGCCATTATAGCTTTTTCCCCTTTAAGAAAAAAGCGGAGAACGTTTTAAAATCTCCTTAACGGGCGGCGCTGACCGGCGGCCGACAGGCTTTGGCTCCGGAGCGCCTCCGAAATTTCTCCGGCATTGCGCAAAATACCTCTTGACTTTAATTATTAAAAGTGGTAAAGTTCCCCCTGTAATCATTTTGACAACGCGATGAGGAAAACCAGTAGGGTCCCTTCCACCCCTTCAGAGAGCCGCCGGGTGGTGCAAGGCGGCGGGGCCGGGGCCTGAATACCTTTCCGAGCAGCGGACCGAACCCGGAGGCCTTTGGCCTGCCGCCGCAGTAGGCTCCGCCGGGAGCGCCCGATACAGCGCGGGGGCATGGCCGTGCCCCGTGAGGCCGCGAAGGCGGCAAACTGAGGTGGTACCACGGGAAATTCTCGTCCTCTGCGCACAACGTGCGCGGAGGGCTTTTTTTGTGGCCCAACCTACGATACAGGAGGATGCGACATATGGTCATCACGGAATTACTGGAACGCAACGCCAGGCTCTACGGCTCTGAGATCGCCCTGGTGGAGATCAACCCCTCGGAGGAGCGGGACAAGGCGGTGACCTGGCGGGAGGCCAGCCTCATCGAGAGCGCCCAGCCCGACGCCCCTTACCGCCGGGAGCTGTCCTGGAAGGATTTCGACCGGCGGGCCAACCGCTTTGCCAACCTGCTCCTCAGCCGCAGCCTGGAGCGGGGCACCAAGGTGGGGATCCTGCTGATGAACTGTCTGGAGTGGCTGCCCATCTACTTCGGCATCCTGAAGGCGGGCTGCGTGGCGGTGCCCATGAACTTCCGCTACTCCAGCGATGAGATCAAATACTGCCTGGAGCTGGCGGACGTGGAGGTGCTGGTGTTCGGTCCGGAATTCGTGGGCCGGATGGACGCCATTGCCGGCGACCTGCCCCAGGTGAGGCAGATGTTCTTCGTGGGCCGGGACAAGCCCGCCTACACCGAGGACTGCTGCAAGCTCATGAACTACTGCTCCTCCAGCGCGCCTCCGGTGGCCCTGGAGGAGACGGATTACGCCGCCATCTACTTCTCCTCCGGCACCACCGGCTTCCCCAAGGCCATCCTGCATAACCACTGCGCCCTCATCAACTCCTGCCGCACCGAGCAGAAGCACCACGGCCAGACCCGGGAGGACGTGTTCCTGTGCATCCCGCCCCTCTATCACACCGGCGCCAAGATGCACTGGTTCGGCAGCCTCCTCTCCGGCAGCAAGGCGGTGCTCCTGCGGGGCGTGAAGCCGGAGTGGATCCTCCGGGCCATCACCGAGGAGAAATGCACCATCGTGTGGCTCCTGGTGCCCTGGGCCCAGGACCTGCTGGACGCCATCGACGCGGGGAAGGTGGACCTGGACAGCTATCTCCTGGACCAGTGGCGGCTCATGCACATCGGCGCCCAGCCGGTGCCCCCCAGCCTGATCCACCGCTGGCAGAAGGTATTCCCCCACCACGCCTACGACACCAACTACGGTCTGAGCGAATCCATCGGCCCGGGCTGCGTCCACCTGGGGGTGGAGAACATCCACAAGGTGGGCGCCATCGGCAAGCCCGGCTACCTCTGGCAGGCCCGGATCGTGGACGAGCAGGGCCGGGACGTGGCCCAGGGGGACATCGGCGAGCTCATCGTCAACGGCCCCGGCGTGATGCTCTGCTACTACAAGAACCCCGAGGCCACCGCCGAGATCCTGAAGGACGGCTGGCTCTACACCGGCGACATGGCCCGGATGGACGAGGACGGCTTCATCTACCTGGTGGACCGGAAGAAGGACGTGGTCATCTCCGGCGGCGAGAACCTCTACCCCGTCCAGATCGAGGACTTCCTGCGAAAATACGACAAGATCAAGGACGTGGCCGTCATCGGCCTTCCCGACCCCCGGCTGGGCGAGATCGCCGCGGCCATCATCGAGATCAAGGAGGGCCTCTCCTGCACCGAGGAGGAGATCAACCAGTTCTGCAAGGAGCTGCCCCGGTACAAGCGGCCCCGGAAGGTCATTTTCGACAAGGTGCCCCGCAACCCCACCGGTAAGATCGAAAAGCCGGTGCTCCGGGAGAAGTACTGCCACGGCCGCCTGGTGGAGGCCCAGATCAACAGCTGACCGCTGTTTCCCATTCCATTATGTAAGGAGTTTTTTTCCATGGGTGATATGACCATCAAGCTCTCCATGCTGCTGTTGTTTTTCGCGGTGATGGTGGGCATCGGCATCTACTGCCGCCGCCACGCCACCGACGTGGCCGGCTTCGTCCTGGGCGGGCGGTCCGTGGGCCCCTGGCTCACCGCCTTCGCCTACGGCACCAGCTATTTTTCCGCCGTGGTCTTTGTGGGCTACGCCGGGCAGTTCGGCTGGAAGTACGGCATCGCCGCCACCTGGGCCGGCATCGGCAACGCCCTCCTCGGCTCCCTGCTGGCCTGGGCGGTTCTGGGCCGCCGGACCCGGGTCATGACCCAGCACCTGGACAGCGCCACCATGCCGGAGTTCTTCGGCCGGCGCTTCGACAGCCGCGTCCTCAAGCTCACCGCCTCCGTCATCATCTTTATCTTCCTCATCCCCTACACCGCCTCCCTCTACAACGGCCTCTCCCGGCTCTTCGCCATGGCCTTTGACATCGACTACGCCGTGTGCGTGATCGTCATGGCGGTGCTCACCGGGGTGTACGTTATCGCCGGAGGCTACATGGCCACCGCCATCAACGACTTCATCCAGGGCATCATCATGATCGTGGGCATCATCGCGGTGATCTGGGCGGTGCTGGGCAGCCAGGGCGGCTTCATGGGCGCCCTGGAGGGCCTGGCCCGGATCCAGGACGACACCGTTTCCACCGCCCCCGGCGTGTTCGCCTCCTTCTTCGGCCCCGACCCCCTGGGGCTGCTGGGAGTGGTGCTGCTGACCAGCCTGGGTACCTGGGGCCTGCCTCAGATGGTCCAGAAGTTCTACGCCATCAAAAGCGAGAAGTCCATCAACACCGGCATGGTGATCTCTACCCTCTTCGCCGCCGTGGTGGCGGGGGGCTGCTATTTCCTGGGCGGCTTCGGCCGGCTGTACACCGGGCAGGTGGACGTGGCCGCCGAGGGCTACGACGCCATCATCCCCACCATGCTCTCCGGCCTTTCCTCCTTCCTCATCGCCGTGGTGGTGATCCTGGTGCTCTCCGCCTCCATGTCCACCCTCTCCTCCCTGGTGCTGGCCTCCAGCTCCACCCTGACCCTGGACTTCATCAAGGGCACCATCATCCGGGACATGGACGAGAAGCGGCAGGTCCGCTGGATGCGCAGCCTCATCGTGATGTTCATCGCCATCTCCGTGGTGCTGGCCATCATCCAGTACAACTCCAGCGTCACCTTCATCGCCCAACTCATGGGCGTCAGCTGGGGCGCCCTGGCCGGGGCCTTCCTGGCCCCCTTCCTCTACGGCCTCTACTGGAAGCGCACCACCAAGGCCGCCTGCTGGGCCAGCTTCCTCTTCTCCACCGTGGTGATGCTGGCCAACATCTTCGTGGGGGACGCCTTCCCCGCCCTGCTGCGCTCCCCCATCAACGCCGGCGCCTTCTGCATGCTGGCGGGGCTGGTGATCGTGCCGGTCGTGAGCCTGGTCACCCGGGCCCCCGCCAAGGACCGCGTCGACGCCATCTTCGCCTGCTACGAGCGGACCATCACCGTTACCGTGAAGGATTCCATCGGCAACCCCCAGCGCAAGCGCTGAGCCCTTTCCCCTAAAAATCACAAAAAAACCATTGACGTTAGCCGGTAAAAGTGCTAAAGTGGTTATGTTGTGTATACCAGAAACGCGATGACGGAACCAAGTAGCGCGCCCACTGCTCCCTTCAGAGACCTGCCGGACGGTGCGAGGCAGGAGAAGCAGGGCCCGTGAATTCCTTCCCGAGCGGCCTGCCGAACCCACAGTAAGCAGCGACGGGCGACGCCCGATACAGCGTCAGGGATATGTTCGTATCCCATGAGGCCGCGCAAGCGGTAAATTGAGGTGGTACCACGGGATATGCCCCGTCCTCTGCAAAGGGATTTGCGGAGGGCGGGTTTTTTATTTCCCGCCGCCCCCACCCGGAAAATCACCGTCCCGCCCGCCGGCGGGGCGCAGGCAAGGAGGAACTCCCCTATGAAAACCCTGATGCTTGGCAACGAGGCCGTTGCCAGAGGCCTCTACGAGGCCGGCTGCGCCTTCGTCTCCAGCTACCCCGGCACCCCCAGCACGGAGATCACTGAGTGCGCCGCCAAATACCCGGAGATCTACGCCGAGTGGGCCCCCAATGAGAAGGTGGCCATGGAGGCCGCCTTCGGCGCGTGCCTTGCGGGCAAGCGCAGCTTCTGCGGCATGAAGCATGTGGGCCTCAACGTGGCCGCCGATCCCCTTTTCACCATCTCCTACACCGGCGTCAACGCCGGCATGGTCATCGCCGTGGCCGACGACGCGGGCATGCACAGCTCCCAGAACGAGCAGGACTCCCGCCACTACGCCATGGCCGCCAAGCTCCCTATGCTGGAGCCCGCCGACAGCGCCGAGGGCCTCCAGTTCGCCAAGCTGGCCTATGAGCTCTCCGAACGGTTCGACACCCCCGTGCTCCTCAAGATGTGCACCCGGGTGGCCCACTCCCAGAGCGTGGTGGAGCCCGCCGGGCGGGTGGAAGCTCCGGCAAAGCCCTATGAGAAAAACGGGGCCAAGTACATCATGATGCCCGGCAACGCCAAGCGCCGCCACCCGGTGGTGGAGGAGCGCACCAAGGCCCTCATCGCCTACGCGGAGACCACCCCCCTCAACCGGGTGGAGGATGGTGCCGACCACAAGATGGGCATCATCACCTCCTCCACCAGCTACCAGTACGTCAAGGAGGTCTGCGGCGACCGCTTCCCG
>CALXGG010000062.1 GCA_944387785.1 uncultured Oscillospiraceae bacterium | reverse complement strand
TTCTCCGGGGTGAGGATGTAGCTGTCCTTCAGGCGCAGGTAGTCCTCCTCGTTGAAGAACCGCTCCCGCTGGACCCGCGTCATGTACAGGATGTCCAGCTCCGGCATGACAGACTCCAGATCCGTGGTCTGGACGTACTCGATGCCGTTCTTCTTGAGGACCTCCTTCTTCACATAGCTGGGCAGCTTCAGCTCCTCCGGGGACACCAGGACGATCTTGACGCCCTGGTAGCGGCTCAGGGCGCTGATGAGGGAGTGGACCGTGCGGCCGAACTTCAGGTCGCCGCAGAAGCCCACGGTAAGGTTGTCGAAGCGGCCCTTCTCGTGGTGGATGGTGAGAAGGTCGGTGAGGGTCTGGGTGGGGTGGTTGTGGCCGCCGTCGCCGGCGTTGATCACCGGCACCGTGGCGTTCATGGAGGCCACCAGGGGGGCGCCCTCCTTGGGGTGGCGCATGGCGATGATGTCGCTGTAACAGCTCACCGTCCGGGCCGTGTCGGCCACGCTCTCGCCCTTGGCGGCGGAGGAGCTGGCGGCCTCGGAAAAGCCCAGGACCTGGCCGCCCAGCCGCAGCATGGCGGACTCAAAGCTCAGGCGGGTGCGGGTGGAGGGCTCGAAAAACAGGGTGGCCAGGATCTTGCCGTCGCACTTGTGGGCGTAGGCCTCGGGGTGGGCGATGATGTCGCTGGCCTTGGCCACCAGCTCGTCGATCTCCTCCGTGGAGAGCTCCAGAATGTCGATCAAACTTCTCATTACTTGTTACCTCCCATCCAGCTCTCGTCCGACGGATCGTTCCGGAAGGCGATGAGCCGGGCAATGTCCTCTTCCTTGATATACTTCTCCTCCGCGGCCACCCGGGCGATGGCGTCGAAGTTGGTGAGGCTCACGTTTTTCACGCTGGCCGCCGCCAGCCGGTCCAGGCCCTTCTGCATGCCGTAGGTGAAGATGCTCACCACGCCCAGCACGTCGGCCCCGGCCTCCCGGAGGACGTTCACCACCTCGATGACGCTGCCGCCGGTGGAGATGAGGTCCTCCACCACCACCACCTTCTGGCCCTTCTCCAGCCGGCCCTCGATCTGGTTCTGGCGGCCGTGGTCCTTGCTGCCGGAGCGGACATAGCCCATGGGAAGGCCCATGATATGGCCCACGATGGCGGCGTGGGCGATGCCGGCGGTAGAGGTGCCCATCAGCACCTCCACGTCGGGGTACTCCCGGCGGATGGTCTCCGCCAGGGCGTTCTCCACGTCGCTGCGGACCGCCGGGGCGGTGAGGGTCAGCCGGTTGTCGCAGTACACCGGGCTCTTGATGCCGCTGGCCCAGGTGAAGGGCTCCTCCGGCCGGAAGAACACCGCCCGGATGCTCAGCAGGTCCTTGGCGATCAGATTCTGGATGTTTTCCATTGTCGCACTCCTTTATTTTAATTTTTATTTTATCAGCTTGGATGGGGCGTTTCCTTCTGAAGTTCTCTTTATCAGACCTTCCGGCTGTTTGCCTCCGGCGGGCCCACTTTTGGACGCCCAAAAGTGGGCGGAAAAACCGCCGGGGAGACCCCGGGCCCCCTTTTTTTGTCTAATCGGTTTTTATCAATGGCGATACCAGGCAGCCACTGAATTTCCATGAGGCCGCTGGCCTCCTCGTAATCGGTGCGGTGCTCTGCCGCACTTCGCCTGACGGCCCTCGTGCTGGGAGCGATTTCATATTTTCTTTCGGCAAGACCCCTCGGGCTGAGGGCCGCTGCGGCGGGGCCTTCCCGGCCCCGGGCCCCGGGTGCCTTTTGTACGCACAAAAGGCAAAGGTTTTAGGGGCGTTCCGCGCCCCGGCGGGGATGCCTCCGGCGGGCCCACTTTTGGACGCCCAAAAGTGGGCGGAAAAACCGCCAGCCCCCTTCGGGCTGGACCCCCGCCTTTGCCTAATCGGTTTTTGGCAGAGGAGATACCGGGCAGCCGCTGAATGCCCTTTGGGCCTTCGGCCGCCTCGTAACCGGTGCGGCGGGTGTCTAACTTCGCCTGACGGCCCTCGGGCTGAAAGTAGTTTCTGTTTTTCTTTCGACAAGGCCCCTCGGGCTGGGGGGCGGTTTCTATTTTGTTGGCGGAAGCCTGTGCGTTTTCCACAGCCGCAGGCAGTCCGGTACAGAAGCCATAGATGCATGTATCTCTTTAACAGGGCCAACGGCCGAAGCATCGACGAGCAGCCCGCCCCAGATCGGATCCCCGAAGGATTTTCTCATTCAGTGGCTGCGCACTGGCCCAACCTAATACAGGCTGGTTGGACAAAATGGGGTCCGGGGGAACCCCGGCGGCGTTTTGGTTACTTTGCCGCCGAGGGCAAAGTAACCCGCGCCGGGGCGCGGAATACCCCTAAAAAAACCACGCCTTTTGCGCGTGCAAAAAGTGAACCCCGGGGTCCGGGGCTGGTCAAGCCCCGTTACCCCAGCAGCAGCGCCCGCAGGGCGGGAATATCCTCGGCGATGAAGTCCGCCCCGGCGGCCTCGTGCTCGGCGCGGTCGCCGTAGCCGTAGAGGACGCCGATGACCTTCACGCCCACCTCATGGCCCCCGGCCACGTCGTGGCGGCGGTCCCCCACCATGACCACAGAGGTGAGATCCGCCCCGCCGCAGCGGCGGAGGGCGTCCCGGATCACGGCGGCCTTCTTCGCCCCCTCCTGGTTGTCCATGGGGGCCCCGGCGATAACGTCCATATACCGGGCCAGGCCGAAGTGTTCCATGATCCGCAGGGCAAACTCCTCGGGCTTGGAGGTGGCGACGGCCAGCCGCTTCCCGGCCTTTTTCAGGTCCGCCAGCAGCTTGTCGATGCCGGGGTAGGGGACGTTCTCCAGCCAGCCCCGGCGGGAAAAGTAGCCCCGGAACACCTGCACCGCCTCCCGGGTCTGCTCCGGCGTGAAGCCGTAGAACTCCGGGAAGGACTCGTCCAGGGGCGGGCCGATGAACTTGTTGAGGCTGGTGCGGTCCTCCACCGTGATACCAAAGTGGTTCAGCGCCGTTTCCGCCGCCTTGGTGATGCCCTCCGCCGGGTCCGTGAGGGTGCCGTCCAGGTCAAACAGAATGGTCTCCCAAGACATAAATTTTTCTCCTATTTGCTGTATCCTAACCTGGGCAAAGGGGAACCTTTGCCCCAAACGTTCTTTTTTGGTTACTTTTTCTTATAAGAAAAAGGAACGAGCCCCCGTAAATCGTCCTTTACCCCACGAACTCGCTGACGCAGCGGCGGTAGGCGGCCACGGGGTCGGCGGCCTGGGTGATGGGCCGGCCCACCACGATATAGTCGGAGCCCAGCTCCCTGGCCCTGGCGGGGGTGGTGACGCGGACCTGGTCGCCGGCGTCGCCGTCGGCGAAGCGGACGCCGGGGGTGACGGCGAGGAAGCCGTGGCCGCAGGCGTTATGGACCTTGCCGGCCTCCAGGGGGGAGCAGACTACGCCGTCCAGGCCGCTCTGGGCGGCGCACCGGGCGTAGTGCATGACCACCTGGTCCAGGGGCTTCTCGATGAGGATATCCTGCTCCATCCGGGCCTGGTTGGTGGAAGTGAGCTGGGTGACGGCGATGAGCAGGGGACGGGTGCCGTCAGGCCGGGTGAGGCCCTCCAGGGCCGCCTCCATCATGGCCCGGGTGCCGGCGGCGTGGAGGTTGGTCATATCCACGTCCAGGCCGGAGAGCACCGCCATGGCCTTCTTCACCGTATTGGGGATGTCGTGGAGCTTCAGGTCCAGGAAGATCTTGTGGCCCCGGGCCTTGATCTCCCGGACGACGGCGGGGCCCTCGGCGTAGAACAGCTCCATGCCGATCTTCACAAAGGGCTTCTCCTCGGTGAACTGATCCAGGAACGCCAGTGTCTTTTCCTTGCTGTCGAAATCCAACGCGATGATGACATCCTTACCCATGATGCGCGCCTCCTATTATCTCTGTCAAATTGTTGATCCTGTACTGTTCCATGACCCGGGGCAGATCGGCGATGATGTCCCGGCAGGCGTAGGGGTTCACTAGGTTGGCGGCCCCTACCTCCACAGCAGTGGCCCCCGCCAGCATCATCTCGATGACGTCCTCCGCCGAGGACACGCCGCCCATGCCGATCACCGGGATCTGTACCGCCTCATAGACCTGGTAGACCATCCGCAGGGCCACCGGCAAAATGGCGCTCCCCGAAAATCCCCCCATTTTGTTGGCGATCACCGGCTTTTTCGTCCGCAGGTCGATCCGCATGCCCAGGAGGGTATTGATGAGACTGATGCCGTCGGCCCCCGCCTCCTCGCAGGCTCTGGCGATGGACACGATGTCGGTGACGTTGGGGCTGAGCTTCATGTACACCGGCTTTGTGGTCACGGCCTTTACCGCCGCCGTCACTTCCGCCGCCGCCCTGGGGTCCACCCCAAAGCTCATGCCGCCGTTGTGGACGTTGGGGCAGGAGATGTTCACCTCCAGCCAGCCCACCTGCTCCTCCTTGTCCAGCAGGGCGCAGGTGTAGGCGTAGTCCTCCACGGAGAAGCCGCTGACGTTGGCCATCACCGGCTTGTGGAAAAACTCCTTCATAACAGGAAGCTCCCGGGCGATGACCGCCTCCACGCCAGGGTTCTGGAGGCCCACGGCGTTGATCATGCCGGCGTTGCACTCGGCGATGCGGGGGGTGGGGTTGCCGAATCTCGCCTCCCGGGTGGTGCCCTTGAAGGAAAAGGTGCCCAGGCAGTTGATGTCGTAGAGGGCGGCAAACTCCTTGCCGTAGCCGAAGGTGCCGCTGGCGGGGATCACCGGGTTGTCCAGCACGATGCCGGACAAGGTCACTTTTGTATCTACCATATGATCTCCTCCTTCTCCAGCACCGGCCCGTCCACGCAGATGCGCTTGTTGCCGTACTTGGTCTCGCAGCTGCACCCCATGCAGGCCCCGAAGCCGCAGCCCATCCGCTCCTCAAAACTGAGAAGGCCGCTGGTGGGGGCGGCGTTGTACACCGCCTTCAGCATGGGCAGGGGGCCGCAGGCGCAGTAATAGTCGTACCGCTCCGGAAGGCCGTGGGTGACAAAGCCCTTCACCCCATAGCTTCCATCCACCGTGGTGACCACGGTATCCACCCCCAGGGCCTTGAACTCGTTTTCATAAAAGATCTCCCCGGCGGTATTGAAGCCCAGGACGGCGGTGACCTTCTTCCCGGCGGCCAGGAGGGCCTTGGCGAGGCCGTATAGGGGGGGCACTCCCACGCCGCCGCCGATGACCAGGGTATGCTCGCCGCACTTTTGTACGTCAAAGCCGTTGCCCAGGCCCGCCAGCACGTCCAGCTTCTCCCCGGGGGCCATGCGGCTCATCTGCGCCGTGCCCCTGCCCACCACCTTGTAGATGATGGTCAGCTTTTCCCCATCCCAGTCGCACACGGAGATGGGCCGCCGGAGGAACAGCCCCTCCAGCTTGATATTGATGAACTGGCCCGGGGCGGTAATGGGCGTGGTATCCCCCAGAAGGGTCATCTCCCACACGTCCGCCGTCAGGGGCCGGTTGTGCCCGATGGTGTAGATCCCTTGCTTCATGCTTCTTCCTCCTGCCATACGATTTCGCCGCCCACCATGGTCAGCCGGCAGCGGCCGGAGAGCCGGCATCCGGCAAAGGGGGTGGCCCGGCCCATGGTGGCAAACTCCGAGGGATCCACGGTGTACTCCCTCTCCAGGTCAAACACGGTGAGATCCGCCCTCTGGCCCTCCGCCAGGGGCGTCCCCAGGCCGAAGCGCCGGGCAGGCGCGCCGTGCATCAGCTCTATGAGCCGCTCCAGGGAGATGATCCCCGGCTTTACCAGGTGGGTGTAGCAGGCGGCAAAGGAAGTCTCCAGCCCCACCACGCCCATGGCGCTCTTCTCCAGGCCCCGGCCCTTCTCCTGGGCGCTGTGGGGGGCGTGGTCGGTGGCGATCATGTCGATGGTGCCGTCCGCGACGCCCTCGATCAGCGCCGCCTTGTCCTCCGGGGAGCGGAGGGGGGGATTCATCTTGAAGCGGCCGTCCTCCCGGAGGTCCTCATCGGAAAACACCAGGTAGTGGGGCCCGGTCTCGCAGGTCACATCCACCCCCCGGGCCTTGGCCTTACGGATCAGGGCCACGCTCTCCCTGGTGGAGATATGGCAGACGTGGTAGGCGCAGCCGGTCTCCTCCGCCAGCCGGAGGTCCCGCTGGATGGGGCCCCACTCGCTCTCGGAGCAGATGCCCCGGTGGCCGTGGGCCCGGGCGTAGGCCCCGTCGTGGATATAGCCGCCGCGGAGGAGGCTGTTGTCCTCGCAGTGGGCGGCGATGAGCTTGCCCAGGCTCCTGGCTTTTTCCATAGCCTCACGCATCATGGCCTCATTCTGGACCCCCTTGCCATCGTCGGAGAAGCCCGCCACATCCGGGGCCATGGCGGCAAGATCCGCCAGGGCCTCGCCCTTCTCCCCCCGGGTGATGGCCCCGTAGGGGGTGACGCGGACCACCGCGTCCTTTTGGATCAGCGCCAGCTGCTCATTGAGGGTCTCCCGGCTGTCGGGGACGGGGCTGAGGTTGGGCATGGGGCACACCTGGGTGAAGCCCCCCCGGGCGGCGGCCCGGGTGCCGGTGGCGATGGTCTCCTTATAAGAAAATCCCGGCTCCCGCAGATGTACATGGACATCCACGAAACCGGGAAACACGGCGGCGTTATGAAGGTCAATGACACGGGCGGAGACGGGGGCCGCCACATGGGGGGCGATGGAAACAATACGGCCCTCACGGATCCACAGCTCCGCGCCGCGAAGGGCGCCGCCCTCAAACACCATGGCGTTTTTCAGCACATACTCCACGATCCCAGCTCCCTTTCCGGCCCGCAGGCCACCCAGTCTATACCGTTATCCAAGGTATTATACAGGGGGGCGCGTCCCCCTGTCAACCCGGCATTTGTGCCAAATCTTCCCGGCGGGGGCTCCGCAGCCCAGGCTGCCCTCTCTGCCGCCTGCGGCGGCATTCACCTTGCCCCCGGGCCTGGTGCTTGTCAGCGGGGGTTCCACCCCCGGGCCCCGGGGTACTTTTTGCTCGTGCAAAAAGTACCCAAAAACACGCCAAACGGCCCAGGCCGCCCTCTCTTGGCCTTCGGCCAATTCACCTTGCCCAAGGTTTTGGAATCCTTTGTCCAATCGGCCTGTATCAGACTTTGCCGGTTCGCAGCCACTGAATTAAAGGATCCTCCGGGGATCCGATCTGCGGCGGGTTTCTCGTCGATGCTTCGGCCGGCCTGTGCCCTGCGGGTATGGCCCTGTTAAAGGGATACATGCATCTATGACTTCTGTATCGGACTGCCTGCGGCTGTGGGAAACAGGCAGACTTCCGTCCGAAAATAGAAACATCTCCCAGCACGAGGGCCCGCCGAATGAAAATCAGAAACCACTTTCAGCCCGAGGGCCGTCAGGCGAAGTTAGACACCCACCGCACCAGTTACGAGGTGGCCGGAGGCTCAAAGGAGATTCAGCGGCTTCCCGGTATCTCCCCTGATACCGACCGATTAGGTAAAAAAAGGGGGTCTGCAAGGTGAATTGGCCGAAGGCCAAGAGAGGGTGGCCTGGGCCAGGGTCTCCCCAGCGCTTTTTGGTGACTTTTGTGCGTACAAAAGTCACCCGGGGCCCGGGGCCGGGAAGGCCCCGTCGCAGCGCCCCTCAGCCCGAGGGGCGACAGCCGAAGTGCGGCTGACCGCCGCACCGGTTACGAGGCGGCCATCGGCCCAAAGGAAATTCAGTGGCTGCCCGGCAGCTTCCCTGATAAAAACCAGTTGGACAAAAGAGGGGGCCCGCAAGGTGAATTGGCCGAAGGCCAAGAGAGGGTGGCCTGGGCCAGGGTCTCCCCGGCGGTTTTTCCGCCCACTTTTGGGCGTCCAAAAGTGGGCCCGCCGGAGGCAATCCGGCAAGTAAAAAGAAAAAGAGCCATTCCGCGGCAAGCGGCCCCGCCGAAAAAAAGAAACACTCCCTGACCGATTAGGCAAAAAAGGGGGGATCCAGCCCGAAGGGGGCTGGCGCGCTTTTCACCCGCCCGCAGGCGGGCGCTTACGAGGCCAACCGCCGCATAGCGGCGGCTCTTAGGCCGAGTGGCCTACTTTTCCCGCGCGGGAAAAGTAGGCCGCCGGAGGCAGGCCCGCAAAAGGCCCCCGGGCGCGCGCCCGGGGGCCCTATGTCCTGCGTCAGGGCAGATAGTTCAGGGGGTTCTGCCGCTCGCCGTTGTAGCGGACCTCGAAGTGGCAGTGGGTGCCGGTGACACGGCCGGTGGCGCCCATTTCAGCGATGTGCTCGCCCTTGTACACCTTGTCGCCCTCGCTGACCAGCAGCTTGGAGTTGTGGCCGTAGTAGGTGGTGTAGCCGTTCTGGTGGTCAATGATGACCAGGTAGCCGTAGCTGCTCATCCAGCCGGCATGGGTAACTACGCCGCCGTCTGCCGCATAGATGTTGGTACCCTTCTTATTGGCGATATCGATGCCGCCGTGGAAATCGCTGCCGCCGAAAATGTACCGGTAGCCGTACTTGGAGGTGATGGAGCCGCTGGTGGGCCAGCGGAAGGTGCCGGTGGGCGCCCAGCTGGGACGCTCCTTGGTACCGCGGGCCTGGACCTCGGTAACAGGCTCAGTAAGTACTGTCTCGGACTCAATGATCCGCTCGATCTCCTCCACACCCTGGTAGGTGACCCTGGCCACCACGTCGGAGGTGCCGTACTCGCCCTTGGAGATGACCTTGGTGTCGCCCTCCCACATGGTGTCGTCGTCCACATACTCGATCTCATAGGGGATCTGGGACTGGTAGTACTCCATCTGCACCGCCACCACCGTCAGGTAGGGCACCGCGTTGCTGATGACCAGCACGTCGCCGATCTGCAGCTTGTTGATGTCATAGCCGGGGTTGAGCTTGAGCAGCTCGGAGTTGGTCATGCCGTGGTCCTGAGCGATGACGCTCCAGCAGTCGCCGGCCTCCACGGTGTAGGTCACCTCGCCGGCCTTGCTGCTGTTGAGCAGCAGCGCCACGTCCGCCAGGTTGGTGAACTGATCCACCGGCAGGTCGCACTCCTTGATCTCCACGTCCTCCACAAAATCGATGGACACGGTGTTCTCGTTGCGGTAGGCCGCCGTGGCCTGCTCCAGCAGCTCCTCCAGGGCCCCCTGGGTCTGGGTGGCGCCGATCAGCTCGCCGTCCACATACAGGGCGTAGCCGTGGGCCACCATCCGCAGGGAATCGCTGAGGGCCTCCTCCAGCTGGGCCTCGTCCACCACCGCGCTGCGGGCGGTGAGGCCGGTGGAGTAGGACACCTTGCTCTCCTCCAGGGTGTAGTCGTAGCCCACCACGTCGGAGATGCTGCGCTCCACGGAGAGCTTGGCCGCCTCCGCCTCCGCCTCGCTGGCCACGGTGGCCAGGGCCACGCCGTCCAGGGTGACGGTGGTGCCGGTGGTGTACAGGGCGTTGAACACCGCGAACACCGCGATGGCCAGGCTCCCCGCCAGGAACACCGCCGTGTGGGAACGCCGGGGGGCGGTGACCACCCGCAGCCGGGCGGCGATCTCCGCCAGCAGGGACCGCAGCCGGTAGACCGCGCCCCGCAGCCGGCTGCGGAGCAGGGGCATGCTGCCCTCCAGCAGGAGACGCAGCTGCTTATAGGGGCTGCTGCTCTCAGGGAACCGCTGCCGGTCCCGGAAGCTGGGCACCTTTCTGTTCATTTTATCTTTTGAGGCCATCCGCTGTTCCTCCCATGCAGATTACAAATCAGAAAAAAGTGTAACAAAAAGTTACAAGTGTCATTGTACCCCATTTTTCCCTATCCGTCAACCCCCATATCCTGTGGCCGGCGGGGCCGCACCCCCGGATTTTGTGGCGGGATAGGGGAGGGGACCCGGTATTTTTTTCATTTTTTTTGATTTTTCCGTTGAGGACGGCGGCGCTCTGGTGTATACTGGTAGCTGTGAAATCCCGGCCCGCCCTACCGGGGGGACCGGCCATAGGGCAACGATCCATCTGCAAATTCCGCCAAAAATACTGCAACAAACGGAGGACAGGGACATGTTTACTGCGCTTTTGAACAACCTGAAGGCCACCCGCCGCACCATCGTGTTCACCGAGGGCCCCGACGCCCGGATCCAGGAGGCCGCCGCCCGGCTCCTCAGCGAGGACATCATGGACGTGATCCTGGTGGGCAACGTGGACGAGGTGAAGGCCGCCGCCCAGAAGAACGGCTTTGACATTGCCAAGGCGGAGATCATCGACCCCGCCGCATACGCCGGCATGGACGAGATGGTGGAAACCATGGTGGCCCTGCGCAAGGGCAAGATGACCGCCGACGAGTGCCGGGCCGCCCTGCAGAAGGGCAACTACTTCGGCACCATGCTGGTGAAGATGGGCAAGGCCGACGCCCTGCTGGGCGGCGCCACCTACTCCACCGCCGACACCGTCCGCCCCGCCCTGCAGCTCATCAAGACCAAGCCCGGCGCCCACCTGGTCAGCTCCGCCTTCGTCATGAAGCGGGACACCGGCGACGAGGCCCTGCGCCTGATCTGCATGGGCGACTGCGCCATCAACATCAGCTATGAGGACAGCCTGGACAAGGAGGGCAACGTCACCGTCTCCGCCGCCCAGAAGCTGGCGGAGGTGGCCGTGGAGTCCGCCAAGACCGCCCAATTCTTCGGCATCGACCCCAAGGTGGCCATGCTGAGCTTCTCCACCAAGGGCTCCGGCAAGGGCGCCACCGTGGGTCTCAGCGCCGCGGCCACCAAGGCGGCCCAGGAGATGGCCCCCGACCTGGCCATCGACGGCGAGATGCAGTTCGACGCCGCCGTGAGCCCCACCGTGGGCCAGCTGAAGTTCCCCGGCAGCTCCGTGGCGGGCTACGCCAACACCTTCATCTTCCCCTGCATCGAGGCCGGCAACATCGGCTACAAGATCGCCCAGCGCCTGGGCGGCTACGAGGCCTACGGCCCCATCCTCCAGGGCCTCAACGCCCCCATCAACGACCTCTCCCGGGGCTGCAACGCCGAGGAGGT
>CALXGG010000061.1 GCA_944387785.1 uncultured Oscillospiraceae bacterium | reverse complement strand
GTTGGTGGAGATAAGCGGGATCGAACCGCTGACCTCTTGAATGCCATTCAAGCGCTCTCCCAGCTGAGCTATACCCCCATATGTAGCCGCCGCAGCGCCTTGCGGCCCGCCGTCGGAACAAACAAGACTATACCATGGGACGCCGGGTTTGTCAACAGATTTTTCGCCTTTTTGAAAAAATTTCCGATAGCCGGGGACGGCGGCGTCTGCGCCGCCCCCGTCACAGCGCCGGCGGGGAGAAGCGGTCCCAGGGGGCGCCCTGGGGGAGTTGGGAAAAGGCCAGGCGTTCCCCGGTGCGGGGGTGGGGGAAAGCCAGGCGGGCGCTCCACAGGGCCATGGGGCCGCTGCCGCCGCCGTACCGCCCGTCGCCGGAGAGGGGGGTGCCCCGGCTGGCGAACTGGACCCGGATCTGGTGGGTGCGGCCGGTGTGGAGGGATACCAGCACCAGTGCCTCCCCGTCCCGCTCCTCCAGCACCCGGTAGGAGAGAGAGGCCTCCTTCACGCCGCCCCGCATCCGGCGGACCACGAAGGACTTGTTGCGCAGCTTGTCGTGGAGCAGCAGGTCCCGGTAGGTGCCCTGGGGCTCCGCCGGGATCCCCAGGGTCACGCAAAGATACTCCTTTTCCAGCTTTTTTTCCTGGATGGCGGCGGAGAGGGCGGCGGCGGCGGGCCGGGTCTTGGCGTATACCATCACGCCGCCGGCCTCCCGGTCCAGGCGGTGGACGGGATAGATCTCGCAGCGACACTGCCGCCGCAGAAGGCCGGGGAGGCTGGCCTCCCCGCCGTCCTGGGAGAGCAGGCCCGGGGCTTTTACGCAGACCAGCAGCTGGGGATCTTCGAATAAAAGAGGGGGCATAGGGGCACACCTACCATGAAAAGAATGACATGCTGAGATTTCAATACGAATTTACCACAAAATACTTGCAATTACAACGGGAATACGATAAAATGGCCGATGGGAAAATTCATTCCAACAGGAGGATATCAATATGGCAACGATTACTGCCGGCGATTTTCGCAATGGCAAGACCTTTGAGATGGACGGCAAGGTGATGCAGGTCATCGAGTTCCAGCACGTCAAGCCCGGCAAGGGCGCTGCGTTCGTCCGCACCAAGATGAAGAATGTGGTCACCGGCGCTGTGACGGAGACATCCTTCAACCCCACCGCGAAGTTCGAGGAAGCCTTCATCGAGCGCAAGGATATGGAATATAGCTATAACGACGGCGATCTGTACTACTTCATGGATCAGGAGACCTACGACATGATCCCCCTGAACAAGGATCTGCTGGGCGATGCGTTCCGCTTCGTCAAGGAGAACACCGTGTGCAAGATCCTGTCCTACAAGGGCAACGTGTTCGGCATCGAGTGCCCCAACTTCATGGACCTGGTGGTCACCGAGACCGAGCCCGGCTTCGCCGGCAACACCGCCACCAACGTCACCAAGCCCGCCGTGCTGGAGACCGGCGCGGAGATCAAGGTGCCCCTGTTCATCGACATCGGCGACAAGATCACCATCGACACCCGCACCGGCGAGTACCTGTCCCGCTGCAAGAACTGATTGGGGTCCCAGGCTGGCATACAGCAGGATATACCGTGTGTGCGGTAAGGGGAGAGTCCCGAAAGACATGACGCTTTGAAAGGAGATTGACAATGGAAATTCTGGAAAAGGTCGCGTATATGAAGGGCTTGGCCGAGGGCCTGGGCCTTGACACCAAGTCCAAGGAGGGCAAGCTCCTCACCGTGATGATCGATATTCTGGACGACATCGCCCTGGAGCTGCAGGACATCCGGGACGACCAGAGCGAGATGGAAGAGTGCCTGGACGCCGTCAGCGATGACCTCAGCGACGTGGAGACCTACATCTACGAGATGGACGGCGAGTACGAGGACGAGGACGAGGAGGACGGCGACGAGGAGGAGGACGGGGAGGTCTACGAGACCACCTGCCCCAACTGCGAGGAGGAGATCTTCTTCGACGAGACTATCCTGGCCGACGGCTGCGTGGAGTGCCCCAACTGCGGCGAGAAGCTGGAGTTCGACCTGGACGGCGAAGAGGCCGCCGAGGACGACGAGGAGGAGGACGAGGAGGAGTGATCCTTCCCGGGCGCTCCGCCTTCCAGCGGCATGAGCGATCAGAAAAAAGCTCCCGGCGCCTTTCTGGCGCCGGGAGCTTTTATGCGCTTTTGGCGGCCTGCCCGGTCACACCCGCTCCAGCAGGTGGACCTCCTTCCACTTCCCCCTGCGGTAGAAGAAGAAGGAGAGGAGGGCCCCCAGGAACCAGCCGATGGGCCAGGCCCACCAGATGCCGAGGTACCCCATGAACAGGGGGAGGAGGTAGGCCAGGCCCACCCGCAGCACCAGGTCGGAGAAGGTGGTGGCCATGAACTCCCGGGCGGAGCCGGCTCCCTGGAGGATGCCGTCGCAGCACTGCTTCACCGCTACCACGGCGATGAAGGGGGCCACGATCCGCAGGTAGGTGACGCCGGCTTGGATGATGGCGGTGCTCTCCGCCGGGACGAAGATGCCCATGGCGGCCTGGGGGAAGCCGCAGAAGAACACAAGGGCGGGCACGGACACGCACAGGCAGATGAGGATGCCGCTGCGCAGGCCCCGGCCCAGGCGGTCGAACTTGCCCGCGCCGATGTTCTGGGCGGTGAAGCTGGCCACGGCGCTGCCCATGGCGGAGTTGACGTAGACCACCAGGTAGATGAGCTTGGTGGCGGAGGAGAAGCCGCCGATGATGCCGGGGACGGTGGCCTCGAAGCTGTTCACCAGGCCCTGGACCAGCAGGTTCCCCACGGAGACGAAGCTCTTCTGCAGGATGCCGGGCACCGCCAGGGTGGAGATGGTCTGGAGCAGGGGCCGGGAGAAGTAGTCCCACTTCCCGGAGGGGATGCGCCCCAGTCGGCCCAGGAGCACCAGGAAGGAGACCACGGCGGCCACCGCCTGGCACAGCAGGGTGGCCAGGGCCAGCCCCGCCACCCCCAGGTCGGTGGACACCACAAAGACGATGTCCAGACCGATGTTGGAGAGGGAGGAGACCACCAGGAAGATCAGGGGGGTCATGGTGTCCCCCAGGGCGGTGAAGATGCCGGTGCAGGTATTATAGATGAAGATGAAGAGAAGGCCGCAGGTGTAGATCCGGAGATACTGGGAGGTAGGGCCCATGATGTTCTCCGGCGTGTTGAGCAGCCGCAGCAAAGGGTTGCAGAAGAGCAGGCCCAGAAGCGTCAGCGCCAGGGCCAGGGCCGCCGTGGAGATCAGGGAGGTGCTGACGGCGGTTTTCATTCGCTCCATCCGCTTTGCCCCGAAGAGCTGGGAAATGACCACGCTGCATCCGATGTTGATCCCCAGGGCCACCGCCATGTAGATCATGGTCACGGGGTAGGACACGGACACCGCCGACAGGGCGTCGTCTCCGATGAACTGCCCCGCCACCACGTTGTCGGCCATGTTGTACAGCTGCTGGAACACCACGCTGACCAGAGACGGGATGGAAAACAAGGCCAGTGCCCGGCCGGGCCGCCCCTCTGTCAGATCCTTTACCATTGCAGACGCCTCCCTTTTTTAACCGTGACCAGTATAGCCGCGGCCTGGAGAAAATGCAAGGCGGGTCAGGTGATTTCGGAGATTATTTCAAAAAAAGCGGCTGGAAAAAAGAAAATACGGTGGTATCCCACAAGGGGGCGGCCGCGGCGGGGCGCTTCGCAGGCGGAAGGGGTCCGGGCGGGCCGCAGCGTCAGGCAAAGGCCCGGGGCGGCTCCAGGGAATCCCTGTTGACAAGGGGAAAATGTGTGATATAATGACGAACAGAGAAAAATGCGGTGAGGAAACGAGCATCGGCGCGCGGCCGAAGCGAGCGGGGGAGCGGTGTAAGCCCCGCGGCGCGGCGCCCGGTGCGGCCACTTCCGAGCGGACGGCGAGGAGCCGTACGGTGATGCCCCCGTTACCGGGCAGCTTGAGATGTTCCCCCTTTGGGGGATCAACTAGGGTGGTACCGCGAAGACCTTCGCCCCTATTGTGGTGGCGGGGGCTTTTTTATTTTCCGGCGACAGGAGGAACAGATCATGAGGAAGGTTTTGCGCTCCGCGGTGGGGGCCCTGCTGTGCCTTGCCCTGCTGGCGGGCTGCCAGGGGAAGGCCCTGCCGGAGGGGATGGACCAGGACGCCCTGCTGGAGGCGGGGAAGGACGTGATGCTGCTGGTGGTCCAGGGGGAGTATGAGACGGTGCTGGAGCTGTTCCGGCCCGACATCCGGGAGACCATCTCCGTGGAGGACATCCAGTCCCTGGCCCTGCGGCAGCTGGACGGCGCGGGGGTGTACAAGCAGATCCAGGAGTCCATGACCACCGGCCAGTCTGGCGAGGGGGAAGAGTACGGCATCGCGGTGCTCTACTGTGAGTTTTCCGAGAAGGACGTGCTGTTCCGCCTGGCCTTCGACGTGGATATGACCCTCATGGGCATCGACATCCAGCTGCCGTAAGGCAGCGGGACACTCTGGAGGGATTCCCTTGAACGATGTTTTGACCCGGCGCGTCGGCGCCGTGGGGCGGGGGCTGGGCCGCTGGTACGGCCGCAGCTTTTCCGGTACGGAGCCCGCCCTGTGCCAGACGGCCCTGGCGGTGACGGCCCTGATCGTCGGCCTGGAGCTCAACGCCACCTACTGGCCAGGCCTGCCCGGCGGGGCGCTGTTTACGCTGGGGGCCCTGGCGATTTTGGAACTGGCACTATTTTTGGCCCGGTGGATCCTGCGGCGCACCCTGGGCCACAGCCTGGGCTGGCTGATGAGCCTGCTGGCCCTGTACTACGCCCTGGCCCGGACGGTGCGCCGGGGGGCCGGGGAGGGGTGGACCTGGCGGGTATACCTCTTTGCCGCCGGCGTGACGGCGGCGCTGTGGCTGCTGACCGCCTCCGCCTGGAGCCTGCTGCGCTGGCGGCGGCTGCGGCCCACCGTGCTGCTGGGCTTCCTGCTGGGCGGGGCGGCTGCGGCGGCGATCGCCGTGTTCCTTTTCACCGACGGCTTTGACGACCACTATATCCAGCGATACCTGGCTCTGGCGCCGCAGCCGCCGTCCACCCTGGCGGCCCTGGAGCCCTCCCTGGGGGCGGGCCCCTATGATGTGGCGGCCATCGACTACGGCCCGGAGGAGGCGCTGGAGGCGGGCACCGTCAGCCTCACCCGCTATATGAGCCGGGACACCGATGAGCTCTCCGGCAAGTATGTGGACACCTACCTGGATTACAGCCTCAGCCAGGTGCCCCTCCGTGGCCGGGTGTGGTACCCCGCCGGCGGGGAAAACTGCCCGGTGTTGTTCATCGCCCACGGCAACCACGAGATCACCACGGAGTCCTATCTGGGCTACGCCTACCTGGGGGAGTACCTGGCTTCCCACGGCTATGTAGTGGTGTCGGTGGACCAGAACGCCTGCAACATGCTCTCCGGGGAGAACGACGGCCGGGCGGTGCTGCTGCTGGAGAATATCGGCCTGCTGCTGGGTTACAATGAGGAGGCGGGGAACCCGCTGGAGGGCGTCCTTGACCCGGACAATATTGCCATCGCCGGCCACAGCCGGGGCGGCGAGATGGTGGCCACGGCCTACCTCTTCAACGGCTACGACAACTACCCGGAAAACGGCAGCGTGGAGTTCGACTACCACTATGCCATCCGCTCCATTATCGCCATTGCTCCCACAGTGGACCAGTACCGCCCGGCGGACCACAGCGTGGAGCTGGAGGACGTCAACTACCTCCTGCTCCACGGCGCCTGCGACCGGGACGTCACCAATTTCCAGGGCATGGCCCAGTATGAGCACATCTCCTTTACCGGCCAGGGGGATTACCTCAAGACCGCCCTCTACATCGCCGGGGCCAACCACGGCCAGTTCAACTCCCTCTGGGGGGCCTACGACCAGCGGGGCCCCTTCAGCTCCCTGCTGAATGTGGAGAGCCTCCTCAGCGAGGCGGACCAGCAGGAGATCGCCAAGGTGTTCATCAAGGTGTTCCTGGACGTGACCCTCCTGGGGGACGATAGCTGCAGCAGCCTCCTGACCGACTGGGACAGCTGCGCCGGGCAGCTGCCGGAGACGGTGTACGTCCAGTGCTACGAGACGTCCTCCTTTGTCCCCATTGCGGATTTTGAGGAGGACTCCGACCTCACCACCCTCACCATGGACGGCGCGGCGGCGGATGCCTCGGGGGTGACGCTGTGGACGGAGGAGCAGGTGAACATCGACGGCGAGACGGACCAGGGAACCCATGCCCTGCGGCTGCGCTGGGGCAGCCGGGGGACCTACACGGTGACGCTGCCGGGCCTGGATATGACGGGCAGCGCCCTGGTGTTCGACCTGTGCGACCTGGACAGCGCCTCGGTGGAGCGGCGGAGCCTCTCCCTGCTGGACGGGACCGTCACCATCACCGACGCCGCCGGCCGCGCCGCCTCCGCCCGGATCAGCGACTACGCCGCCGTGTTCCCTATCCTGCCTGTCCGGACGGACAAGCTGGATTTCCTCTTTGATACCTGTACCTACAAGAAGGCCTTCGCCACCGTGTCCATCCCCGCCGGGGATTTCGCGGGGGAGGGGGAGGCGGTGGACCTCCAGACAGTGACGGAGATCGCCTTCACCTTTGACGGCAGCGGCGAGGCCGCCGTTGACAATATCGGCCTGGAGGCCCTTTACAGATCAGAAAATTAAAATTTTTATAATATAAAAGGAGAGAGAGCCATGCATAAGTCCTATGGCGTAAACGAGCTGCGGGAGATGTTCCTGCGGTTCTTCGAGACGAAAGGGCACCTGCGCCTGCCCAGCTTTTCCCTGATCCCCAAGAACGACCCGTCCCTGCTGCTCATCAACAGCGGCATGGCGCCCATGAAGCCTTTCTTCACCGGCGAGGTGGAGCCTCCCCGGAACCGGGTGTGCACCTGCCAGAAGTGCATCCGCACCGGCGACATCGAGAACATCGGCAAGACCGCCCGCCACGGCACCTACTTTGAGATGCTGGGCAACTTCTCCTTCGGCGACTATTTCAAGAAGGATGCCATCGCCTGGGCCTGGGAGTTCCTGACCAGCCCGGAGTGGGTGGGCCTGGAGCCGGACCGGCTGTACCCCTCTGTGTTCGAGGGCAACGAGACCACCCCCGCCGACGACGAGGCCTTCGCTATCTGGAACCAGGATATCGGCATCCCCGCCGAGCGCATCTTCAAGTTCGGCAAGGCGGACAACTTCTGGGAGCACGGCTCCGGCCCCTGCGGCCCCTGCTCCGAGATCTACTATGACCGGGGCCCCGAGTATGGCTGCGGCAAGCCGGGCTGCACCGTGGGCTGCGACTGCGACCGGTATATCGAGGTGTGGAACATCGTCTTTTCCCAGTTCGACAACGACGGGGAGGGCCACTACACCGAGCTCAAGCAGAAGAACATCGACACCGGCATGGGCCTGGAGCGCCTGGCCTGCGTCAGCCAGAACGTGGCCAGCCTCTTTGACGTGGACACGGTGATGAACATCACCAACAAGGTCAGCGAGATCACCGGCGCCAAGTATGAGCAGAGCCCCAAAATCGACGTGAGCCTCCGGGTCATCACCGACCACATCCGCTCCGCCACCATGATGATCTGCGACGGCGTCCTGCCCAGCAACGAGGGCCGGGGCTATGTGCTCCGCCGGCTCCTCCGCCGGGCCGCCCGCCACGGCAAGCTCCTGGGGGTGGACCGCCCCTTCCTCTTCGAGGTCTGCGACACGGTGATCCATGAGAACGAGTCCGCCTACCCCGATCTCCGGGAGAAGCAGGCCTATATCACCCGCATCATCAAGCTGGAGGAGGAGAGCTTTGCCAAGACCATCGACGGTGGTATGAAGATCTACGCCGAGATGCTCCAGGGCCACAAGGCGGCGGGGGAAAAGACCTTCTCCGGCGCCGACGCCTTCAAGCTCTACGACACCTACGGCTTCCCCATCGACCTGACGGTGGAGATGGCGGAGGAGGAGGGCATGGCCGTGGACATGGCCGCCTTCCACACCCTCATGGAGGAGCAGCGGGTCCGGGCCCGGAAGGCCCGGGAGGCCCTGGGCGACCTGGGCTGGAGCGGCATCGAGTTCGGCAAGGACATGCCCGCCACCAAATTCCTGGGCTATGACGCCGCCGCGGCCGAGGGCAAGGTGCTGGCCATCGTGGCCGGCGAGGAGCTGCGGGAGTCCGTGGTGGCCGGGGTGGAGGCCATCGTGGTGCTGGACCAGACAACCATGTACGCCGAGATGGGCGGCCAGGTGGCGGACCGCGGCACCATCAGCGGCCCGGACGGCGTGTTCGAGGTCACCGACGTCCAGAAGAACAAGGGCGGCAAGTATATGCACTACGGCGTGGTCCGCTCCGGCGAGCTGAAGGTGGGGGATACCTGCACCGTCTCCATTGACGAGGAGCGCCGCCAGGCGGTGAGCCGGGCCCACAGCGCCACCCACCTCCTCCACGCCGCCCTGCGGAAGGTCCTGGGGGACCATGTCCAGCAGGCCGGCTCCCTGGTGGAGCCCGACTTCCTGCGCTTTGACTTTACCCACTTCGCCCCCATGACCCCGGCGGAGATCGCCGCGGTGGAGCATCTGGTGAACGTGTTCATCCTCAGCGGCAGCGCCGTCACCACCGAGGAGCTGCCCATCGAGGAGGCCAAGGCCCGGGGGGCCATGGCCCTGTTCAGCGAGAAGTACGGCGACGTGGTGCGGGTAGTCACCATGGGCAGCCGGGAGGACGCGGTGTCCGTGGAGCTCTGCGGCGGCACCCACCTCAACGACACCGCCAAGGCCGGCCCCTTCCGGATCACCGCCGAGTTCTCCGTGGCCAGCGGCGTGCGCCGCATCGAGGCCAGCACCGGCTTCGGCACCCTGGATATTCTCAACCGGAACCATGAGACCCTCCTGAAGATCGCCGAGACCCTGAAGGCCAACCCTGCCGAGCTCCTCCAGAAGGCGGAGCAGCAGGTGGAGGAGATGCGGGAGCTGCGCCAGACCATCGAGAAGCTGAAGGCCCGGGAGTTCCTCAGCCGGGCCGACCAGTTCCTCCTCTCTGCCAAGGACGTGAAGGGCCTGAAGGTGGTGTCCATGAGCATGAAGGACCTCAGCGCCGACGACCTGCGGAAGATGGGCGACTTCCTCCGGGACAAGGCCGCCAACGTGGCGGCGCTCCTGGCCAGTGTGAACGGGGAGAAGATCACCTTCCTGGCGGTGTGCGGCAAAGAGGCCGTGGCCAAGGGCGTGAAGGCCGGGGACATCATCAAGGCCCTGGCCCCCATCTGCGGCGGCAAGGGCGGCGGCAAGCCGGACAGCGCCATGGGCGGCGGCAGCGACCTGCTGAAGCTGGACGACGCGCTGGCGGCCCTGGACGACTTCGTGGCGGAGAAGGCCAAGTAAGACAAGGACCTGCCCTTGAGAAGAAGCGTCGTCCAGCCTCGGCGCGGGTGCGCCGTACAAGCGTTTTGCCGGAGGCAAAACCTTGGCGCAAGGCGGGATCCATTCCCGGCGCGCAAGTGCAAAATAGAGGGGGCCCCCGCCGGCAGGGCCGGCGGGGAGACGACGCGCTGGCGGCCCTGGACGACTTCGTGGCGGAGAGGGCCAAGTAACCATACCGCTATTCCTAATCACAGCTGCCGTATCAGGCAGAGAGGAGCTGAGCCTATGCTGATCGATTTTGCGGCCATGGAGGAGCAGATTATCCCCCACATGCGGGGCGGCGAGAAGGAAGCCGCCATGCGGATCCACACGGACGCCATGGGGAAGATCATGAAGGGGCGGCTGATCCCCGGCGCGTCCATCGGCCTGCACACCCACGAGACCAACAGCGAGATCATCTATGTGCTGGAGGGGACGGGGAAGGTGCTCTGCGACGGGGCCTATGAGCCCCTTGCCGCCGGCTCCTGCCACTACTGCCCTAAGGGCCACGCCCACAGCCTCATCAACGACAGCGCCGCGGACCTGGTGTTTTTCGCGGTGGTGCCGGAGCAGCCATTTTAAGGAAAGGGAGGATGATTCCATGAGCGACTGCCTGTTCTGCAAGATCATCGCCGGGGAGATCCCCAGCAGCAAGGTCTACGAGGACGACCTCTGCTACGCCTTCTATGACATCGCCCCCCAGGCCCCCACCCACTTCCTGGTGGTGCCCAAGACCCATATCCAGTCCGTCAGCGCCGTGACGGAGGAGAACGCCCCCATCGTGGGCCACATCTTCGCCGTGATCGCCAGGCTGGCGGAGGAGCTGGGGTTCGCGGGCGCGGGCTACCGGGTGGTGTCCAACATCGGGGAAGCCGGTCAGCAGACGGTGCCCCACCTGCACTTCCATGTGCTGGCGGGGCGGGACATGACCTGGCCTCCGGGCTGATCCCGCAAAGCCGGAATACGAGAGCAAAGCCCCGCAGGCGGTCTCGCCTGCGGGGCTTTGCTTTTTCTATCCAAAACCGGGATCAGCGATCCCAGTAAAGGGGGTATTTTACGGTGATCGCCGCCACCTTGGCCCGGGCCTCCTTCACGCCGGCCTCCCGCTGGGTGACCAGCATGTCGATGCACTCGGCGATGGTCTCCATGTCCGCGGGCTGGAGGCCCCGGGCGGAGACGGCGGCGGTGCCCAGGCGGATGCCGTTGGGCCGGTTGGCGCCGGCGGTGTCATAGGGGATGGAGTTCTTGTTGCAGGTGATGTTGGCGCTGTCCATCAGCTCCTCGCACTCCTGGCCGGTAATGCCCTTGCTGCGCAGGTCCACCAGCATCAGGTGGTTGTCCGTCCCGCCGGACACCAGGTCGAAGCCCCGGGCCATCAGGGCGTTGGCCAGGGCCTGGCTGTTGGCCAGCACCAGCTTCTGATAGTCCGTGAAGGAGGGATCCAGGGCCTCCTTGAAGGCCACGGCCTTGGCGGCGATGATGTGCATGAGGGGCCCGCCCTGGACGCCGGGGAACACCCACTTGTTGAGCTTGTGGGCCTCGGCGAACTCGGCGCTGGAGAGGATCAGGCCGCCCCGGGGGCCCCGGAGCGTCTTATGGGTGGTGGAGGTGGCCACGTCCACCCAGGGGAAGGGGCTGGGGTGGAGCCCGGCGGCCACAAGGCCGGCGATGTGGGCGATATCGCTCATGAGGTAGGCGCCGCACTTGTCGGCGATCTCCCGGAAGCGCTTGAAGTCGATGACCCGGGGATAGGCGCTGGCGCCGCAGATGATGAGCTTGGGCTTGTGCTCCATGGCCAGGCGCTCCACCTCGTCATAGTCGATATAGCCCTGCTCGTTGACGCCGTAGCCCACGATCTTGTAG
>CALXGG010000060.1 GCA_944387785.1 uncultured Oscillospiraceae bacterium | reverse complement strand
CGGGATCGGCATCGAAGCCTACAAGCCCCTGTGAGGGGGCGGCTGATCCTGGTCACCGGCGGCAGCGGCAGCGGCAAATCCGCCTTTGCCGAGCGGACGCTGCTCTCCCGGAGCGGGGGACGGCCGGTGTACCTGGCCACCATGGCGGCGGGGGACGGGGAGTCCCTCCGCCGCATCGCCCGGCACCGGGAGATGCGGCAGCGCCACGGCGCGGCGGCGGGCCGGGAATTTGTCACCGTGGAGCGGCCGGTGGGGATCGGCGGCGCGGCGGTGGAGGAAGGCGACTGCGTGCTGCTGGAGGACCTGGGGAACCTCCTTGCCAACGAGATGTGGAGCCCCGGCGGCGCGGGGGAGCGGGCGGAGGAGGCCATCCTCACTGGTATCGGCGCGCTTTTGGAGCGGGCGGACCTCCTGGTGGTGGTGTCCAACGAGATCTTCTCCGACGGGAAGGCCTGGACCGGGGACATGGAGCGGTATGTCCGGGGGCTGGGGCGGCTCCACCAGGCCCTGGCCCGCCGGGCGGAGACCGTGGTGGAAGTAGTCTGCGGGATTCCCGTGTACAAAAAAGAGGGAGGGCAGTAGGCCCTCCCTCTTTGTGGAGATTGCAGCCATTGTATGTTTCCCATAGGCGCAGACAGTTCATTATAGGGCCCCGGATTCGCCTGCCGCTTCAAAAGGCCGTCAGGCGAAGTCCGACGAGAAACCCGTCCCGGATCAGATGCCCGAAGGATTTGTTGCTTCAGCGGCAACGCAGTATCAAAACGGATAGAGACTGATTAGGCAACAGCAGGGGTCCAGCCCGAAGGGGGCTGGCGCCTTTTCGGTTCACTTTTGGGCGGCCAAAAGTGAACCCCGGGGGCCGGGGCTGGGTAAGCCCCGCCGATAAGCACTGGACCCGGGGCCAAAACCCCGCCAAAGAACAAAAGAGCCTCCGGGCCAAACGGCCCGGAGGCTCCCGCCGTATTTACTTTTTCAGCTCGCCGGTGGCGTTGGCGGTGAGGTAGGCGTTGATAAAGCCGTCGATATCCCCATCCATCACGGCGGTGATGTTGCCGTTTTCGTAGCCGGTGCGGGTGTCCTTGGCCAGGGTATAGGGCATGAACACGTAGGAGCGGATCTGGCTGCCCCACTCGATCTTCATCTGCACGCCCTTGATGTCGGAGATCTTCTCCGCGTGCTGCTGGGCCTTCATCTCCATAAGCTTGGCCCGGAGCATCTTCATGCAGTTTTCCCGGTTCTGCACCTGGCTGCGCTCCTGCTGGGAGGAGACTACCACGCCGGTGGGCTTGTGGATCAGGCGGACGGCGGAGGAGGTCTTGTTGACGTGCTGGCCGCCGGCGCCGGAGGAGCGGAACACCTGCATCTCGATGTCCTCGGGCCGGATCTCCACGCTGTTGTCGTCCTCGATCTCCGGCATCACCTCCACGGCGGAGAAGGAGGTCTGCCGCCGGGCGTTGGCGTCGAAGGGGGAGATGCGCACCAGGCGGTGGACGCCGTTCTCGCTCTTGAGGAAGCCGTAGGCGTTCTCGCCCTCGATGGCGATGGTGGCGGACTTGATGCCCGCGTCGTCGCAGGGCTCATAATCCAGGGTTTTCCACGCAAAGTCGTGGCGCTCCGCCCAGCGGGTGTACATGCGGAAGAGCATCTGGCACCAGTCCTGGGCCTCGGTGCCGCCGGCGCCGGCGTGGAGGGTGAGAATGGCGTTGCTGGCGTCGTACTCCCCGGTGAGCAGGGTGGAGAGCTGGGCCTCCTCCAGGGAGGACTCCAGCTTGGCGTAGCCCTCCTCCACCTCCGGCAGCAGGGAGCCGTCGTCCTCCTCCATGGCCATCTCCACCAGGGTGGTGAGATCCTCCCACTGGCTGACCAGCTTGGCGTGGTGCTCCAGCTTGTTTTTCAGCTGCTTGGTCCGGCGCAGCACCTTCTGGGAGGCCTCCAGGTCGTTCCAGAAGTTGGCGTCGCCGGTCTTTTCCTCCAGCTCCTCCACCTCCCGGCGGGCCCCCTCCAGGTCCAGGGCCGCCGCCAGCTTGGTCAGCTGGGGCCCCAGGGCGCTGAGCTTCTGTTTATAGGTGTCATATTCAATGATGGGCATATGGATTCTCCATTCCAGTTAAATTCCAGTCCAATACTATATTATGCCACAGGAGGTAGGAAACTGTAAAGAGGGGCGGCGGGGGAATTCGCCGGAAACGGTGCATTTTTTCAGAAAAACGGCGGGAAAGCGGAAGGAGGCGGCCCGAAGGCCGCCTCCTGGAAGCGCGCGGGGCCCGCCGCGAGCAGCCGCCGGGCCGTCAGCGCAGGGCCACCTCGATGGCGGAGAGGATGGGCCCCTCTCCGGGGTGGTAGGTGATGGTGACCTGGTCGCCGGCGCTGAGGATCACCGCCAGTGGCGCGTCGGCGGCGGCGATGGAATAGTAGGGGTCGCTGCCGATGAGCTGGATATAGTAGACGCTGTTGCCGTCCTGTACGGCGGAGCGGATGTCGGCGATGGTGCCCTCCGCCGCTTCGGTGCCGGAGAGGGAGGCGTCGTCCTCCACCAGGCCGTTATCCGCCAGCATATTGAGGTAATTGCGCTCACATTCCGCCACCGTGTCCCCGGTGGCCACGATGTTGTACTGCTGGACGTTGACCATGGCGTACTTCTTCACCAGCTGGGCCGCGTCCTTCATGGCCATGAAGTAGGTGGGCTGGCCGCCGGTGTTGAGCAGCAGGGGGAAGGTGGCGGTGTAGCGCAGGTTCTGCAGCTCGCCGTTGGCGCTGTCCATGGCGGAGTACTCCGTGGCCCCGGCGCAGGAGTAATACTTGGTCTCCTTGGTGCGCTGGTTGGAGAGGAGGAAGCCCACGTTGGACTGGTCGCCCCCCACGGAGGTGACGCCGGTGTAGACGTACACGTCGTCGTCGATGGCGATATAGTTGTAGCCCTCGGTGGTGACGGTGACGTCCCGCTGGCCGAAAAGGGAGTTGAAAAAGCCGTTGTGGTACATGCCGTAGTAGTCGTACTGCTCCATAATAAGGTCGGCGTTGTAAAGGTTATCCACCCAGGAGGGGACGTCGGCGGTGTCGTAGTACTGGCACTCGCCGGTGATGGCGTTGACCAGCACGCCGCCCACCACGTCGGTGCCGCCGAAGAGGCCGATGGTCTTGACGATCCGGGCGCAGACCCAGTAGGGGGTGCCCTCCTCGTTGACCTCCATCACCGGCTGGGCGAACATGTAGGTGGGGTAGTTGAAGCGCAGGTGGCGGTAGAGGCTGCGGCCGAAGTGCTCGGCGGTGGTGTACTTGATGCCCTCCTCCAGCCGCACCAGCTCCACGTTCTGGGTGACCATGTCGATGACGATATAGGCGGGCAGGCCGTCGGAGCGGTTGGTGAACCACTTGATGAGGTCGGCGTAGCGCAGGGTGGCCAGGCGCACGGGACGGCCCTTGTAGTTGATCTGGGTGTAGTCCTCGTTGACCTCGAACTGGCTGACCATGTCGCTGAGCTCGCCCAGCTTCCGGTCCCCCAGCCGCTCGGCGGAGTCCTTGTCCAGCATGGGGATCTGGTCGAAGGAGATCTCGTCCACGTCGGCCACGAAGTCGCCGCTCTCCAGGGGCAGCAGGGAGGAATAGGCCCCGGCCCGGAAGATGACGCTGCCCACCAGGCTGCCCGCCAGGGCCACGGCGATGAGGGCCACCGCCAGGATGACGGGGAGGGCGCACTGTTTTTTCAGGAACTTGACGTAGTGCTTGGCGCCCTGGCCCTGGAAGCCGGAGGTGAAGATGGCGCAGCCGCAGTAGACCGCGCACATCAGCAGGAGGAAGGCGTAGAAGTCCGGATCCTGGGGGTTCAGGGCGGGCAGCTCAAAATAGAAGTAGAGGAAGCCGGCCGCCAGGGTGACCAGCAGGTTGATGAGCACCCGGGTGACGGGGCTGCCGATGGGCTTGCGGGGCTTTTTCTGCCGGGGCGGCCGCTGGGAGGGAGCGCCGCTGTTCCAGCCTTCCCACTGGAAGCCGCCGGCGTCGGTACCGGAAAATCCCATAGTCAAATCTCCTTTTGATTGAAGTCGCTCTCCGGCCTGCAGCCGGACACATACACACGGTGGGACGGCCTGCCGTCCTGCCCCTATTCTAGCGTACCGGCGGCGCGATGGCAAGGCCATTTTCCCGGACGGTGAGCACCAGGGCGTCCCCCGGCCGGAACTGCCCGGCCAGCAGGGCCTCGGCGGCGGGATCCTCCACCTGGCTGCGGATCAGGCGGCGGAGGGGCCGGGCGCCGTAGGCGCTGTCCAGCCCCTTTTGGGCCAGCAGGGCCACCGCCGCCTCCTCCGCCCGGAAGGTGAGCCCCAGGGCCGCCATCCGCTCCCCGGTGGCGGCGAGCATCCGCCGGGCGATCTCCCGGAGGTCCGCCTCGGTGAGCTGGCGGAAGATCACGGTCTCGTCCACCCGGTTGAGGAATTCCGGCCGGAAGGTGCGCCGGAGCTCCTCCTCCACCGCCCGGCGGACATTGCCGCCGCTCTCCCCGGCAAAGCCCATGGGGCCTTTGCCGCCCACGATCTGCCGGGCCCCCACGTTGCTGGTCATGGCGATGATGGCGTTGCGGAAGTCCACCTTCCGGCCGTGGCTGTCGGTGAGGCAGCCGTCCTCCATGATCTGCAGCAGCAGGTTCCACACCTCCGGGTGGGCCTTCTCGATCTCGTCGAAGAGGACCAGGGAGTAGGGATGGCGGCGGACCTTCTCCGTCAGCTGGCCGCCGTCGTCGTGGCCCACATAGCCGGGCGGGGCCCCCACCAGGCGGCTGGCGGTGTGGCCCTCGGCATACTCCGACATGTCAAAGCGGATGAGGGCGTCCTCCCGGCCGAACACCGCCTGGGCCAGGCTCCGGCAGACCTCGGTCTTGCCCACCCCGGTGGGGCCCAGGAGGAGGAAGCTGCCCACGGGGCGGCCCGGCTCCTTGAGGCCCACCCGGCTGCGGCGGATGGCCCGGCAAAGGCAGCCCACCGCCTCCTCCTGGCCCACCACCCGCCGCCGGAGGGCCTCCTCCAGATGGAGAAGCCGCTGGGATTCGTCCTCGGTGATGCGGCTGACGGGGATGCCGGTCCACTCGGCGGCCACGGCGGCGATGTCCTCCTCCGTCACGGAGCCGGCGCCGCTGCGGAGGGATCGCTCCTCCCGGAGCTGCCGGGCGAAGTCCTCCTCCGCGTCCTTCAGGGCCGCCGCCTGGGCGAAGTCCTCCCGGGCGGCGGCCTTCTCCTTGTCCCGGCGGGCCCCCGCCAGCCGCTCCTCCAGCAGCCGCAGGTCCGGCTCCGGGGCCTCCCGCTCCAGCCGCACCCGGCTGCAGGCCTCGTCCATGAGGTCGATGGCCTTGTCGGGCAGGAACCGCTCCGGCAGGTACCGCCGGCTCAGGGACACGGCGGAGCGGATGGCCCCGCCGGTGATGGTGAGGCCGTGGTGGGCCTCGTACCTCTCCCGCAGGCCCTCCAGGATGGCCACCGCCGTCTCCGGGGAGGGCTCCTCCACCGTCACCGGCTGGAAGCGCCGCTCCAGGGCGGCATCCTTCTCGATGTGGCGGCGGTACTCCTCCAGGGTGGTGGCCCCGATGACCCGGATCTCCGCGCGGCTGAGGGCGGGCTTGAGGAGGTTGGCGGCGTCCACCGCCCCCTCGGCGCTGCCGGCCCCCACGATGGTGTGGAGCTCGTCGATGAAGAGCACCACGTTGCCCAGTCGCCGCACCTCCTGGAGGGCGGTGCGCACCCGCTCCTCGAACTCCCCCCGGTACTTGGTGCCCGCCAGCATGGCGGCCAGGTCGATGGAGAGGATGTTGAGCCCCATAAGCTCCCCGGGCACCTCCCCGGCGGCGATCCGCTGGGCCAGGCCCTCCACCACCGCCGTTTTGCCCACGCCGGGCTCCCCGATGAGGACGGGGTTGTTCTTCCCCCGGCGGCTGAGGATGCGGATGGTCCGGGCGATCTCCTTTTCCCGGCCCAGCACCGGGTCCAGCCGCCCCTCCCGGGCCAGGGCGCTGAGGCTGCGGGTGAACTGCTCCAGCACCCGGGCCCGGGGGGCCTCCTGGAGCACCGGGGGCCGGGCCTCTTTCTGGGGCCTCGCCCCGCCGCTGCCCAGGCGGCGGACCAGGGCGCTTTGCAGCTTCCCGGGGTCCGCCCCCGCCGCCCGGAGGGCCTGGGTGGCGGTGGCGCCGCTCTCCCGGAGGATCCCCAGCAGCAGGTGCTCCGTGCCGATGCGCCCGCCGCCCCGGCGGGCGGACTCCCCGGCGGCGGTCTCGATGATCCGCCGGGCCCGGGGGGTGAGTCCCTGGGCGGGGGCCAGGCCGGGGGAGCCCACCCCCACCAGCTCCCCCAGGACGCTGCGGATCTTCTCCGGAGTGACCGCCTGCTCCTGGAGGCAGCCCCGGGCGCAGCCTCCCTCCTGGAGGATCCCCAGCAGCAGGTGCTCGCTGCCGATGTAGCCGTGGCCCAGCTGCCCGGCGGCCTCCCGGGCCTGCCGCAGGGCGCTGCGGGCCCCGGGGGTGAATTGGTTGTCGCGCATGTCGCCATCTCCTCTGCTTGTTTGCTGTCTCCTGAAAGTATTCCCTTTCCCGGGGCTTTTACACATTTCTGGCCCCGCTGCCGGATTTTGCCCTTGCAATTTCAAAACTTCATGCTACAATGAAGGTACCAATTTATAGGGAGGATACGATTCATGGCTCACAAGATTACCGATGCCTGCGTCAGCTGCGGTACCTGCGCTGAGAACTGCCCCGTCGAGGCCATTTCCCAGGGCGATACCCAGTATGTGATCGATGCCGACACCTGCGTGGACTGCGGCGCCTGCGCTGCCAACTGCCCCGTGGACGCCATCGTGGCTGAATAATCTGCATACAGCGGAAAAAGGCCGTTTCCCCCGGGAGCGGTACATACCGGCGGAGGCACAGCGCCCCCGCCGGTATTTTTTGCCCCCGCCGCCGGGCCCCGCTTCCCCGGGACGGGTTGCCAGAAACGGGGAGATATGGTATACTATCCAGGATTGACAAACGCGGAAGGAGGCGGCGGCCATGGACATCGGCAGCGTGCATATCGCATCCAAACTGGCCCTGGCCCCCATGGCCGGGGTCACCGACGCGGCCTACCGGCAGATCTGCTCGGAGCTGGGGGCGGGGCTCACCTGCACGGAGCTGGTGAGCGCCAAGGCGTTGTGCTACCAGGACAAGAAGAGCCGCCAGCTTCTCATGCCCTTCCCCGGGGAGGGGCCCTTCGCCGCCCAGATCTTCGGCAGCGATGTATCCTGCATGGCGGAGGCCGCCCAGATCGCCGCGGAGGTCAGCGGCGCGGACCTCATCGACATCAACATGGGCTGTCCCGTGGGGAAGGTGGTGTCCAGCGGCGACGGCGCCGCCCTCATGAAGGACCCGGAGAAGGCCGCCCGCATCGCCGAGGCGGTGGTGAAGGCCAGCCCCGTGCCGGTGACGGTGAAGATGCGCCGGGGCTGGGACAAGGGCAGCATCAACGCCGTGGCGCTGTCCCGGCTCATGGAGCAGGCGGGGGTGTCCGCCGTGGCCGTCCATGGCCGCACCCGGGTGCAGATGTACGGCGGGGTGGCGGACTGGTCCACCATCCGGGAGGTGAAGGAGGCGGTGTCCATCCCGGTCATCGCCAACGGGGACGTGTTCTCCCCGGAGGACGCGGTGCGGATCCTCCGGCAGACCGGGGCGGATATGGCCATGATCGGCCGGGGATGCTTCGGGAACCCCTGGCTGTTCCAGCAGGCCGCCGCCGCCCTGGCGGGGGAGCCTGTTCCGGAGCGGCCTCCGCTGGCCCGGCGGTGCGACACCGCCGTGCGCCAGATCGAGCTGGCGGCCCGATATAACTGCGAGAAGGTGGCGGTGCTCACCGCCCGGCGGCACTACGCCTGGTACCTCAAGGGGGTGCCCCACGCCGCCTACTACCGGGAGCAGATCGTCCGCATGGAGACCCTGGCGGACGTGTACCGCGTGACGGAAGGGATCAAGAGGGATCTGCATGACTGAACAGGAGCTGGTCCGAGCCGCGGCGGGCGGGGACACGGAGGCCTTTGAGCGGCTGGTGCGGACGTATGAAAACAAGATATACCACCTGGCCCTGCGGATGTGCGGCAGCGCCGACGAGGCGGCGGACGTGGCCCAGGAGGCCTTCCTGGCCGCCTGGCGGGGGCTGCCCTCCTTCCGGGGGGAGGCGGGGTTCGCCACCTGGCTCTACCGCCTGACCTCCAACGCCGCCATCGACTACCTCCGGCGGCAGAAGAAGCAGCGGGGGGACATGTCCCTGGACGACGAGGAGCTGGGCCTGGACGCGGTGGACAGCGGCCCCGGCCCCCAGGAAACCGCGGAGGGCTCCGAGCTGCGCGCCGCCGTGGCGGCGGGACTCAGCCAGCTCAGCGAGGGCCACCGCCAGGTGCTGGTGCTGCGGGAGATCCAGGGCCTGAGCTACGAGGAGATCGCCGCCGTGCTGGAGGTGGACCTGGGGACGGTGAAATCCCGGATCTCCCGGGCCCGGTCGGCCCTGCGCAAAATTTTGTTGGAAAACGGGAACTTATCCGGCTACCTGCCGTCTAACCTAAAGTAACAAAAGTAACAGTGGGAAAGGAGGCCCTATCGTGCGGACATGCGAGGAATACGAGGCGCTGATCAGCGCCTTTATCGACGGGGCCCTGGACGAGGAGAGCCGGGCGGAGCTGATGGAGCACATGGCGGGCTGCCCCGCCTGCCAGGCCTATTTTGACGATCAGATCGCCATTCACGACGCCCTGGAGGGCATGGAGGCCCAGGCCCCGGCGGGCCTTACCGCCCGGGTGATGGAGCAGGTGGGCCGGGAGCCCCGGCAGGCCGCGGCGCCGGAGCAGGCGGAGAAAAAGACGGTGGCCTTCCCCTACTGGCGGCGGTTCGCCGCCATGGCGGCTTGCTGCGCCCTGGTGGCCCTGGCGGGCTTCTGGGCCTTCGGCGGCCAGCCTGACACCGGGAACGTGGCGGCGGACGTGGCCGCCGGGGACGCCAGCCGGGGCCTTGCCGGCGGCGGGGCCTCCGACGCCGCGGCGGAGGATGACAGCGCCGTGGGCGCCATGGATGCCCCGGACGCCGGGGACACCGCGGACACCGCCGTCATCCGGAGCGACGGGGCGGCGGAAGAGGCGGGGGAGCAGGATCCCGCCGCCCTCCCCGCTGACAGCGCCGCCAACGCCGCCGACGGGGAGAAGGCCGTCCTGCCCCCGGAGACGTTCCAGGACAACAGCGCCGCCGCCCCGGAGACGGACCTTGTCCCGGGCCAGAACGCCCTGACCACGGAGGGGGGCGGCACCCCCGCCCTGTATACCGCCGGCCAGAGCGCCCAGGCCACCCTGACCACCGGCAGCCAGGTAGCGGCGGACTGGGTGGCGGAGACCCTGGGCCGGGACTGGCAGGCCGGGGAGAGCTACGCCCTCACCCGGGAGCAGTACGGGGAGCTGCTGGCGCTGCTGGAGGAGAGCGGGGAGAGCTACACCGCGACGGATCCCGTCCAGGAGGACGGCGAGGGGCTCTACGTGCTCCAGGCCGCTTCCTGACCCGGGGCGGCGGCAAAACGGAAAGACAGCGCCCGCTGTGGGATATCCCACAGCGGGCGCTGTCCTTTTATAGGTTGCCCTTTTATGGGAAAGGGGCCGTGCCGCGCTCCCCGGCGGCCCGTCAGCAGGTGGCGCCGCCCTTCATATGCTTCTGGGCCCGGAGGTTCTCGCTCTTGCGGGCCAGGAGGTCGTCGCTGAGGAGCTGCCGCTCCACGTCCTCAAAGCCCAGCCGGGCGATGGTGTCGGAAAAGCGCTCGCCGGTGATGCCCTGCTCCCGGAAGAGGAGGATGGCCTTCTCCACCAGGCGGAGGACCTCCTCTTCGGAGGTAAAGACGCGGCTGAGGGGCCTGCCGTGGGCCACGCTCTTGCCCCAGCGGCCGCCCAGGTACACCCGGTAGCCATCCATGTACTGGTCGGTGACGTGGAAGGGGCACTTGGCCACGCAGCGGCCGCAGTGGTTGCAGGCGATGGGGTCGATCTGGATCTTGCCCTCCACCATCTTGGCCACGTGGATGGGGCAGATCTTCTCCACCTGGCAGAGCTTGCAGCCCTTGCATTTGTCCAGCTCCACCACGGGCGTCCGCTGGCCCACGATGCCCAGGTCGTTGAGGTCGGGCTTGACGCAGTTGTTGGGGCAGCCGCCCACGGCGATCTTGAACTTGTGGGGCAGCTTCACCTCGTGGTAGCCCACATAGTAGAGCTGGTGGATCTTCTCGGAGAGGGCGAAGGTGTCGATAAGGCCGTACTGGCAGGTGGTACCCTTGCAGGACACCACGGGACGGACCTTGGAGCCGGTGCCGCCGGTCTGGAGGCCGTACTGGGCCAGATACTCCCGCAGGGGCTCGATGTTGTCGAAGGACACGCCCTGGATCTCCAGGGTCAGCCGGGTGGTCATGGTGACCTCGCCGGAGCCGAACTTCCGGGCGGCCTCCGCCACGGCGATGTGCTGGTCGGAGGTGATCTTGCCGTTGACGGTGATGACCCGGACGTTGAAGATGTCCTGGCTGCGCTTGTCCCACAGGCAGCCCAGGGCCTTCACACGGGCGATCTCCTCGGCGGGCAGGGCGGCGGAGGCCCGGGGCACATGGACGTCGTTCATGGTCAGCCCCCCTTCCAGAGCCCACACGTTGGTGTAGCCGCCGGCACGGAGCCGGGTCTGGAGGAAGTAGCTGCGCTTGCCTCTGGCACACACCAGCAGGCAGGCCTCGTCCTTCTCCACGCCGGGGATGGCGTTTTCCACCTTGCCCAGCTCCACAAACAGGGCGCCGGGGACGGCGGGAGCGGGGGATACGTCGATGACCCGGAAGCCCTTGGCCTTACCCGCCAGGTACTCGGCGGGGGTCATGGACTTCAGCAGGCCCTCCCGCTTGTTCTCCAGCACATGGACCGCCTGGACGAAGGGGTGGATGGCGGTGGAGAAGGGGGGCGCGTAGCTGAGATCCAGGTTGTCCAGGTCGGAGAGGGTGGCCTTCATGGCGATGGCGGTGACCGCCACGTCCGCCATCTTGTCCACCGCGCCGGGGCCGATGATCTGGGCCCCCAGCAGGCGGCCGGTGGCGTTGTCGGCGATGAGCTTGGTGAGGAAGAAGGCGGCGTCCTCGTAGTAGTGGGCCTTGTCGTCGGTGGCGGCCACGGCGGTGATGACGTCGTAGCCCTCAGCCGCGGCCTGGGCCTCGGTGAGGCCGGTGCGGGCGCAGTTGACGCCGGGGAGCTTGGCCACGCCGGTACCCAGCACGCCGGGGTGGCGGGCGTCCCGGCCGGAGAGGGCCTGGGCCAGGG
>CALXGG010000059.1 GCA_944387785.1 uncultured Oscillospiraceae bacterium | reverse complement strand
TCTCACCGACGGCGCGTGCTGAAAACGGGTGGTTTTCCTCATCTTGCGTTTCCGCCGGAATTGGCACCTTGCCCCCGTTGGGGCAGGTTGCCGTGGCTTCATCGGGCCGTTCCCTCCGCCACTCTTGATAAGGGATGAAATTGTGGGGATCAAATGATCCGGAAAATTATTATAGGCAAACAGCGGCGGCTTGTCAACAGGGATCCCAAAATTTATTCCGGTTTTTTGCCCTTTTCTCTTAGAAAGAGGCCGCCGGCGGCCCGGCAGGCGGTTGCCAAGGGGCCGAGGCTGTGATAGAATGGAGCAGACTTTGGCCGGACGGGCCGGAAAGGGAGGGGAGAGGGCTATGCTCAAACGGGTCTATATCGAGATCACCAACGTCTGCAACCTCTCCTGCGCCTTCTGCCCCGGCACCCAGCGGCCCCCCGCCTTCATGGCCCCGGCGGACTTTGCCGAAGTGCTCCGCCGCCTGAAAGGCGTCACGGAGCATATCTACCTCCACGTCATGGGGGAGCCCCTCCTCCACCCGGAGCTGCCCGCCCTCCTGTCCCTGGCGGCGGAGGAGCGGTTCAACGTATCCGTCACCACCAACGGCACCCTCCTGGGGGAGAAGGGGGCGGCCCTCCTGGCCGCACCGGCGGTGCGGAAGGTCAGCGTCTCCCTCCACAGCATGGAGGGCAACGGCGCGGCGGCCCTGACGGGCTACCTGGAGACGGTGTGGGCCTTCGCCGCCCAGGCCCCGGCGGCGGGGTTCATCTGCGCCCTGCGGCTGTGGAACCTGGGGGGCGCGGAGGAACGCAACGGCGAAATTTTGGCCTTCCTGGAGGGCAAGCTGGGGGCCCACCCCCTGCGCCTTCCCCAGCCCCGCCGGGGCAGCTGGCGGCTGGGGGAACGGCTGTACCTGGAGCAGGCGGAGACATTCGACTGGCCGGACCTGGGCGCGGCGGAGCAGGGCACCCGGTTCTGCCTGGCCCTCCGGGACCAGGCGGCGGTGCTGGTGGACGGCACGGTGGCGCCCTGCTGCCTGGACCACGAGGGGGACGTCCCCCTGGGAAATATTTTTGACACGCCTATGGAAGAGATTCTGGCCGCTCCCCGGGCCCGGGCCCTGTACGACGGCTTCTCCCGGGGCAAGCCCTCGGAGGCGTTGTGCCGCCGATGCGGCTTTGCCCGGCGATTCGGATAGGAGGGAGGGCCATGGAACCGGAAAAAATCGATCTGCTCCGGCAGACCGGAGCCCCCCTGCTGGCCTGGTACGCCGCCAATCGCCGGGACCTGCCCTGGCGGCGAACGAAGGATCCCTACAAGATCTGGGTATCGGAGATCATGCTCCAGCAGACCCGGGTGGCGGCGGTGATCCCCTACTATGAGCGGTGGATGACGGCCCTGCCGGACGTTGCCGCCCTGGCGGCGGCGGACGAGGGGGCCCTGATGAAGCTGTGGGAGGGCCTTGGCTATTACAGCCGGGCCAGGAACCTGCAAAAAGCCGCGAAGATCATCGTAAACGACCTGGGCGGGGAGTTTCCCCGGAGCCGGGAGGGCCTGCTGGCCCTCCCGGGGGTGGGGGAGTACACCGCCGGAGCGGTGGCCTCCATCGCCTTCGGCCTGCCGGTGCCGGCGGTGGACGGGAACGTGCTGCGGCTGGCGGCCCGGGCGGCGGATCTCCGGGGCAACGTGCTGGACCCGGCGGTGAAACGGGACATCGCCGCCGCCATGGAGCTGGCGGTACCGCCGGAGGACCCGGGAAGCTACAACCAGGCCCTGATGGACCTGGGGGCCACCATATGCCTGCCCAGCGGCGCGCCCCTGTGCGAAAGCTGCCCCCTCCGGGGCCTGTGCCGGGCCCGGGCGCTGGGGATCCAGGAGCAGCTTCCCCTCCGGGAGAAAAAGGCCCGGCGGCGGCAGGAGGCGCTGACGGTGTTCGTCCTGGTGCGGGAAGGGAAGGTGGCCCTCCGGCAGCGGCCGGACACGGGGCTCCTGGCGGGGCTGTGGGAATTTCCCCACGTCCCCGGCGCCCTGGAGGAAGCCGCGGCGGGGGAGGCCCTGGCCGCCTTTGGCCTTACGGCCCTGGACTGGCGGCAGAAGCTCACCGCCCGCCACCTCTTTACCCATGTGACATGGGAGATGACCGGCTACGAGGTGCTGGTGAGGGGGACGGACACGGCGGGCTTCACCTGGGCGGACGAGGCCGCCCTTTCCACCCTGGCGGTACCCTCCGCCTTCCGGAAATACCTGGCCGCGGCGAAAAGCGCCCTGGCCGCTGCACGATAGACAACCACATTATACAAGGGAGAGAGAGATCAGCATGGCACAGCTCTATTTCAAATACGGCGTCATGGGCTCCAGCAAGACGGCCAACGCCCTCATGGCCCGGTTCAACTACGAGGAGCGGGGCCAGCAGACCCTGCTGGTGAAGCCCCGGATCGACACCCGGGACGGGGACCACATGGTGGTGTCCCGGATCGGCCTGACCTACCCCTGCATCTACTTTGACGAGCTCCGGGCCCTGGGCCCCATGGAGCTGCAGCAGAACGCCTGCGTCATCGTGGACGAGGCCCAGTTCCTCACCAAGGAGGAGGTCCACTACCTGGTCCACCTGGTGGACGAGCTGGACATCCCCGTGATGTGCTACGGCCTCCGGGCGGACTTCAAGGGGGAGCTGTTCCCCGGCAGCTATGAGCTGCTGGTGATGGCCGACAAGATCGAGGAGATCAAGACCGTCTGCTGGTGCGGCAAAAAAGCCACCTTCAACGCCCGCTTCGACCGCCACGGCAAGGTCCTCAAGGAGGGGGAGCAGGTGGTGCTGGGGGCCAACGACCAGTACATCGGCCTGTGCCGCCGCCACTGGATGGCGGGGGACCTGGGCCCCGGCTTCCGGCCTCCGGTACCGGAGGAGGAGTAAGCGGATCCCGGCCAAAAGCGTCCGGCGCGTTCTGTCAGGAACGCGCCGGACGCTTTCTTATTCCTCCCCGCCGGTGATGATGGCCCGGTCCCGGAGGGTATGGAAGCCCTTGTGGGAGCGGTTGCTGCGCTCTATGATCTCCGCGATGCGGCCCTCGGCCGCCTCCACCTCCGCTTTCAGGTCCGCCGCCGCCAGGCGCACCGCCCCGTGGCCCAGGATGATGAGCTGCTCCAGGTTGTCGGAGGTGGCCACCCGGACACGGTTCTCCTTGGCGATCTCATAGGTGGCCCGCTCAATGTAGGTGTCGGCGGTTTCCGCCTCCTTGGTGTAGACCACATGGATATTTTTATAGCGCTCCACGGAGCCGGGGTTCCCCTTCACCTTGTAGGCGTCGAACACCAGGATCACCACGCATTGCTTGAAGCCCTGGTAGTTACAGAGGATGTCCATGAGCATGTTCCGGGCGGCCTCCAGGTTCTTTGATGCCATCTCCTTGAGCTCCTCCCAGGCGAAGATCACGTTGTAGCCGTCCACCAGGAGGTACTCCGGCCCCTGCCGCCTCGGCGGCACCGTCCGGCGCTGGGTGCCCTCGGCCCGGGGGGCCTTGGGCGGGGACTCCATGGGCAAGCGGCGCTTCACCGGGCCGTAGGTCCGCTCAAAAATAGCCTGCAATGCCGCCGCCTCTTCCCGGGAGGAGGGAGGGGGAGGGGCCGCCCGCCGCCGGGGGGCCTCTTCCGTCTCCGCCTCCCGCTCCTTGAAAAAAGAGGGGGTATGGGCGGCGGCGGGCACGTCTCTCCAGTTCACCACATGGCCCGCCCCGTGGGCGCAGAACACGGAGTCCGCCGGGTTGTCCAGATCCCGCTCCGGATCGTAGCCCAGGGCCGCAACCACTTCCTCCTGATTGGGGCAGGGGCGGTAGCCCCCCGGTGACAAGGACAGCCGCCCCAGGCCCTTGGTATAGGCGGCCACCTCCCGGCCGTAGCCTGTGAGGCCCGCCACCGGGGCGCTGCCGGTGAGCAGGGCGGACTCCCCCGCCGTCTCCGCCGGGTCAAAGGAGCCCCCCATCTGCTGGATGTCCCCCATGGCCCGGCCCAGATGGGCGGCGGGCACCTCCAGCCGGAAGTCGTACCAGGGCTCCAGAAGGACGCTCTCCGCCTCCATAAGCCCCTGGCGTACCGCCCGGTAGGTGGCCTGGCGGAAGTCGCCCCCCTCGGTGTGCTTGAGGTGGCCCCGGCCGGCGGTGAGGGTGATGCGCATATCGGTGATGGGGGAGCCGGTGAGGACCCCCAGGTGGTGCTTCTCCATGAGATGGGTGAGGATCAGCCGCTGCCAGCCGCGGTCCAGGTCGTCCTCAGGGCAGACGCTGCGGAAAACAAGGCCGCTGCCCCGCTCTCCCGGCTCCAGCAGCAGCCGCACCTCGGCGTAGTGGCGGAGGGGCTCGTAGTGGCCCACCCCCTCCACAGTATTGGCAATTGTTTCCCGATAGACGATGCTGCCGGCGCCGAAGGTCACCGCCCAGCCGAAGCGGCGCTCAATCAGCTCCCGGAGGATCTCCAGCTGGATCTCCCCCATGAGCTGTACATGGATCTCCCGCAGCCGCTCGTTCCAGAGAAGGCGCAGCAGGGGGTCCTCCTCCTCCAGCTGCCGGAGCTTCCCCATAGCCAGGGCGGGATCCACCTCCTCCGGCAGATACAGCCGGTAGCTGAGGGCAGGGGTTAAAGAGGGGGGCGGGGCGTCCTCCGCCGCTCCCAGTCCCTGGCCGGGGAAGGTGTGGGTAAGGCCGGTGACGGCGCAGACCGTCCCCGCCGGGGCCTCCTCCAGGGACTTGAACTTCTCCCCGGAGTAGCGGCGCAGCTGGTCCGCCTTCTCCTCCCAGGCCTCTCCGGCGGAGGCGCCGGAGAGGACGTCCTTGACATGGAGCACGCCGCCGGTGACCTTCAGGAAGGTGAGCCGCTGGCCCTGGCCGTCCCGGCTGATCTTGAACACCCGGGCGGAAAATTCCGCCGGGTAGGCGGGCCGGGGGGCGTAGTCCTCCAGGCCGGCAAGGAACTCCTCCACCCCCTGGAGCTTCAGGGCGGAGCCGAACCAGCAGGGGAAGATCTCCCGCCGGGCGATGAGGCGGCGGAGGGTGTCCCGGCCCAGCCGTCCAGTGTCCAGATACTCCCCCAGGGCCGCTTCGCTGCCGGTGGCCGCCTCCTCCCAGAGGCTCTCCTCCCCGGCGGAGAAGTCCACGCAGCCTCCGTCCAGCTTCTCCCGGAGCTGGGCGAGAAGGGCGGCGTGGTCAACCCCCGGGGCGTCCATCTTATTGACAAACAAAAACACGGGGATCCCCCGCTGCCGCAAAAGCCGCCACACGGTGAGGGTGTGGGCCTGGACCCCGGCGGCGGCGCTGACCACCAGCACCGCGCAGTCCAGCACCTGCAAGGTGCGCTCCATCTCCCCGGAAAAATCCACATGGCCCGGGGTATCCAGGACGGTCGCCTCCGCCGTGGGCAGAGGCAGCAGGGCCTGCTTGGAGAAAATGGTGATGCCCCGGCGGCGCTCCTGCTCGTCGGTGTCCAGGAAGGCGTCCCCATGATCCACCCGCCCCAGCTTCCGCAGCTGGCCGGAGGTGTAGAGCATGGCCTCGGTGAGGGTGGTCTTCCCCGCGTCCACATGGGCCAGTATGCCGATTACCAGTTGATCCATCATGCCGTTACCGCCGTTCTTTTGTAAATCGGTCTTATCATACCACACTTCCCGGCAGGTGGAAAGAGGCGGGCGGCTGACAAAATTCCGTAAAAATGACCGGATTCCCTTTTGTAAACCGGAAAGGTATGATATAGTATACCAGTACGGATCATTTCGCCCCGCGAGAAAGGAGGCCCGCCGTGTCCATCAATCCCCAGCTTATGGAAAAGATCCGGGAGTCGCTGTCCTCGGTGCTGCCCATTACCGCCATCGTGCTGCTGCTGAGCATTACCATCGCCCCCCTGACCCCCGGCGCCATGGTGCTGTTTTTCTTCGGCGCCCTGCTGCTGATCGTGGGCACCGGGATTTTCACCTTGGGCGTGGACATGTCCATGACCCCCATGGGCAGCGGCGTGGGCGTATACATGAGCCGGTCCCGGCGGAAATGGCTGACCCTGGGGGCCGCCTTCGTGCTGGGCCTGCTGGTGACCATCGCGGAGCCGGACCTCCAGGTGCTGGCCACCCAGGTGCCCGCCATCCCCAACCTGACCCTGATCCTCACCGTGGCGGCGGGGGTGGGGCTGTTCCTGATGCTGGCCCTGGTGCGGACCCTGCTGAAGGTCCCCCTGTCCCGGCTGCTGGTGATCTTCTACCTGCTGGCCTTTCTCCTGGCCGCCCTGGCCCCCAGCGACTTTATCCCCGTGGCCTTCGACTCCGGCGGCGTCACCACCGGGCCCATCACCGTGCCCTTCATCATGGCCCTGGGCGTGGGCCTGGCCTCCATCCGCAGCGACAAGAACTCCACCAGCGACAGCTTCGGCCTGGTGGCCCTGTGCAGCATCGGGCCGGTGCTGTCGGTGCTGGCCCTGGGCATCGGCTTCGCCCCGGACAGCGCCGGCTATACCCCCGCCGCCCTGCCGGACATCCAGACCACCCGGGACGCCGCCCGGGAGTTCGCCCGGGCCATCCCCCACTACGCACAAGAGGTGGCGGTGGCCCTGGTGCCCATCTGCCTTCTGTTCCTGGTCTTTCAGCTGCTGACCCGGCGCTTCCACCGCACCCAGCTGCTGCGGATCGCCCTGGGCCTGGTGTACACCTACATAGGTCTTGTGATGTTCCTCTCCGGGGTGAACGTGGGCTTCATGCCCATCGGCGAGCTCATCGGCGCCACCGTGGCCGGGGGCGGCGTCCCCTGGCTCCTGATCCCCATCGGCATGGTCATGGGCTACTTCATCGTAGCCGCCGAGCCCGCCGTCCATGTGCTCATCAAGCAGGTGGAAGAGGTGTCCATGGGCGCCGTGTCCCAGGAGGCCATGCGCCGGGGGCTGTCCATGGGCGTGGCGGTGTCCGTGGGCATCGCCATGGTGCGGGTGCTCACGGGGGTGTCCATCCTGTGGTTCCTGGCGCCGGGCTACGCCTTCGCCCTGGGCCTTACCTTCTTCGTGCCCCAGATGTTCACCGGCATCGCCTTCGACTCCGGCGGCGTGGCCTCGGGACCCATGACCGCCACCTTCCTGCTGCCCTTCGCCATGGGGGCCTGCGGGGCCCTGGGGGGCAGCATCATGACCGACGCCTTCGGCCTGGTGGCCATGGTGGCCATGACCCCCCTGGTGACCATCCAGCTGCTGGGCCTGGCCGGACGGGTCCGCCGGAAGCTGGCCCGCCGGGCCCTGCGCTCGGAGATCGCCCGGGCGGAGGACACTATTTTGTACTATGACTGAGGAGGGACGCCATGAAGCATCAGACACAGCTGGCCCTCATCATGTCCATCATCGAGCGGGGCTGCGGCAACAGACTCACGGAGCTCTACTCCCGCCGCCAGGTGTTCACCCACCTGCGCTGCGAGGGCACCGGCACCGCCACCTCGGAGATCCTGGACATCCTGGGCCTGGGCAGCTCGGAGAAGGACATCATTTTGAGCCTTGCCCCCCTGCCTGCCGCCGCCGCCCTCCTGGACGCCCTGGACGACGACCTGCGGGGCAGCGTGCCCGGCCGGGGCATCGCCTTCACCGCCCCCCTTTCGGCGGTGAGCAGCCTTATGGCCACCATCATCAACACCCGCACCCGGCTGACGGAAAAGGAGAGTGAGGATATGCCCCAGCCCGCCAACAAGAACTGCCTGATCCTGGTCACCGTGAACCAGGGCTACACCGACGTGGTCATGGACACCGCCCGCCGCCAGGGCGCCCGGGGCGGCACCATCATCCGGGGCCGCTGGGTGGGGGAGGAGGCCTTCGAGGAGCTCCGGGGGGTGGCCCGCCAGGCGGAAAAGGAGATCATCGCCATCGTGGTGCCCCGGGAGCTGCGGGGGCCCATCATGGAGGGCATCAACCGGGAGCACGGCCTGCAGAGCGAGGCCGGGGCCCTGGTGTTCTCCCTGGGCATCGACCAGATGGTGCATTTGGGATAACCGTATACGTCGCATACGGAGATCAAAGCCCCGCCGTCCTATGGACGGCGGGGCTTTTTGCCTGTCTTGCTACCCTTTCAGGATATCTGTATTCCGGTACTGGATGGCCTCCGCCAGGTGGGCGGCGGCGATATGCTCCGCACCCTCCAGGTCCGCAATGGTCCGGGCCACCCGGAGGATCCTATCGTGGCTGCGGGCGGTGAGACCCATGCGCTGGAAGGCCCCCCGCAGGAGTTTTTCCCCCGCCTCATCCAGGGCGCAGTATCGGCCCATCAGGGCAGGGGGCAGCTGGGCGTTGCAGAGAGGGCCGCTATCGCCGTAGCGCCGGCGCTGCCGCCGCCGGGCCCCGTCCACCCGCTCCTTCACCACCGAGGAGGGCTCCGGGCTCTCCCGGCGGCGCAGGGCGTCAAAATCCACCGAGGGCACCATCACATGGAGGTCCATCCGGTCCAGCAGGGGGCCGGAGATCCGGCCGACATACTTCTCCACCGCCGCGTCGGTGCAGGTACACCGGCCCGAGGGGTGGCCCCGCCAGCCGCAGCGGCAGGGGTTCATGGCGCACACCAGCATGAAGCGGCTGGGCAGGGTCACGGTGCCGGCGGCCCGGGTCACCGTCACCTCCCCGTCCTCCAGGGGCTGGCGCAGCACCTCCAGCACATCCTTCTGGAACTCCGGCAGCTCGTCGAGAAACAGCACCCCGTTGTGGGCCAGGGAGATCTCTCCGGGCCTGGGGAAGGCGCCGCCCCCCGCCAGGGCCACGGCGGAAATGGTGTGGTGGGGGCTGCGGAAGGGCCGGCGGCGGAGCAGGGGATGGCGGCTGTCGGTGAGCCCCGCCACGCTCCACACCTCCGTGGCCTCCAGGGCCTCCCGCTCCGTCATGTCCGGCAGGATGGAGGGCAGGCGCTTGGCCAGCATGGATTTCCCCGCGCCGGGGGAGCCGATGAGAAGGATGTTGTGGCCCCCGGCGGCGGCGATCTCCAACGCCCGCTTCACGTTCTCCTGGCCCACCACCTCGGCAAAATCCGGGCCGGGCACCGTCTCCGGCGACCGCGTCCAGGCCGGGGCGGGGGAGAGGGGCCGCTCCTTCCGAAGATGGGCGATGAGGGCGGCGGCGTTTTCCACCGGGTACACCGTCAGCGCCCGGGCCAGGGTGGCCTCGGCGGCGTTCTCCGCCGGGACGTACAGCTCCCGGATCCCCTCCCGGGCGGCGGCCATGGCCATGGGCAGCACCCCCGCCACCGGCCGCAGGGCTCCGGTGAGGCTCAGCTCCCCCAGGAAGGCGGCCTGGGGGGCGGGGGCGGGGATCTCTCCCTGGGCCGCCAGGAGCCCCAGGAGGATGGGCAGGTCGTACACCGTGCCCGCCTTCTTCAACGCCGCCGGGGCCAGGTTCACCGTGATCCGGGACACGGGGAAGGCGCCGCCGCTGCTTTTGATGGCGGAGCGCACCCGTTCCCGGGCCTCCTTCACCGCCGCGTCCGGCAGCCCCACCACGTCAAAGGCGGGGAGCCCCCCGCTGACGGCGCACTCCACCGCCACGCCGTAGCCTCTCACTCCCTGGAGCCCCAGGGACCGTACCGTCACCACCATGGCTGCCTCCCTCTCCCGGCCGGCAGGGCCGGGGATTTTCTCTCTCTATTGGGGTCACTCCTTCTCGTAGAAGAAGCCCTCCCAGTCCCAGAAGCAGTAGACATACCGCCCCTCCTCATCGCCCTTGACGGCGTAGAGCCGGAAGCGCTCCTCCCCGGCGGCGGCGAGGCCAAGGAATTTTCCCTTGTCCTGGATGCCGTAGGGCGTGCTGTCCCGGCGGGCATAGGCCGCGCCGTCCAGCTCCAGATAGTCCCACTCCGGGCCGGTGATCCGGCCCACCACCCGGTTCCGGCCTCCCAGGGCCCAGAACAGGCCCCCCAGGACCACCAGCGCCGCCAGGATCGCCAGGGCCAGGGCCGGATATCTCTTTTTGCTCGTTCCTTCCATTTGTCGCTCCTTTTGGGGTTCTCCGCCTCCGGGGCGGGAAAACGGCTGAAGCAGGGCTTCCCCCCGTCGTCTTGGGGCCAGTATACGATGACAGCTGTGCTGTCATGGTATACTACGTCCACTTTTTCGGTTGCCCCGTAAGGGGCGAGAAAAAGGACATGGAATAAAAGTATAAGAGCCGCTTTACGATTATTATACCACAACCTTTTCCCGATTTCCACCGGGAAGGGGGGATGGGTCCGGCGGCGGCCCCGTTTCCCAAAATTTTTTCGCTTTTTCTCCCCATCAGAGCGTTTACATTCCGGGAAAAGCGTGCTATGATGAATCTGTATGAATACCCGCTTTGTTTTCCCCAAAACCAAAGCAGTATCAAATAGTCAGGAGGAGCAATTTATGGCAAGAAAGTTCAAGTCCATGGACGGCAACAACGCGGCGGCGCATGTCTCCTATGCGTTTTCCGAAGTTGCTGCGATCTACCCGATCACTCCGTCCAGCCCCATGGCCGACCTGGTCGACCAGTGGTCCGCCAACGGCCTGAAGAACATCTTCGGCACCCAGGTGAAGGTGGTGGAGATGGAGTCCGAGGCCGGCGCCGCCGGCGCGGTCCACGGCTCTCTGGGCGCGGGCGCCCTCACCAGCACCTACACCGCCTCCCAGGGCCTGCTGCTGATGATCCCCAACATGTACAAGATCGCGGCGGAGCAGCTGCCCACCGTGTTCCACGTCTCCGCCCGCACCGTGTCCACCCACGCCCTGAACATCTTCGGCGACCACTCCGACGTCATGGCCTGCCGCCAGACCGGCTTCGCCATGCTGGCCGAGGGCAACGTCCAGGAGGTCATGGACCTGAGCCCTGTGGCCCATCTGTCCGCCATCAGCGGCAAGGTGCCCTTCATCAACTTCTTCGACGGCTTCCGCACCTCCCACGAGATCCAGAAGGTGGCCGTGTGGGATTACGCTGACCTGAAGGATATGTGTGACATGGAGGCTGTTGAGGCCTTCCGTAAGCACGCCCTCAACCCCGAGCATCCCTCCACCCGCGGTTCCCACGAGAACGGCGACATCTTCTTCCAGCACCGTGAGGCCTGCAACAAGTACTATGACGCTCTGCCCGCCGTGGTAGAGAAGTACATGGGCAAGGTCAACGAGAAGCTGGGCACCGACTACAAGCTCTTCAACTACTACGGCGCTGCCGATGCTGACCGCATCATCATCGCCATGGGCTCCATCTGCGACGTGGCTGAGGAAGTCATCGACTACATGAACGCCCACGGTGAGAAGGTTGGTCTGGTGAAGGTCCGTCTGTATCGTCCTTTCGCTGCTGACCGCCTCATCGCCGCCATCCCCGCCACCGCCAAGAAGATCGCCGTCCTGGATCGTACCAAGGAACCCGGCGCTCTGGGCGAGCCCCTGTACCTGGATGTGGTCACCTCCCTGGCCAACGCCGGCATGAACGACGTGACCGTCATCGGCGGCCGCTATGGTCTGGGCTCCAAGGATACGCCTCCCTCCAGCGTGTTCGCTGTCTATGAGGAGCTGAAGAAGGACGCTCCCAAGCG
>CALXGG010000058.1 GCA_944387785.1 uncultured Oscillospiraceae bacterium | reverse complement strand
CAGGGCGCCATGGAGGAGAGCGCCCGGTGCCTGCGCTGCGACCACTTCGGCTACGGCATCTTCAAGGGAGGGAGGCAGAAGAAATGGTAACGCTCACCATCAACGGCAAGACCCTGGAGGTGCCGGAGAGCACCACCATCCTGGAGGCCGCCAAGCTGGCCGGCTCCCCGGTGCCCAGCCTCTGCTACTGGAAGGGCCTCAACGAGATCGGCGCCTGCCGGGTCTGCGTGGTGGAGGTGGAGGGCATCGACCGCCTCATCACCGCCTGCAACAACACCGTCCAGGAGGGCATGGTGGTCCACACCAACAGCCCCAAGGTCCGGGCCGCCCGGCGCACCAACCTGCGCCTCATCCTCTCCCAGCACGACTGCCAGTGCGCCCTGTGCGTGCGCAGCGGCAACTGCTCCCTGCAGAAGATGGCCACGGACGCCAACCTTCTCTACCTGCCCTACTCCATGGACGTCCGCAAGGGCAACTGGGACCGCACCGCCCCCCTGGTCCGCCAGGAGAGCAAGTGCATCAAGTGCATGCGCTGTATTCAGGTCTGCGACAAGATCCAGAGCCTGAACATCTGGGATGTGGCGGGCACCGGCTCCCGGGTATCCGTCAACGTCAGCCACAACCGGAAGATCCGGGAGGCGGACTGCGCCTTCTGCGGCCAGTGCGTCACCCACTGCCCCACCGGCGCCCTCCGGGAGCGGGACGACACCGAGGAAGTGCTGGACGCCCTGGCGGATCCGGAGATCACCACCGTGGTCCAGGTGGCCCCGGCGGTGCGGGTGGCCTGGGCGGAGGAATTCGGCCTCACCCCCGGCCCCGCTACCACCGGCAAGATGGTCTCCGCCCTCAAGCGGCTGGGCTTTGACTATGTGTTCGACACCAACTTCAGCGCCGACCTGACCATCATGGAGGAGGGCACCGAGTTCGTGGAGCGGTTCACCCACCGGGAGGACTACCAGTGGCCCATGTTCACCTCCTGCTGCCCCGGCTGGGTCCGGTTCCTCAAGTCCAACTACCCCGAGTTCACCGACAACCTCTCCACCGCCAAGAGCCCCCAGCAGATGTTCGGCGCGGTGGCCAAGAGCTACTTCGCGGAGAAAATGGGCCTGGATCCCCACAAGGTGAAGGTCATCTCCATCATGCCCTGCCTGGCCAAGAAGGAGGAGGCCGCCCTGGAGCCCCTGCGGGACGCCTGCGGCGACCCGGACGTGGACCTCGTCCTCACCACCCGGGAGTTCGTGCGGATGCTCCGCAGCGACCACATCCTGGTGGACACCCTGGAGGACGTCCCCTTTGACAGCCCCCTGGGGGCCAGCACCGGCGCGGCGGTGATCTTCGGCGCCACCGGCGGCGTGATGGACGCGGCCCTGCGCAGCGCCTACTACCTCATCACCGGCCGCAACCCCAACGCCGACACCTTCCGGGCGGTCCGGGGTATGGACAACGGCACCTGGAAGGAGGCCTCCTTCAACATCCCCGGCGCGGGGGTGGTGCGGGTCGCCGTGGTCAGCAGCCTGGGCCGCACCCGCAAGCTCCTGGAGGCCATCCGGCGGGGCGACGTCCAGTACGACTTCGTGGAGGTCATGGCCTGCCCCGGCGGCTGCGCCGGCGGCGGCGGGCAGCCCATCGTGGACGGCGTGGAGATGGCGGAGTACCGGGGCGGCGCCCTGTGGGACGCCGACAAGGCGGAGAAGGTCCGCTTCAGCCACGAGAACGAGGAGATCCGCACCCTCTACCGGGACTACCTGGAAAAGCCCTGCGGGGAGCGCAGCCACCACCTGCTCCACACCGACCACCACGCCTGGGAGATGCCCAAAGCCCCCTCCCGGCTGTAACAGCCCCCCCTACAACTGTATCGGACAGATCTGGTCCTGCCCCCTAAGGTCCGCCCTGCGGGGAAAGGCATGGCGCTGTTGTCACCGCCCTCCCCCGGAGGGCCGGAAGCCCATGCCTTGCGGCATGGGCTTCTTTTGTGGATCACGGGGCCCCGGCCCCGGAAAGGAGGATCGAACCTATGGAAGAACGTATCGCCTTGGTGGGCATCATCGTGGAAAACCCGGACGCCGTGGAGCGGCTCAACGCCATCCTCCACGAGTACAGCGGCTATATCATCGGCCGCATGGGCATCCCCTACCGGGAGAAAAACCTTTCCATCATCAGCATCGCCATGTGCGCCCCCAACAGCACCATCAGCGCCATGAGCGGCAAGCTGGGGATGCTCCCCGGCGTGTCCACCAAGACCATCTGCGCGAAAACCGACAACTAATCCGATATGACAGAAGGAAGTGTGATCCCCATGAACAAGAAAACCACCAAATGGATCGCGTACACCGCCATGGGCGTGGCCCTGGTGGTGGTGGCCCAGTTCCTGGGCAGCCGCATCCCCAGCATCGCCACCATCTTCGGCCCCTTCAGCGTCCAGCAGCTCATCACCGGCACCCTGGTCAACTGCATCCTCCTGGTGTTCACCGCCCGGGCGGGCGTGGCCTCCGGCGCGGTGATCGGCGTCCTCTCCTCCGTCCTGGCCGCCTTCTTCGGCATCAGCCAGATGGTGGTGGCCCCCATGGTGGCCATCGGCAACGCCCTGCTGTGCGTCATCTACGGCCTCCTGGCCCGCCGCCCCGGCTGGCACGTCCCCGCCATGATCCTGGGCGCCGCGGTGAAGTGCGCCTTCCTGTGGCTGACGGTGCCCATGATCCTGGCCACCGCCGGCCTGCCGGAACAGCAGACCGCCATGCTCTCCATCATGTTCTCCTGGCCCCAGGGCGTCACCGCCCTGTGCGGCGGCCTCCTCAGCTGGCCCATCATCGCCCGGCTGAAAAAGGTAAAGGAGTGAGCCCTGCCAGCTCCCGCCTGCGGGCGGCCCGGGGTAGCCCGGGCCGCCCGCTTTTTGTTTACAGCTTCGCGGCCGGTTTGCGGCCAAAAGGATGGCATTCGGAGGGAATTTTGCGGCCTGTCCGGGGTACACTTGCTATAAAGGTTTTTCGGCCCAAATTTGGTTGACATTTATAGACTTGTGCGGTATACTGTCCCCACAAGAAGGTTTACATGTGTAGACCTACCCCCACGGCGGCCCCCTGCCCGCCCCTGCGGGGAGAAAGCGGAGGTATGCCATGAAGCTGGGATGGAAACAATGGGCGGCGCTGGCCCTGGCGATGCTGTTGCTGCTGCTGGGGTTCAATATCCTGCGCGCCAGGCGGCAGGGCCAGGTGCTGCCGGTGCTGATGTACCACCACTTCGCCCAGGAGAGCACCGGGGACACGGTGGTCACCGTCCAGACCTTCCGGCGGCAGATGACCGCCCTGAAGGAGGCGGGCTTCACCGCGGTGAGCCTCGGCCAGGTCCTCGCCTACGTCCGGGAGGGGGAGCCCCTGCCGGACAAGCCGGTGCTCATCACCATGGATGACGGCTACACCAGCAACCTGACCCTGGCGGCCCCCATCCTGGAGGAACTGGGCTTCCGGGCCACCGTGTTCGTCATCGGCATCAACGAGGGGGAGGCCCTCTACGCCCACTCCGGCCAGCCTCTCTCCCCGCCCCGGTTCTCCTATGAGGAGGCGGCCCCCTGGGTGGAAAAGGGGGTGCTGGACCTTCAGTCCCACACCTATGACCTCCACCAGCTTGCCAGCTACGGGTACAGCGGCCGGGACGGCGTGCTGCCCCTGGAGGGGGAGAGCAGCGAGGCCTACGAGGCCGTGCTGCGGGAGGACCTGGCCCAGTTCCGGCAGCGGCGGGAGGGCCGGGCAGCCACGGATCTGGTGGCCCTGGCCTATCCCTTCGGCTACTGGACGGAGGAGGCGGACCGCCTGCTGGAGGAGGAGGGCATCCTTTTTACCTTCACCATCCAGGAGCGCAGCAACCGGCTCCTCCCCGGGGACCTCTCCTGCCTGCGGCGGATGGGCCGCTACAACGTCACCGAAGGGTGGGACGGCCCGGAGCTGGTGAAGCGGCTGGAGGACGCCCTTTGACCGCCGCCGTTGACAAAACCTCCCTGGGGCGGTATGGTAGACGGTAGATATACCCGCCCACAGGAGGACGCCCCTATGACCTTGGAAGAATTTTTCACCGCCCATCCGGACTGCGCCGTGGCCTTTTCCGGCGGCATCGACTCCGCCTGGCTGCTCCACGAGGCCCTGCGCCATGGCCGGCGCACCCAGGCCTACTTTGTCCGTACCCCCTTCCAGCCCGCCTTCGAGTTGGAGGACGCCCGGGCCACCGCCGCCGCCCTGGGGGCGGCGCTGACGGTGCTGGAGGCGGACGTACTGGCCCTGCCCCAGGTGGCGGCCAACCCGGAAAACCGCTGCTATTACTGCAAGCGGTTCCTCTTTACCGCCCTTCTGGCCCAGGCAAAGGCCGACGGCTTCCCCCTGGCGCTGGACGGCAGCAACGCCTCCGACGACGCCGGGGACCGCCCCGGCATGGCGGCCCTCCGGGAGCTGGGGGTCCGCTCCCCCCTTCGGGAGTGCGGCATCATGAAAGGCGACATCCGCGCCCAGGCCCGGGCGGCGGGGATCGCCCTGTGGGACAAGCCCTCCTACGCCTGCCTGGCCACCCGGATCCCCGCCGGCACCCCCATCACCCGGGAGGACCTCCGCCGGGTGGAGGCTGGGGAGGTCCTCCTCTTCTCCCGGGGATATACCGACTTCCGGCTGCGGCTCCGGGGGGGCGGCGCCCTGCTCCAGGTGCGTGAGGAGGAGTTGGACCGGGCCCGGGCGGAACTGCCGGAGCTCCGGCGCCGGCTGGCCAAATGGTTCCCTCAGGTGGCCCTGGATCCGGTTCCCCGGCCCCGCCGCGAATCCTGACCGTATTTTTCCTTTTTCGCGCTACTGTCTGTATACAGTTTTTCCCCTTGCCGGGCCTGACGGCCCCGGCTCTGTCAGGGGCGGCCGCCTGCCTGCCGCCCATAAAAGCGCCCCGCCGCCTTTCAGGAGATCGGCCGATCTCCTGAAAGGCGGCGGGGTATCGTTATGGCATTTCCCGGCCGGCGGCGTCTCCGGCGGCAGGGGCAGTTTCTTCCGGAGCGGCCCCTTGCTCCCCAGGCGCTCCGGCGGCGATCAGGGCCAGCTTCTCCCGGCGGCTGAGCTGCTTGAGGGCCCACTCCCGCTTCCGGGCCTCCTCCGGGGTGGCCAGAGCCTCCCGGTACGCCAGGGCCACCGGCAGATGGGAGCGGGTGTACTTCCCGCCCTTCCCACTCTGGTGGGCCGCCAGCCGCCGGGGCAGGTCGTTGGTCCACCCGGTATACAGGCTGCCGTCGCCGCAGCGGAGGATGTAGACCCAGTTCATCCCCGGGCCGCCTCCTCCACCGCCCGGAGGGGCACGCCGGCCTCCCGGGCCGCCCGGGCGCAGTCCTCGTACTCCGCCTTGCGCTTCTCCACGCCGTATCCCCGGCCGGTTTTCCGGCGGATGGGGCCGTAGGGGGTGTCCGCCGTCTCCACCGTCACGTCCAGGGCGTAGCGGGAACAGTCCGTCCGCCGGACCCCGAACGTGGTGGTGTGCTTCAGGATCTCCCGGGCCAGGCGGTCCGCCTCATGGGGGCGGCACAGGCAGGTCAGCACCACGCCGGGGCGGTTCTTCTTCATCTGGACCGGGGCATAGCTCACATCCAGGGCCCCCGCCGCCAGCAGGGCCTCCATGGCGAAGCCCAGGGCCTCGCCGGTCATGTCGTCAATATTGGCCTTCAGCTCCGTCACAGCATCGTTGGGGCCTTCCGTCGCAGCGGCCTCCTCCAGGAGGAAGGCACGCAGGCAGTTGGCCCGGGGGAAGTCCTTGGTGCCGCAGCCGTGGCCGCAGCCCAGGAGAGTCCCCGCCGGTAGGGGGCCGAAGCCCTCCGCAAAGATCCCCAGCAGGGCCGCCCCGGTAGGGGTGCACAGCTCGGCGGCGATGTCGCCGGCGGCCACGGGGACGCCCTCCAGCAGGAAGGCGGTGGCCGGGGCGGGCACCGGCAGCAGGCCGTGGGCGGTACGCACCGTGCCGCTGCCCACCGTCACCGGCGAGGCCAGCACCCTGTCCGGCGCCAGCCACGCCAGCAGCAGGCATACGCCGGTCACGTCCATCACCGCGTCCAGGGCCCCTACCTCGTGGAAGTGGACGGCCTCCACCGGCACGCCGTGGGCCCGGGACTCCGCCGCCGCCAGCCGCTGGTACACCGCCTGGGCCCTGTCCTTCACCGCCTCCGGCAGGGAAAAGCTGTCAATGAGCCCGGCGATCTCCCCGGGGGTGTGGTGATGGTGGCCGCCGGAGTGGTCATGATCATGTGCATGGTCGTGATTGTGTTCGTGGTCATGGCCATGGGCGGCCCCGCAGCTGTGAGCGGCGCCGCCGGGCCCCTCCTCCTCCCCGCAGATCACCACCCGCATGTGGGTGCCCGCCACCCCCTGGCGCTTGGCCGGCTCCGCCGTCACGGACACGCCGGGGAGCAGGCTGTTCATCACCGCAAGGAAGCGCTCCTTCTCCGGGCACAGCTCATAGAGGGCCCCCATGAGCATGTCCCCCGCCGCCCCCATGGCGCACTCCAGGTACAGGGTTTTCATGCCTCGTCCACCCCCCGCATCTGGTTGATCCGGGAGGCCAAAAAGCCCGCCCCGAAGCCGTTGTCGATGTTCACCACGCTGACGCCGCTGGCGCAGGAGTTGAGCATGGCCAGCAGGGCGGCCAGGCCCCCCAGGTTGGCCCCGTACCCCACGCTGGTGGGCACCGCGATCACCGGGCAGCTCACAAGGCCCCCCACCACGCTGGGCAGGGCCCCCTCCATCCCCGCCACGGCAATGACGCACCGGGCCTTCTCCAGGGTGGGCACCTCGTGGAGGAGGCGGTGGAGGCCCGCCACCCCGGCGTCGTAGATCCGGTACACCCGGTTGCCCAGGGTCTCGGCGGTAAGGGCCGCCTCCTCGCACACCGGCAGGTCGCTGGTGCCGGCGGACACCACCGCGATGGCCCCCTTCTCCTGCCGGGGGCCGGGGCAGGCCACCGCCAGGTCGGCGACCTCGTGGTAGTCATAGGGGAAAGCGCCCCGCAGCCGCGCCTCCTTCTCCCGGCTCAGCCGGGTGATGAGGATGTTCTTGCTCCCCCGGTCCATCATGCAGCGGACGATGCCCGCGATCTGCTCCGCCGTCTTGCCCTGGCCGAAGATCACCTCCGCCGTCCCCTGCCGGAGGCTGCGGTGGTGGTCCACCCGGGCATAGCCCAGGTCCTCAAAGGCCGGGGACCGCTCCAGGATCTTCGCCGCCGCCTCCGGCGGCGTATCCCCCCGGCGGACTTGCTCCAGCAGGTCCAGCAGTTCTTTTCGTTCCATTGTTGATCCATCCTCCCGGTCAGGCCGCGCCTGGTATTGTCTCTGTTTCAGGATACCCTATCCCCGGCGGATTGTCAAACGCTGTCTTTGGGTTTGACAGCGGCGGCTCCGGGCCGTATACTGGAGGGGAAAGGGAGGGATGGGTATATGGATCTTTCGGGCTGTCTGCCCTTCTGGGAGAAGCTCACCGCCGCCCAGCGGGAGGCCCTGACCAGGGAAGCGGTCCTGCGGACCGCCCCCAGGGGCGCCGTGCTCCACCGGGGCGGGGACGACTGCCTGGGACTGCTGGCGGTGCGTTCCGGCCAGCTGCGGGCCTATATCCTCTCGGCGGAGGGCCGGGAGATCACCCTCTACCGCCTCTTCGAGCGGGACATGTGCCTGCTCTCCGCCGCCTGCGTGCTCCGGGGCATCCAGTTCGACGTCACCGTGGAGGCGGAGAAGGACGCCTCCTTCTGGGTGATCCCCGCCGGGCTGTACCATCAGCTGATGGAATCGTCCGCCGCCGTGGCCAACTATACCAACGACGTGATGGGCGGCCGCTTTTCCGAGGTCATGTGGCTCATGGAGCAGATCCTCTGGCAGCGCTTTGACCAGCGGCTGGCCCTCTTCCTGCTGGAGGAGAGCCGCCTGGAGGGCGGCGCCGTCCTCCCCCTTACCCACGAGCGGATCGCCGCCCATCTGGGTACCGCCCGGGAGGTGGTCACCCGGATGCTCCGCTACTTCCAGCAGGAGGGGCTGGTGAAGCTGTCCCGGGGCACGGTAGAGCTCACCGACCCCGGCCGGCTGGAGGCCCTGGCCGGAGCATAGCGCAGGAAGGCCGCCGCGGCATCTGCCGCGGCGGCCTTCCCCGTTGTGTATGCCGTTACAGCAGGCCCAGGATCTCCTCCTTGGGCCGGGCGCCTGTGGCCCGGTTGACGATCTTGCCGTCCTTCATCACCACCAGGGTGGGGATGCTCATGACCTTGAAGGCGGCGGCCAATTCCCGCTCCGTGTCCACGTTCACCTTGCAGACCTTCACGTCCGACCGTTCCCCGGCGATCTCGTCCACCAGCGGGCCCACCATCCGGCAGGGGCCGCACCAGCTGGCCCAGAAGTCCAGCAGCACCGGCTTCTCGCTGTTGACCACCTCGTCGTGGAAATTCTCCTTGGTAATATGCAGCGCTGACATCGCTATGTTCCTCCTTGTATGTGGTTTGTTTTGTTGGCCTTATCCTACCACTCCGGCGGGGCTCTTTCCGTGACCTTGTCACACAGCCCCCGCCCCCTTCCCCGGGATCCTGCCGCCGGGAGCCCCCGGGCCGTCCCCTTCCTTTGCCGGACCCCCCCTTGACGAGTTAGCTTGCACTAACTATAATAAGGAGCGATAGCGCCCCACAGATATTGCTAACAGGAGGATATATATGTCAAAGCTGGGTGTTGTAGAGGACACGCTGTTTGTCCCCATGCTGGGCAGGATCTACGCCAGCGAGTGCTGCCCGCAGATCTTATATGACCAAAGGGCCCTTTCGCTGAGGGGCAGGCTGCCCGCGGAGCTGCTGGAGCAGGATGGCCAGAGTCAATATACCCTGCTGGCCTCCGCCGCCCGGTCCGCCAATATGGACCGTTTTATCCGCGCCTTTCTGGCGCGCAGGCCGGACGGCGTGATCGTCCAGCTTGGCTGCGGGCTGGAGACGACCTATGACCGCTGCGACAACGGCAGGACCCACTGGTATGCCCTGGATCTGCCCCATGTGGTGGAGTACCGGCGGACGCTGCTGCCGGAGCCGGAGCGGGAGACCTACCTTGCCGGGGACGCCTTTGGGGAGGCTTGGATCCGGCAGATCCGCGCAGAGAGGCCGGACGCCCCCATCCTTGTCACCGCCGGCGGGCTCTTCCACTACTTTGAGGAGCCCCGGGTGCTCCGTCTGCTGCGGATGCTGACACAATGGGGGGATGTGGAGATCGTTTTTGACGCTGTGAGCAAAAGCGGCATGGCCATGCTGCGGAGGAAGTACATGAAACAGGTGGGCCATGCCGACGTCCAGATGTTCTTTTATGTGGACGCGGCGGCGGCGCTGGCGGCAAGGATCGGCGGCGGGGCCAGCGTCATTGCCGAAGAGCCGTACTACCGCCGCGTCCCCAGAAACGGCTTGCGGCTGTCCACCAAGATCAGTATGGCCGTTTCCGACCGGCTCAGAATGGTGAAGATGATCCACCTGGCCCTAAGTTGACCCCTCCGCCGGTTCTCTTCCTGAAACCGCTTGACATCCGGCCGTCGTTTACGATAAGGTATATGTAAAGGGAAACGCCCTGCCCTCAGTACAACAAAAGGAGTGGATCTTCATGATTTTTGCCAGACTCAACGGGGGAGCGGACTATTGCGTGTACCCTGCCGCCATCGAAAAAGTCTTATCGTACCTGAAAAGCACGGATGTCATGGCCCTCTCTCTCGGCCGCCACGACATTGACGGCGACCGCATATTTATGAACGTTATGGATATGACCACCCATCCTTTCGAAGGGTCCCACCCGGAGATCCACGAGAAGTACGCCGACCTCTTTTACTGGCCCGAGGGCGGCGAGAAGATCGGCGTATCCGCCTATACCGGCAGGGAAGCCATCTGCGAGGCCCGCCCCCAGAACGACATTTCCTTCCTGGAAGCCGCCGCGGACGAGAGCCTCCTCATCGCCCGGGAGGGATTTTTCGCCGTATTCTTCCCCTGGGACGCCCATCGCCCCGGCCTGATGCTGGGCGACGCGCCGGCCACCAGCAGAAAGTGCGTGGTCAAGATCAGCATGGAGCTGTTCCGGTAACTGTCCCCGCACCGGGGCCCGGGGTGGGAGGCGCTGCCAGGGCCGCGGCGCCCGGGCGGCCATCGCCACCGCCGACGCCTGCACGTCGGCCTTGAAAGAAAATAGAAAGGTCTCTGTTTCTGAGATCACAGGGTGGCCTGTGGTAGGGATTTCCGTCCAGGCCTTTCTTGTCCCTCCTTTCCTGCCCGCCAAATGGCGGGCAGCTTTTTTTGAAGCGCGGCCGGCGGGCCGAGTGGGAGGATGGGTACCGCCTTCGCCCTTCTCATGAAAAGCAGGCCCCGCGTGGGCCGAACCGCCCCGGCGCAGGCCGGGAACCGGGTGTATCATCCAGCTGCGGGAACGCCCCGGCGTGTCCGGCAGACTCCTGCTCGCCAGCGCATGGCAGAACTCCTGCCGAATGTACAGGAAAAGCCTGTTTGGCAGGCAGTATCTTTCCACCGGAGCGAATCTATGCTATAATCAAGGAATCTCAGAAGAAAGGAGTTTGTTTTTATGATGAACACAAAGAAAATGGAGATTGTAAGAAGGGAAGGAGGTGTGACGAAGTAATCGGTACAGACCTCCTTCCGTCTGGATATGTGAAGACGATCAAAATGGAGGGTATGACTTTGCATCAACTGAAAAGGTATGGCGTTTCCCAACGCTTTTTGGCAGAAGCCAGTTTATATCCGGAAGGGGAAGTGGCAGTCATCCATCGGGTGCTGCGGCGAAAGAGCCTCTTTGTCCGGCGAGCGGTGGGCGTGTCCGGTCAGGCTCAGCCTGTGACGTCCAATGTGGATGTGGTCTTTTTGTGCATGTCCCTCAATCAGAATTTCAGCCTGAACCGCATGGAGCGGTATCTGTCCATTGCATGGGACAGCGGGGCGACGCCGGTCATTGTATTGACCAAGGCGGATCTGTGTGAGGATCTTGCACAGGCGGTTTCTCAGGTGGAAGCCATCTCCTGTTTTTCGGATATTCTGGCGCTGTCCATGTTTGATGAGGATATCCGCGACAAATTCGGGCCCTATTTTTCCAAGGGGCAGACCTGCGCGCTGATCGGCTCCTCCGGTGTGGGAAAATCCACCCTCATTAACTGCCTGCTGGGCACACAAGTGATTTCCACCCAGGAGATCGGCAAGGGAGATAAAGGGCGGCACACCACTACCGGGCGGGAGATGCTTCCCTGCCCGTTAGGCGGCATAAAGCAGGCCCGGCGGTTTGCCAAGGAAAACAATCAGCGCAAGCAGGGCAAATTCCCCGGCGGAGGGATGTAAGGAGGGCAGAAGCATGAAACATAAAAACATCATCATCCGCCGGGAAACGCCGACAGACTACGCTGCCGTAGAGCATCTGACCCGGGATGCCTTTTGGAATGTGTACCGGCCCGGCTGCCTGGAGCACTATGTGGTCCATGCGCTGCGTGAGGATCCGGACTTTGTACCGGAGCTGGACCTGGTCATGGAACGGGACGGGGAGCTCATCGGCCATGTGCTATATATGCGGGCTAAGATCGTGGCCGACGACGGCCGGGAGATCCCCATGATGACCTTTGGCCCCATCAGCATCCGCCCCGACCTGCAGCGGAAAGGCCTGGGCAAGTATCTGCTGGACTACTCCATGGAGTTGGCCGAGGAACTGGGTGCCGGGGCTCTGTGCATTGAGGGCAACATCGACTTCTACGGGAAGTCCGGCTTTGTGGTGGCCGGGACAAAGGGTATCCGCTACCACGGGGAACCGGAACAGGAGCTCGTTCCCTATGTCCTGCTGAAGGAGCTCCGGCCCGGCTTTCTGGACGGTATCACCGGCGTCTACCACACGCCGAAGGGCTACTATGTGGACGAGGCCGCGGCGGGGGAATTTGACCGCGGCTTCCCACCCAAGGAAAAACTGAAGCTGCCGGGGCAGCTGTTTTGAGGGAAGAACCCCCTCAACTTCCGGGCCACATAAAGCAAAAAGCGGGCGCTCCCGAAAAGGGGTGCCCGTCAAGTGGTCAAAGCAGAAATCCGTCTGCGGTATTTCTGTGGTCAAATGAGAAATCGCCGCAGTGAAAACTGCGGCGATTTCCAGTTTTGGTGGACCTGGAGGGATTCGAACCCTTGACCTCTGCGATGCGAACAGTCATTTGAACATTTTTTGCACCATTTCTAACTATTTATAGCGGTTTCCACTCCGTTTCTCTTTCTTT
>CALXGG010000057.1 GCA_944387785.1 uncultured Oscillospiraceae bacterium | reverse complement strand
CAGGAATATTTCTGTCCAGGCTGTCATACAGTTACAGCGGGAGTCCCGGAACGGAAAAACCTCCCATGCACGGAGGTTTCTTGCGAAAAATATACGCGCTGCGGCGCATGGGAGGGTACTATGACGAATACCGATATCTACCAGGATATTGCCGCCAGGACGGGAGGATCCCTGTTTGTCGGGGTGCTGGGGCCGGTGCGCACCGGAAAATCCACCTTCATCAAGCGCTTTATGGAGACCTGCGTCATCCCCAACATCGACAACGTCTACCGCCGGGAGCGAGCCATCGATGAGCTGCCCCAGAGCGGCAGCGGCCGCACCATCATGACCGCCGAGCCCAAGTTTGTCCCTGAGGAGGCGGTGGAGGTGACCCTGGAAGGGGGCGCCGCCTTCTCCGTCCGGCTCATCGACAGCGTGGGCTACATGGTCAAGGGGGCCATGGGCCAGTTCGAGGACGGCGTGCCCCGGATGGTGATGACGCCCTGGCTGGACCATGAGATCCCCATGGCCGACGCGGCGGAGCTGGGCACCCGGAAGGTGATCCAGGAGCACTCCACCGTGGGGATCGTGGTCACCACCGACGGCTCCATCACCGACATACCCCGGGAGGACTACCTGGAGCCGGAGGAGCGGGTCATCACGGAGCTCCAGGAGCTGGGGAAGCCCTTCGTGGTCCTCCTCAACACCACCGAGCCCCACAGCAGCCGGGCGGTGAGCATCAGCCGGGACATCGAGAGCCGCTTCGGCGTGCGGTGTTTGCCGGTGAACTGCCTGGAGCTGGGGGAGGAGGCCATCAGCTACATCATCAAGAGCATCCTCTATGAATTCCCCCTCCGGGAGATGCAGGTGTACCTTCCCGCCTGGGTGGACGCCCTGCCCATGAGCCATCCCATCCGCCAGGCGGTCTACGGCGTGGTCCGCTCCGGCGGGGAGCGGATGGGCCACATCCGGGAGGTGGAGCCGGCGGTCAAGGCCATGGGGGAGGAAGAGAACATCTCCCTGAGCCGGGTACTGTCCATCGACCTGGGCAGAGGGGTGGCGGCGGCGGAGCTGCAGCTGCCCCGGGAGCTGTTCTACCAGACCCTCAGCAGCCAGTCCGGCTTCACCGTGGGGGACGACGGCGACCTGATGGGCCTGCTGACGGAGCTGGCGGAAGTAAAGGCCCGGTACGACAAGGTATCCTCGGCCCTCCAGAGCGTATATGACACCGGCTACGGCATCGTGATGCCCACCCGGGAGGAGCTGCTGCTGGAGGAGCCGGAGGTGATGCGCCAGGGCGGGCGCTACGGCATCCGGCTGAAGGCCAGCGCCCCCTCGGTCCATATGTTCAAGGTGGACATCGAATCCACCGTTTCCCCCATCGTGGGCAATGAAAAGCAGAGCGAGGACATGGTCAACTACCTGATGGAGAAGTTCAACGACGACCCGGCCCAGATCTGGGAGTCCAACATCTTCGGCCGCAGCTTCCACGACCTGGTAAACGAGGATCTCCAGGCAAAGCTGTACCGCATGCCCATGGACGCCCGGATGAAGTTCCAGGAGACCCTCCAGCGGATCGTCAACGAGGGCAGCGGCGGTCTGATCTGCATTATTCTTTAACAGAATCAACGGAGCGCGGCGGTGACCCCGCCGCGCTCCTTTTCCCAGGCAAAGCGGCCTTCCAGGGGCACGGGACAGGGCGGGGCGCCGACTATCCCGGCGGGAGGCACCCCTTTTCCGGCGGAAGGGGGGATATGGGCGGGAAACAGGGGGAGAAAACGCTAAAACAGTATTGAAATCCCGGGGAAATTGGGGTATACTATTTGCGCTAATTTCTTTTGGAGGTATCACACCTATGGTCAACATCACCAAAGACACCATCATCGGTGACATCCTGGATATCGCGCCTCAGACCGCCCCCATCTTTCTCTCCATCGGCATGCACTGCCTGGGCTGCCCCAGCAGCCGCGGCGAGACGGTGGAGGAGGCCTGCGCCGTCCACGGCGTGGACTGTGAGAAGCTGCTGGAGGTCATCAACGCCGAGGCCAACAAGTAATAGCGCGCAACGCAATGCAGGGACTCATACGCGAAATGCGGTGAGTCCCTGTCCATGCGCGGGAAGGGGGGATGATATTCATGGGAGAGAGACCGGCGCTTCAGCCCCGGCTGCGGGCCATCGCGGATCTCGTGCCTCCGGGCTGCCGCCTGGCGGACGTGGGCACCGACCATGGGTATATCCCCGTGGATCTGCTCCTGGCGGGGCGGATCGCCCGGGCCGTCGCCACGGATATCGGCGCCCTGCCTCTGGAGCACGCCCGTGAGACCGCCCGGCGCTATGGCCTGTCCGGCGGCATCGACTTCCGCTTGGGGGACGGGCTGGCCCCGATAGCGCCCGGGGAGGTGGACACGGTGGTCATCGCCGGCATGGGCGGCGACACGATCGCGGAGATCCTGTCCGCGGCCCCCTGGGTCAGGGAAGGCCCCCTTTTGCTGCTCCAGCCCATGAGCAAGGCGGAGGTACTGCGGGCCTACCTTCCGGAGCACGGCTACGCCGTCCTGGCGGAGAAGCTGGCAGCGGACAAGGGGATCCTCTATCCCATCCTCACCGTCCGGGGCGGCAGCATGCCGCCTGCGGCGCCGGAGGAGGCCTGGGGCGGGTTCCTGCTGGAACAGGATCCCCTGTGGGGCCGTTACCTGGAGGACCGGCTGCTGCGGCTGCGCCGGGCGGCCGCCGGCCTGGCCCGGGCCAGGGACAGCACCGCCGGGAGCAAGCGGGAGACGATATGCCGGGTCATCGAGGCCCTGGAGAAAAAGAGAGGAGCGTGGGAACATGCCCACAGCCGGTGAACTGGAAACGGCCCTTTTTGAGCTGGCGCCCCGGGAACTGGCCCAGAGCTGGGACAACGTGGGGCTGCTGGTGGGGGATCCCCACCGGCAGGTCAGCGCCGTCCTGGTGGCCCTGGACGTCACCCAGGCGGTGGCCGACGAAGCGGCGGAACGGGGCTGCGGGGCCATCGTGGCCCACCATCCCCTGATGAACTGCGCCTGGTCGCCGGTACAAAGTGTCCGGACGGACAGGCCCCAGGGGAAACTGATCGCCACGCTGCTGCGCGGCGGCATCTCCGCCATCTGCATGCACACCAACCTGGACAGCGCCCCCGGCGGGGTGAACGACGCCCTGGCCGCCGCCCTGGGCCTGGAGGAGATCGGGCCGCTGGGCGAGGACGGCATCGGGCGGACCGGCATACTGAGGGCGGAGATGCCCCTGGAGGCGTTCGCGGCCCATGTCCGCCGCAGCCTGGGAATGGAGGGCCTTCGGTATGCCGACGGCGGACGGCCTGTCCGCCGGGTGGCGGTAGGCGGCGGCGCCTGCGGCGAATACGCGCCGCTGGCCCGGGATCTGGGGTGCGACACCTTCGTGACCGCGGACCTCAAATACCACGATTTTCAAAACGCGCCCGGCCTGGGGCTGAACCTGCTGGACGCGGGCCACTTTCCCACGGAGAACGTGGTCTGCGCCGTCCTGGAGCGGTTCCTCCGGGGCCGGTTCCCTGAGCTGACGGTGGTCCGATCCGCCGTCCATGGGGATATCATCCGCTATCAGCGATAAAGACTATGAAAGAATAATAAGGAGAACGAACCTATGTCCGGACATTCCAAATGGCATAATATCCAGAAAACCAAGGGCGCGGCGGACGCCAAGCGCTCCCAGGCCTTTACCAAGATCGCCCGCGAGATGATCGTGGCGGTGAAGGAAGGCGGCAGCGGCGATCCCAACAACAACTCCCGCCTGGCCACCGTCATCGCCAAGGCCAAGGCCGCCAACATGCCCAACGACAACATCAAGCGCACCATCGACAAGGCCCTGGGCGCCGGCAACACCGACAACTTCGAGAAGGTGGTCTACGAGGGCTACGGCCCCAGCGGCGTGGCCGTGATCGTGGAGGCCCTGACGGACAACCGCAACCGTACCGCTCCCGAGGTGCGCCATCTCTTTGATAAGTACGGCGGGAACATGGGCGCCAGCGGCTGCGTGTCCTGGAGCTTTGACCGCAAGGGCGTCATCGTCATCGACAATGAGGACGGTGACATGGACGAGGAGACGGTGATGATGGATGCCCTGGACTGCGGCGCCGCGGACTTCGAGGCGGACGGCGGCATCTTTGAGATCACCTGCGACCCCGACGACTTCAACGCCGTCACCGCCGCCCTGGAGACCAAGGGCTACGTCTTTGCCGAGGCCGCCATCGAGATGGTGCCCCAGAACTACATCAAGCTCACCGGCGAGGACGATATCAAGAATATGACTAAGCTCATCGACCTGCTGGAGGACAACGACGACGTCCAGAATGTCTGGCACAACTGGGAGCAGGAGTAAATAAGCGATACTGGAAAGCCCCTCCGGTGTATTCCGCCGGAGGGGCTGTGTTTGTTGCGAGCAGGACTGTAAGCCGGGTTCTGTATTTGGCAGTCATCTATCTAGGCGGCCTGTTGCCAGACCGCTCCAGCCACCTCCTGAGGACGGCCGGGCCAGCCACATGTCCTCCCACGGTGTTGCTCCGGATAGAGTTTACAGCATCGGACAGTCTCCAGCCGATGGGTGAGCTCTTACCTCGCCTTTCCACCCTTACCTCGCCGGCAAAAAGCCGCCCTCTTGCGAGGGATGAGGCGGTATATCTCTGTTGCACTTTTCCTGAAGTCGCCTTCGGCGGGCGTTACCCGTTATCCTTGCCCTGTGGAGCCCGGACTTTCCTCATGACGGCCCTTTCGGGTCCGCCACGCGACCGCCTGTCCTGCTTGCCCAACCATTTTACAGGAACCGCGCCCCCTTGTCAATGAAAGAAGCCGCCGCCCGGGGAAATTTTGTTGTCAGAAGGGGGGCGGGGTGGTATAATACCACAGGACGCAATCAAATCCTAGGAAAACAGGAGTGAACGATATGACCATACAGGAATATCTCCATTCCCTGAAGGGGAAGCGGGTGGCGGTGATCGGCGTGGGCGTCAGCAACACGCCTTTGATCCGCCTGCTCCGGGGAGCGGGCATCGACGTGACCGCCTGTGATAAGAAAGATCGGGCCGCCCTGGGCGCCCTGGCTGATGAACTGGAGGCGGAGGGCTGCCGGCTCCGCCTGGGGGAGGACTATCTGGAGGGCCTGGATCACGACGTGATCTTCCGCACGCCGGGGCTCCATCCCCGATATCTGGCGGCGGCCCGGGAGCGGGGCAGCCAGATCACCTCGGAGATGGAGGTATTCTTCTCTGTCTGCCCTTGTCCCATCATCGGCATTACCGGCAGCGACGGCAAGACCACCACCACCACCATCATCGCCGGCCTTCTCCGGGCGGCGGGAAAGACGGTCCACCTGGGGGGCAACATCGGCCACCCGCTGCTGGCGGAGGCGGAGACGATCCGGCCGGAGGATGTGGCGGTGGTGGAGCTGAGCTCCTTCCAGCTGATGACCATGCAGGAGAGCCCCGCCACGGCGGTGCTCACCAATCTGGCCCCCAACCACCTGGACATCCATACGGATATGGAGGAGTATGTGGAGGCCAAGGCGGCCATCCTCCGCCATCAGAAGCCCGGGGACAGGGCGGTCTGCAACTGGGATAACGAAATCACAAGGGGATTATCTCAGCGCACATCTGGCAATGTGTTTTACTTTACAATGTATGATAATAAAGAGATCAGCGGCTGCTTCCTGCGGAATGACGCCATCTGGTACCGGGGCCGCGGCAAGGAGCGGGAGATCCTGCCCCTCGCCGGCATCCTGATCCCCGGCCGGCACAACGTGGAGAACTGCATGGCGGCCATCTGCGCGGTGGAGGGCCTGGTTCCCGATGAGATCATCCGGGAATTTGCCCGTACCTTCGGCGGGGTGGAGCACCGGATCGAGCTGGTGCGCCGGCGGCATGGGGTGCGCTGGTACAACGACTCCATCGCCTCCAGCCCCAGCCGCACCATCGCGGGCCTGCTGTCCTTTCCCCAGCCGGTGATCCTCATCGCGGGAGGCAAGGATAAGGGCGTCAGCTATGCGCCCCTGGGGCCTGTGGTCAATGACCATGTGAAGCTGCTGATCCTCTGCGGCGCCACGGCGGAGGCCATCCGCCAGGCGGTGACGGAGGCGGAAAATTATCGGGGGCTGCCGATCCTGGAGGCAGAGGACTACCCCGCCGCCGTGGCCCTGGCGGACAGCAGGGCGGCAGAGGGGGATGTGGTGATGCTGTCTCCGGCCAGCACCTCCTTTGACCGCTTCCGGAACTTTGAGGAGCGGGGACACGTGTTCAAGGATCTTGTCATGGCGCTGCCTGAATTACCGGAAAAACACGAATAGGGAAAAGCTATGGCCGCATAGCATAGCCAGGAGGTGGTGCTATGCGTCGGAGGCGATACCGGCCCCCCATGCCCCCGGCCCAGCGGGCCCGGCTGCTGTGCCTGCTGGCGGCGGTGTGCCTGGTGGCCTTGTTTCTGGTGGGCCTGTTCCATCTGAAGGCCATCCTGGGAGACATGGCGGTGACCCGGGTGTCCAATTCCGTCAACCGCCTGGTGAACGAGGCGGTCTATGACGCCATCGACAGCGGGGACATCCAATATGATGAGCTCATCACCCTGCAGAAGGACGCAAGCGGCAATATCGCCGCCCTGCAGAGCAACATGGCGGCCTTCAACCGCCTCCAGGCGGATATTTCCGGGGACGTGCTGGACCGCCTGGGCCAGGTGTCCGATACGGAGCTGGCCATCCCTCTGGGGACCCTCACCGGCTCCGCCCTCCTGGCGGGCCGGGGCCCCAAGTTCCGGGTGCGGATGCAGTCCATCGGCAGCTGCACCGCCCATTTTGAAAACGCCTTTGACCACGCGGGCATCAACCAGACCACCCACAGCATCCTGCTGTATGTGGACGTGTCGGTGACCATCCTGCTGCCGGGCTTCAGCACCTTCACCAAGGTAAGCAACGCCTTTTCCGTGGCGGAAACGGTGATCGTGGGGGCCGTGCCGGACACCTACACCTACTTTGATTCCGGGAACGATGTGGCGGAGGACGCCTACGAATATTCCATCAACAACGGCTGAGGCCGCTCCGGGAGCGGCCGCAAAGGAGGACCATGGATTACAAAAGCGAAATGGCCCGGCTGCGCCGGGAGCTCACCGAGGCGGGCTACCGCTACTATGTGCTGGACGATCCCACCTTGCCGGACTATGAGTACGACCGGATGCTCCGCCGCCTGGAGGAGCTGGAGTCCCAGCATCCGGAGGAGATCGTGCCCGATTCCCCCACCCAGCGGGTGGGGGGGCAGGCCCTGGAGAGCTTCCGCCAGGTGGAGCACCCCGTCCCGCTGGAGAGTCTGCAGGATGTGTTTTCCCCGGAGGAGGTGGAGGATTTCTGCCGCCGGATGGACGAAAACCTGGAGAAAACGGTATACAGTGTGGAGCCGAAGGTGGATGGCCTCTCGGTGGCCCTGGAGTACCGGGACGGCCTGTTCGTCCAGGGCGCCACCCGGGGGGACGGCCGGGTGGGGGAGGATGTGACGGAGAATATCCGCACCATCCGCTCCATCCCCATGACCCTGCCGGATAAACTGCCCCGGCTGATCGTCCGGGGCGAGGTATATATGCCCAAAACCGTGTTCCATCGTCTCAACCGGGAGCGGGAGGAGCGGGGGGAGAGCCTCTTTGCCAATCCCCGCAACGCGGCGGCCGGGTCCCTGCGGCAGCTGGATCCCAAGATCTGTGCCAGGCGGAGCCTGGACATCCGGGTCTTTAACCTGCAGCTGGCCCAGGGGCGGGATTTCTCCGGCCACAGCGAGAGCCTGGCCTATTTGGAGGAGCAGGGGTTCCCGGTGATCCCCCGGAAGCAGCTGTCCCGGCCGGAGGAGATCAACGAGGAGATCCGCCGGCTGAATGAGGAGCGGGAGGATCTGCCCTTTGACATGGACGGAGCGGTTGTAAAGCTAGATTCCTTGTCAGACCGTGAAGTGGTAGGAAGTACGGCAAAATGTCCCCGCTGGGCCATCGCCTACAAATATCCTCCGGAGCGCAAGCCCAGCCGGGTGGTGGACATCGTGGTCCAGGTGGGGCGCACCGGCGTGCTGACCCCCAAAGTGGTGGTGGAGCCGGTGCGGCTGGCGGGGACCACCGTGACCACCGCCACGCTGCACAACCAGGATTTCATCGCCGAGAAGGATATCCGCATCGGCGACACTGTCGTTGTCCAGAAGGCGGGGGAGATCATCCCCGAGGTGGTGGAGGTGGTGCTGTCCAAGCGCCCGCCGGAGGCGGTGCCCTACCGGATGCCCACGGCATGCCCGGTGTGCGGCGCCCCTGTGGTGCGGGATGCGGACGGCGCCGCCCTGCGGTGCACCGGCGCGGAGTGCCCGGCGCAGCTCCACCGGAACCTGACCCATTTTGCCAGCCGTGACGCCATGGACATCGAGGGCATGGGCCCTGCCGTCATGAGCCAGCTGATTGCCGAAGGGCTGGTGAAAACACCAGCAGATCTGTACTTTTTGACCAAAGAACAGCTTTCATCTCTGGAGCGCATGGGGGAGAAATCCGCGGAAAACGCCCTGCGGGCCATTGACGCCAGCCGGAGCCGCGGCCTGGAGCGGCTGCTCTACGCCCTGGGGATCCGGCAGGTGGGGCAGAAAGCGGGCAAGACTTTGGCCGCTCACTTCCGGACCTTCGACGCCCTGGCTGCCGCCTCCAAGGAGGAACTCACCGCCATCGACGATGTAGGGGCCGTTACCGCGGACTACATCCGTGCCTGGCTGGGGAGTCCCCAGTCCCAGCATCTGATCGGCAGGCTCCGGGAGGCGGGCGTCTCCCTGGAGGCGGCGGAGGCCCCTGCGGGAGACCAGTTCAAGGGGATGACCTTTGTCCTTACCGGGGCGCTGGAGCGCTTTACCCGGGAGGAGGCCACCGCTTTGATCGAAGCCCGGGGCGGCAAAGCCAGCGGCAGCGTCAGCAAAAAGACCACCTATGTGGTGGCCGGTGAAAATGCCGGCAGCAAGCTGCGGAAAGCGGGGGAGCTGGGCATCCCGGTGCTGACCGAGGAGGCGTTTGCGGCCCTGCTGGAGGGCGGCGGCCCAGCCGCCGCCGCTGCGCAGCCCCAATCGGATATGACCTCCCGGCCGTCGCCGGAGACGGTGGGGGCCCCTGCCGCTTCTACAGGCTCAAAGGAAGATGCGGATGATGAAAGTGAGCAGCTGTCATTGCTGTAAAGCGGATTTCCTTTATATCAGACCAACAAAAAAGCCGGGGAACCCCCGGCTTTTTCTTTTTTGACAGGAAAGTCCCTACGGTCTGCTCAGCTATCCCGCCCGTCAAAGGCTCAAGTCCCGCCGGGCAAAGGCCCCCACACCGGCGGCGTACAGGGCCAATGCCGCCGCGCCAAGGCCCAGCGCGGGCCACAGGGAGCCGTCCCCCCGGGCCAGGGAAGAACTGTCAAAGGCGGTCAGCGGCGTCAGGTACCGCAGCCACTCCCACTTCTCCCCGGCCTGGGACAGCATCTGCAGCAGTAGGAACACCACGCACACCCCGCCGCCGGCGGCCAGGCCCCGTCGACTGTCGGAAACGGCGCACACGCCCAGAAAGCACAGGCTGCCCAGCAGGCACAGCAGAGCGGCCAGGCACAGGTTCAGCCGCAGGAAGGGGAGAGGCGCCAGCTCCCCCGGATACAGAAAGGCGGACAGCAGGGCGCACAGCCCGCCGGCGTAGAGCACGGCCCCAAGGATGGATCCCACCAGGAAAAGGGCCTGAGAGGCTGCGATCTGCCGCCGGGGGCGGGGCGTGGCCAGAAGCCACGCCATGGTGCCCCGGTCCAGGTATCCTGCCAATAACCGATTGGTCAGGAGGATGATCATGACCAGCGGCAGAGCAAGAAACAAAAAGCCATACAGGTAGTTGGCCAAAAACTCCGCCAGGGTGGCGCCCGGGTCGCTCATGCCAAAGGCGGCGAAAAGCTGGGGCATGGCGTCCTTCATCATGGCCAGGCTTTCTCCCAGCTCCGGGTCGTACATGGTGAGGATCACGCTGGCATACAAAGTCAATATCCCGGCGAAGACCGCCAGGAGCAGGAGATTCCGCTTTGCCTCCCGCTGCAAAAGAGGTGCACAGATCACGGCTTCACATCTCCTCTCCGTAGTAGTCCAGGAAGGCGTCCTCCAGGCTGCCGCCATCTATGGACATATCTTTTACATCATAGCCGGCGGCCAGAGCCAGCAGTCGGGACAGCTTTTCCTGTCCTGCCAGAGCCACCGATGCGCTGCTGCCCTCCGCTTTCACGCCCGGCCAGGCGTCGGAGAAGGCAGCCGCGGCCCCGGAAGAGGGGAAGGTGAACCGGTACCGCTTCGTCCGGGTCTGCCGCAGGGCGGCGATGGGCTCCACCGCCGCCAGGTGCCCGGCCCGGAGAATGGCCACCCGGTCGCAGGTCCGCTCCAGCTCCTCAAACATGTGGCTGGAGAGGAGGATGGTGGCCCCACGGGCCTTTTCCCGCAGCAGCAGCTCGATGAAGCGGTTCTGCATCAGGGGGTCCAGGCCGCTGGTGGGCTCATCCAGCAGCAGCAGCTCCGGCCGGGCCATGAACGCGCACACCAGCCCCACCTTCTGCCGGGTGCCCTTGCTCATTTTCCGCAGGCTCTGGCGGCCGTCCAGGCGGAAAAACTCCTTCAGCTCTTCCGCGGCGCCCAGATCCTTCATGCCCCGCATCCGGGCCATGAAGCGCAGGAAGCCGTCCCCGGTGAGATCGTCCATCAGGCTCAGCTCACCGGGCAGGTAGCCGGTGTGGGCCTGGATGGCGGCGGCCTGCCGGAAGCAGTCCATGCCCAGGATCCGGGCGCCGCCCCGGGTGGGCCGGACAAAGCCCATCAGCTGGCGGATGGTGGTGGTCTTTCCCGCCCCGTTGGGCCCCAGGAAACCAAAGACCTCCCCTTTTTCCACCTGGAAGGTCAGGCCGAATACGCCCCGCCCCTGGCCGTAGTCCTTGGTGAGGCCCTGCACCTCGATCACAGGATTCATTGATATTCCTCCTTATAGGCGTACTGGCGGAGGATATCCCGCCAAATACCGTACTCCGCCATCAGCGCGTCCATGCTGACCTTGCCGCCCCGCATCATCTGTTGGTGGAGATAGCCGTCGATAAGATATATAAACTGATCCAGCACCTGGCGGGGATGCACCTCCGGCCGGAATTTTTCAAGGTCAATATGGGAAAAATACACGTCCCACATCTCCTCCAGCATTTCCATGAAGCGCCGGCGCAAGGAGGAGGCCACTTCCTTGTCCGTGGCATAGTAAAGCCGCAAGGCCAGCTCCAGGATCCAGGGCTGGCGCTGGAAAAGCCGGAGCTTTTCCTCCGCCCCGTAGTCCAGCATATCAAAGAAATCCGTGATGCCTGCCAGCTGCTCCCGCTTCAGCTGCCGCTCCACCAGGCTCCTGAGATGGTCGGCTACATAGAGGTAGAGGCTCTGCTTGTTCTTGAAGTAGTAAAAGAGGAGCCCCTTGGAGATGCCGGCCCGGGCGGCGATATCATCGGTGCTGGAGCGCTTGTAGTCCTCCTTGGAAAAGACCTCCGCGGCGGCGTCCAGGATCTGCCGCTGTTTTTCTTCCGGCAGATCGGAAAAGGTTTGGGCCATAGTCATCCCTCCTTGTATTGACCGGTTGGTCAGCTTATGGGCTCATTGTAGCGGATTGACTGTAAAAGGCAAGGCCCCCCTGTTAAAAAAGGAGAAGATGAAAAATTTCCATGAAAAGGATTGGCGAACGGATGAGAATGTTATAATATAGGCAATGTAAGCGGCTTTCGCCGTTTCCCCACTGCTGAAACAAAGGAGAAGCCACTATGGGAATTTTGGAACTGAAACCTGGATTTTATTTTACCGGTGCCCTGGATCACGACCTCAGGGTGTTCGACATCATCATGTACACGGAGTTCGGCACTACTTACAACTCCTATGTCCTGAAGACCGGCCGGCATACGGTGCTCTTTGAGACCGCCAAGGTCAAGTGCCTGGACAGCTGGCTTGCGAAGGTGGGGGAGATCACCCCCATCGAGCAGGTGGACTATCTGGTGGTCAGCCACACGGAGCCCGACCACAGCGGCAGCGTGGAGCGGCTGCTGGAGCTGAACCCCCGGATCAAGATCGTAGCCACCGGCTGCGCCATCAGCTTCCTCAAGGAGATCGTCAACCGGGACTTCTACTCCATCCCCGTCCGGGACGGCCAGACCCTGACCCTGGACGACAAGACCCTGGAGTTCATGGTGGTGCCCAACCTGCACTGGCCCGACACCATGTACACCTATATCCGGGA
>CALXGG010000056.1 GCA_944387785.1 uncultured Oscillospiraceae bacterium | reverse complement strand
GCGTTCTTGGCCTATCTCCAGACCGACGAGGCCGCGGCGGTGTTCGAGGCCGTGGGCTTCACTCCGCTGTATTAAGGTGCGGGGGTTCCGCCCCCACACCCCGGGGCTGTTCGACGGGGGCGGAGCCCCCGGGCCCGGGTCTTTTTTGGCGGGGGCTCCGGCCCCGGAGCCCGGTGCTCGCTATTGGGGCCTCCCCGGCCCCAAACCCCGGGTCACTTTTTCCTCGGCGAAAAAGTGACCAAAACGCCGCCGGGAGACCCGGACCCCTTTTATTTGTCTAATCGGACGCCTGCAAAAGAGATACCCAGTTGCCACTGAATTGCCATCAGGCCCCTGGCCCCTCGTAATCGGTGCGGCGGGTGTCCGACTTCGCCTGACGGCCCTCGTGCTGAGGAATTTTGCGAGTTTTTCTTTCCGAAACCCATCTGCTTTCCTTAGAAGTAGGCAGTTGAGCACAGAAAACTAGATGTTTCTATTCCTTTAACAGGGCGACAGCCGAAGTCCGACGAGAAACCCGCCGCAGATCGGATGCCCGGAGGGATCGGTGATTCAGTGGCTGCGCACCGGCAAAATTTGATGGCGTCCGATTGGACAAAGGAATCCAAAACCTTGGTTTTGGCGCTTTTTCGGTTCACTTTTGTGCGTACAAAAGTGAACCCGGGGTTCGGGGGCGGAGCCCCCGCCAAAAAAGACCCAGGCCCGGGGGCGGAGCCCCCGCAACTCCCCCCGCCGCCGGGGGCAAAGGCGGCAAAACCCCACCGGGAGGTGTGACGATGGACTGGTTCCCCCTATACAATTCCCTGCGGATCGCCGCTATTTCCACAGTGGTGATCTTCTTTCTGGGGATCTTCGCGGCCTACTACATCGCCAAGGCCCCCCGGCTGGTGAAGGGGACGCTGGACGTGGCCCTGACGCTGCCCCTGGTGCTGCCCCCCACGGTGATGGGCTACCTGCTGCTGCGGCTGCTGGGCCCCAATCGGCTGATCGGCCAGTGGGTGCTGGAGCAGTTCGGGGTGAAGATGGTGATGACCTGGTGGTCCGCCATTTTCGCCACCGTGGCGGTGGCCTTCCCCCTGATGTACCGCACCGCCCGGGGGGCCTTCGAGTCCTTTGACGAGACCCTGGCCCAGGCGGGAAAGACCCTGGGCCTGAGCAACGCCTACATCTTCTGGCGGATCCGGATGCCGGTGTGCCGCCAGGGGATCCTGGCGGGGACGGTGCTCTCCTTCGCCCGGGCCCTGGGGGAGTACGGCGCCACCTCCATGATCGCGGGCTATACCCCCGGCCGCACCGCCACGATTTCCACCACCGTCTACCAGCTCTGGCGGACGGGAGACGACGCCCTGGCCTTCCGCTGGGTGCTGGTGAACGTGGCCATCTCGGCGGTGGTGCTGCTGGCGGTGAACATGCTGGAGCGGCGGGAGAAAGCCGTGCCGGGAAAGGGGGTAAGGTGAGTGGCCCTGGAAGTGGATGTGGAAAAGACCTACGGCGCGTTCCGCCTGGAGGCGTCCTTCCGCACGGAGGGGGAGCCGCTGGCCCTGCTGGGGCCCTCGGGCTGCGGCAAGAGCCTGACCCTCAAGTGCATCGCCGGCATCCAGCGGCCGGACCGGGGGCGGATCGTCCTGGACGGCCAGGTGCTCTTCGACAGCGCCGCCCGCATCGACCTGCCGCCCCAGCGGCGGCGGGTGGGCTATTTGTTCCAGCAGTACGCCCTCTTCCCCCACATGACGGTGGCGGAGAACATCGCCGCCGGCTGCCGCGGGCTGGGGCGGGAGGAGCGGAAGAAGCGGACGGCGGAGCTGGCGGCCATGCTGCGGCTGGAGGGCCTGGAGGGCCTGCGGCCCCGGCAGCTCTCCGGCGGCCAGCAGCAGCGGACGGCCCTGGCCCGGATCCTGGCCTCAGAGCCCCGGGCCATTTTGCTGGACGAGCCCTTCTCCGCCCTGGACGGCCACCTGAAGTGGCAGCTGGAGCCGGAGCTGAAGGACGTGCTGGACGGCTTCGCCGGGGCCGCGGTCTGGGTGACCCACGACCTGGAGGAGGCCTACCGCAACTGCCCCCGGGTGTGCGTCATGGAGGCGGGCCGCACCGGCCCGGTGCGGGACATGGCCGCCCTGCCCTCAGATCCCCGGACGGTGGTGGCCGCCCGGCTCACCGGCTGCCGCAACTGCGCGGCGGCGGAGCCGGAGGCGGGGACGGGACGGCTCCGGGTGCCTCAGTGGGGGGCGAGCCTCCGCGCCGCCGCCCCCTGGCGGGCGGGCGCCCGGGCCGTGGGCATCCGGGAGGAGTGCCTGCGCCCGGCGGCGGAGGAGGACGAGAACGTGCTGGACTGCGCGGTGGTCCGGCGGGTGGAGGATGTATCCGCCGGGGTGCTGCTGCTGCGGCCCCGGGGCGGCGGGCCGGATGCGCCGCTGCTGCGGATGAAGGTGGAAAAGGGGGCGGCGCTGCCGGAGGGGGATACCCTGCGGGTGGTTTTGCCGCCGGAGGATATCCTGATCTTGGAATAAGGAGGAGCCTATGGAGGAGAAATTTACCGCGGCGGTGGTGACTGTCAGCGACCGGAGCTTCCGGGGGGAGCGGCCAGACGGCAGCGGCCCGGTGGTGAAGGAGCTGCTGGAGCGGGCGGGATACCGGGTGGTGCGCCTGGAGATCGTCCCCGACGAGCAGGGAGAGATCGAGGCCCTGCTGCGCTCCCTGGCGGACCGGGAGGACGTGGCCCTGGCGGTGACCACCGGGGGCACCGGCTTTGCCCCCCGGGACGTGACCCCGGAGGCCACCATTGCCGTCTGCCAGCGGATGACGCCGGGGATCCCCGAGGCCATGCGCCTTGCGTCCCTGCGCGTCACGCCCCGGGCCATGCTGTCCCGGGCCGCCGCCGGGATCCGGGGGCGCACGCTCATCGTGAACCTGCCGGGGAGCCCCAAGGCGGCCAGGGAGAACCTGGAGGCGGTGCTGCCCGCCCTGGACCACGGCCTGGAGATGCTCCGGGGCGGCCCGGCGGACTGCGCCGGCGCCGGCGGGAAGTAACCGGGGAAAAAGGTGCCCCGCCGGCCGTATCCTGTCCCGGCGTCAGCGCCGGAAGGAAAACAGCGGGGACCGTCCGCCGCCGGAGAGCGCTCCGGCGGCGGGCTTTTTTCGCGGCGGCGGGCGGGGAGATTTTCCCCGCAAGTACATTTACAAATCTTCCGGGGGATGATATACTATCACGCTGGAAAGAATCCGGGTAAGGAGGGGGATGCCGTGAGCCGGGAAAAGGTATATGAGCTGCTGCGGGCGCATCCGGGGGAGTTTTTCTCCGGGGAGGAGATCAGCCGGCGGCTGGGGGTCAGCCGGGCGGCGGTGTGGAAGGCCATCGACAGCCTCCGGCGGGACGGCTACACCATCGAGGCCCGGAAGTCCCGGGGCTACTGCCTCACCGGCTCCCCGGACGCCCTGGTGGAGCGGGAGATCCGGCGGTACCTGCCGGAGGGCTTCGCCTGCCCGGCGCTGTACTGCCTGCCGGAGGTGGACTCCACCAACTCCTTCCTCAAGCGGGAGGCCCTGGCGGGAGCGCCCCACGGCGCCATCGCCGTGGCCGACTGCCAGACCGCCGGCCGGGGCCGGATGTCCCGCCGGTTCCAGTCCCCGCCGGACTGCGGGGTGTACCTGTCCATCCTCCTGCGGCCCCCGCTGCCGCCGGCGGAGCTGATGGGGGCCACCGGCATGGCGGCGGTGGCGGTGTGCGACGCGGTGGAGAAGGCCGCCGGGGTCCGGCCGGGGATCAAGTGGACCAACGACCTGATCCTGGGGGGGCGGAAGCTGGGCGGCATCCTCACGGAGATGGCCCTGGAGGGGGAGACCGGCCAAACGGAGTTCCTCATCATCGGGGCCGGGGTGAACGTCCGGCAGAAGCCGGAGGCCTTCCCGCCGGAGGTGGCGGAGGTGGCCACGTCCCTGGCGGCCCAGGGGCACGAGGCCTCTCGCCCGGCTTTGGCCGCGGCCCTGATGGAGGCCTTTTACCGGCTGGGGGTGGACCTGGGGGGCGACATTTCCCCGTGGGTGGCGGCCTACCGCCGGGACTGCGTGACTTTGGGCAGGGATGTGCGGCTCCTCTGGACGGAGGGCCAGGAGCGGGCAAAGGCCCTGGATGTGGATGAGCAGTTCGGCCTGGTGGTGCGCCGGGAGGACGGCACGGAAACCACGGTCCGCACCGGCGAGGTGTCCGTCCGGGGAATGTACGGCTACGCGGAGTAAGCGTGCAAGAAAGTAAAAAGGAAGAGAAGAGGCAAACCGAGCTATGAATGTATTGTTGGATCTGTTCGTGACCTTTGCCAAGGTGGGGGTCATGACCTTCGGCGGCGGCTACGCCATGCTGCCCATCCTCCAGCGGGAGCTAGTGGAAAACAAGCATTGGGCGGCGGAGGAGGAGCTGGTGGACTATTTCGCCATCGGCCAGTGTACTCCCGGCGTCATCGCGGTCAATACGGCCACCTTTGTGGGTCAGAAGCTCAAGGGCATCGCCGGCGGTATTATTGCCACCCTGGGCGTGGTGTTCCCTTCCCTGGTGATTATCTCCCTGCTGGCAGGGGTGATCTCCGCCTTTTCCCACCTTCAGTGGGTGCAGCATGCCTTCGGCGGCATTCGGATCTGCGTGTGCATCCTGATCTGCAACGCGGTGGTGAAGCTCTATAAAAAGGCGGTGGTGGACAAGCTGACCCTGGCGCTGTTCCTGGCGATCGCCCTGGGGAGCTATTTCCTCCCGGTGAGCCCGGTGGTGTTCGTGGTGCTCTCCGCCCTGGTGGGCATCGCCGTGAAGAACTGGGGGGTGCGGAAATGATGCTGTATCTGCGGCTGTTCTATGAATTTTTCAAGGCAGGCCTGTTTGCCATCGGCGGCGGCATGGCCACCGTCCCCTTCCTCTACGACATGGCCGACGCCACCGGCTGGTTCACCTACAACGACCTGGCCAACATGATCGCCGTGGGGGAGTCCACCCCCGGACCCATCGGGGTCAACATGGCCACCTATGTGGGCTATGTTACCGGACAGAGCGCGGCGGGGATCCCTGGGGCGATCCTGGGGGCTGTGATTGCCACGCTGGGCCTGGTGACGCCTTCCATTATCATCATTCTCATTATTGCGGCCTTCCTCAAGAGCTTCCGGGACAACCGGTATGTGGACAGCGCCTTCTACGGCCTGCGGCCCGCCTCCACGGGGCTCATCGCCGCGGCGGGGCTGTCGGTAGCGGTGAGCAACCTGTTTTTCACCGATACCCTGGCCCAGGGCCTGTCCCTGGCGGTGCTCAACTGGAAGGGCTGGATCCTGGCGGTGATTTTGTGGGTGCTGACCAATAAGGTGAAGAAGACCAAGGGCCTTCACCCCATCATCTTTATCCTGGCCTCCGCTGTGGTGGGCGTTGTGTTCAGCATGTGAGGCGGGGCCCGGGGCGGCGCTGAAAAGATTTTGCAGGCGATCAGGAGGGGCCGCGGGCCTTTCCTGATTGCTTTTTTTCCCGGGAACCGCTATACTGACAGGTAACGAAAGGGGGCGGGAGCTGTGCTGTACCGGATACTGGCCATAGGGGACGTGGTGGGGGAGCCGGGGCTGCGGCACCTGGAGCGGCACCTGCGCAGCGTGAAGAAGCTCAAGGACATCCACTTTACCGTGGTCAACGGGGAGAACGCCGCCATGACGGGGATCCTGCCGGACCAGGTGGAGGCCCTCTACGCCGCCGGGGCGGACGTGGTGACCCTGGGGAACCACACCTTCGGCAAGCAGCAGATCGCCCGCCGGCTGGAGGAGGACCCCTACCTCCTGCGGCCCGCCAACTACACCGGCCGGGCCCCCGGCCGGGGCTGGGGGATCTATGAATGCGGCCCTATCCGCATCGCCGTCATGAGCCTTATCGGCCGCTGCGGCCTGGATTTCCACGCGGAGAACCCCTTCACCACGGCGGACAAGCTCCTGAAGGGGGAACGGCCGGAGCTGGTGCTGGTGGATTTCCACGCCGAGGCCACCAGCGAGAAGCTGGCCCTGGGCTACTACCTGGACGGCCGGGTGTCGGCCCTGTGGGGGACCCACACCCATGTGCCCACCGCCGACGAGGGGGTGCTGCCCGGCGGCACCGGCTACATCACGGACCTGGGCATGACGGGCCCCAAGGCGTCGGTGCTGGGCATCGCCCCCCGGCAGAGCATCGAGACCTTCCTGGGGGGGCTGCCGGGCCGGTACCAGCCGGCGGAGGGCCCCTGCAAGATGGAGGGAGCCGTGTTCACCCTGGACAGCGGGAGCGGAAAATGCACGGCGGTGGAACGCATCGCCGTGGAATAGGAGGAAAGCTATGTCGATCCAACGCGTGAGAGAACATCTGGAGCAGTTCGGCGCGGCGGAGCGGATCCGGGAATTTGCCCAGTCCACCGCCACGGTGGAGCTGGCGGCCCAGGCCGCCGGGGTGGAGCCGGGCCGCATCGCCAAGACCCTGAGCTTCAAGCTGGAGGAGGAGCGCACGATCCTTGTCGTGGCCGCCGGGGACGCCAAGGTGGACAACGGCAAGTATAAAGCCGCCTTCGGCGGCAAGGCCAGGATGCTCACCGCCCAGGAGGCGGAGGAGCGCATTGGCCACGCCGTGGGGGGCGTGTGCCCCTTCGGCGTGAAGGAGGGGGTGGAGGTGTACCTGGACCGCTCCCTGGAGCGCTTCGCCACGGTGCTGCCCGCCGCCGGCAGCAGCAACAGCTGCATCGAGCTGACCCTGCCGGAGCTGGAGAAGTTCTCCGGGGCCAGGGGCTGGGTGGACGTGTGCAAGCTCCCCCAGGCGTAAGGGGGAAGGGCCATGCCGAGGATCATCCATGGGGCGGACTTCCATCTGGACAGCCCCTTTACCGGCCTGCCCCCCGAGAAGGCCCGCCAGCGCCGCCGGGAGAGCCGGGAGCTGCTGGAGAGGCTGGGGGCGCTGGCCGGGGACGAAAAGGCGGAGCTGGTGCTGCTTTCCGGCGACCTTTTTGACGGGGAGCGGGTGTACCCCGAGACGGTGGAGCGGCTGCGCTCCGTCCTGGGGGCCATGGACTGCCCGGTGTTCATCGCCCCCGGGAACCACGATCCCTACGCCCCCCGCAGCCCCTACGCCGCCGGGGACTGGCCGGACAACGTCCATATCTTCCGCACGGCGGAGATAGAGGCGGTGGAGCTGCCGGAGCTCCATTGCGTGGTGTACGGCAGCGCCTTCACCGGCCCGGAGCGGACGGACCCGGCCCTTGCCGGCTTCGCCGCCCCGGCGGACGGCCGGCTCCATCTCATGTGCCTCCACGGCCACATGGGAGCCGCGGAGAGCGCCTACGGCCCCCTTACCCGGGAGCAGGTTGCCGCCAGCGGTCTTGCTTACCTGGCCCTGGGCCATATTCACCAATACAGCGGCGTGAACCGGGCGGGGGATACCGCCTGGGCCTACCCCGGCTGCCCCGAGGGGCGGGGCTTTGACGAGCTGGGGGACAAGGGCGTGCTGGCGGGGACGGTGGAGAAGGAGGGCGCGCAGCTGCGCTTCGTGCCCCTGTGCCGCCGCCGGTACCATATCATCCCTGTGGATGTAACGGGGAAAGAGCCCCGGGCGGCCCTGGAGGCGGCCCTGCCGGAGACGGCGGCGGAGGACGTGTGCCGCTTTGTCCTTACCGGGGAGAGCGGCGGGGCGGACCTGCCCGCCCTGGAGACCGCCTTCGCCCCCCGGTGCTACGCTTTGCAGCTGCGGGACGAGACCCGGCCTTCGGAGGACATCTGGGCCCGGGCCGGGGAGGACACCCTCCGGGGCCTCTTCCTGGGGGAGCTGCGGCGGCAGTACGACGCCGCCGGGGACGAGGCGGAGCGCCGGAGGATCGCCCTGGCGGTGCGCTTTGGCCTCTCGGCCCTGGACGGCCGGGATATATAAAGTAAGAAACGCTTGAGGAAAACCAGCGGCGGCGGAGGAGACGCCGCCGCGGCGATACAGGAGGACACCTATGGAGAAGAAGCATATCCTGCTCATCGGCACCGGCGGCACCATCGCCTCGGAGATGGGGGACAGCGGCTTGGTGCCGGAGCTGACCTCGGAGCAGCTGCTGCGCTATATCCCGGACATCTCCGGCATCTGCGCGGTGGACTGCGTGCAGCCCTTCAGCCTGGACAGCAGCGACCTCCAGCCCCGGCACTGGGTCCAGGTGGCCCGGGTGATCCGGGAGAGCTACGGCCGCTACGACGGCTTTGTCGTCAGCCACGGCACCGACACCATGGCCTACACCGCCGCCGCCCTCAGCTACCTCATCCAGGGCAGCCCCAAGCCCATCGTCCTCACCGGCGCCCAGAAGCCCATTGGCTTTGAGACTACCGACTCCAAGCAGAACCTCCGGGACGCCTTCGCGGTGGCGGCCTCGGACATGGCGGGGGTGGTGCTGGTGTTCAACGGGAAGGTGATCCTGGGCACCCGGGCCAGAAAGACCCGCAGCAAGAGCTTCGAGGCCTTCTCCAGCATCAACTACCCGGTGCTGGCCCTGGTCCAGGACGGGCGGCTGATCCGCTATATCCGGCCGGAGTGCCGGGAGACCCCGGTGTTCTACGACCGGGTGAACCCCCGGGTGGCGCTGATGAAGCTGATCCCCGGGGCGGACTGGGAGACCGTGCGGTGGCTCCTGGGCCGCAGCGACGCCCTCATCATCGAGAGCTTCGGCGTGGGGGGGTTGCCCACCTATGAGGAGGGCAGCTGCTACGAGCCGGTGAAGGAGGGCCTGGAGCAGGGCAAGATCGTGGTGATGACCACCCAGGTGGAGAACGAGGGCAGCGACCTGAGCGTCTACCAGGTGGGCACCCATGTCAAGCAGAACCTGCCCATTTTCGAGGCCTACGACATGACCACCGAGGCGGTGACCGCCAAGCTCATGTGGATCCTGGGCCAGACCAGGGACCGGGAGAAGGCGGCGGAGCTGTTCTACACCCCGGTGGCCTGCGACATCCTGGCCAGGAAATAAGGGGCGGCATCCCCGGCAGGAGCCTGCCCGCAGGAAATACAGCGCCCCGGGGCCTCAGGCCCCGGGGTTTTTTGCCGCCGGGGGCGGGCGGCGGGGCGGTATCCGGCAGGGAAGAGAAAAATTTTGGGAAATCAACGGGAGCCCCTTCCCATATGGCGCCGATTATGGTAAACTCATGACATATATCGTCGAAATCTGCCGGAAGGCCGGAAAGAAAGTGAGACTGCCCATGAAGCCCTTGAAGAAGATATTGTCCCTGTCTCTGAGCGCGCTGCTCGTGCTGACGCTGCTGCCCGCCGCCGCCCTGGCGGTGGAGACCTATACCACCAGCCCCTCCGGCGTGGCCCTGATCGAGGAGTTCGAGGGCTTCCGGAGCATGCCCTATTCCGATGACAAGGGGAACTGGTACATCGGCTACGGGAGCATGTGCGATCCGGCGGACTACCCCTTCGGCATCACCGAGGCCCAGGCCGACATCCTGCTGCGGCAGGACCTGGCCAGCGCGGAGGAGTCGGTGAACCGGCTGCTGCTGGACTACAACATCTCCGTCACCCAGTACCAGTTCGACGCCATGGTATCCATGACCTACACCCTGGGCACCCAGTGGATGAACCCCACCTACCGCTTCTGCGGCTACCTGATCCGGGGCATCCAGAATTACAGCGAGGTGGAGGTGGTCAACGCCATCGCCACCTGGTGCCACTCCGGCAGCGACCCGCTGGACCACCTGGTGGAGCGGCGGCTGCGGGAGGCCTACCTCTTCCTCTACGGGCTCTATCAAAGCGACGCCGCCCAGCGCTACTGCTACATCCACTTTGAGCCCAACGGCGGCGAGGTGGAGAACAAAACGGTGTTCTACCCCGTGGGCACGGCCTACGGCCAGCTGCCCACCCCCACCGGCAACGGCGGGCGGACCTTCCTGGGCTGGTACACCGACAGCGGTGTCCAGCTCACCGGTCAGGAGCTGGCCCAGGGCAACATCTGGGTCACCGCCAAGTGGGACGGCGAGAGCAGCGGCTCCGCCGGCACCGACATCGACCTGTCCGGCTGGGTGAACCCGTACAGCGACGTGAAGGACAGCGACTGGTACTTCACCTACGTCCGGGAGCTGAGCGCCAAGGGCGTGGTGGGGGGCTACCCCGACGGTACCTTCCGGGGCAGCGCCACCCTCACCGCCGGCGAGGCCCTGAAGCTGATCCTGCTGGCCACCGGCAACAAGGAGCAGGCCCCCACCTCCTCCCACTGGGCCAGCGGCTACCTGGCCCTGGCGGAGCGCCTGGGGTGCGTGGCCGCCGGGGAGATCCAGGACCTGGACGGCGCCATCAGCCGCCTGACCATCGCCCGGGTGGCCGCGGTGGCCATGGGGATCGCGCCCCGGACCGGGGCCTCCCCCTTTGCCGACGTGGACAGCGGCTACACCCTGGCCCTCTATGAGGAGGGGATCCTCAACGGCACCGTCCTGGGGGGCAAGCGGTACTACTACCCCGACGACGGCATCAACCGGGCGGAGGTCTGCGCCATCGTCTCCCGGATCAACAACTGGGAGCCTACGGAGAAGAACGACCCAGCCCAGTCCGGCTACATCGCCTACGGCAACAAGTACTACCCGGTGCTGTCCAATGTGGCGGCCTGCCCCTACAACACCAACCTCCTGGTGCTGGACGGCAGCAAGATGTACTATAACGATCCCAATTACACCACGGCCCTGGGCATCGACGTGTCCTCCCACCAGAAGGAGATCGACTGGCAGAAGGTGGCCTCCTCCGGGGTGGCGTTCGCCATCATCCGCCTGGGCTACCGGGGCTACGGCAGCGAGGGCACGGTGAACCTGGACCCCTACTTCCAGCAGAACCTGGCGGGGGCCAGGGCCGCGGGGCTGAAGGTGGGCGTCTACTTCTTCTCCCAGGCCATCACCACCCAGGAGGCGGCGGAGGAGGCCCAGTTCGTGCTGACCAACCTGGCGGGGGCTAAGCTGGACTACCCGGTGGTCTACGACTGGGAGCCTGTCAGCGGCGTGGGGGCCCGGACCGACGGCCTGGACAGCGTCACCCTCACCGACTGCGCCATCACCTTCTGCGAGGCGGTGGCCGCCGCGGGATACACCCCCATGGTCTACTACAACAACCCCGTGGGCTACGGCCGCTACGACCTCAGCCGCCTGACGGCCTACGACGTGTGGTTCGCCCAGTACGCCTCCAAGCCCACCATGTACTACAACTACCGCATCTGGCAGTACACCTCCAGCGGCAAGGTCCCCGGCATCAGCACCAAGGTGGATATGAACATCGCCTTCATTCCCTATTAAGGGGACGGCCTGGCGGGACGGGCCTGCCGCCGCCCCGGACAGGGAGGGGAGGGCCGCCCCCGGCCCTCCCCTCCGCTGCCGGCGGACGGATGCGCGCCGGGGGCGCCCGTTTTCCGATTCTACGAAGCCCACAAACTTTTATTGAAAATTTTATAAAAAACAGAGAAAAACCCCTTGACATTCTCAGGAATATCTAGTATCATAATCTAGCTTGCGCTGGGCGTACCATGTCTGGCACCCGGCGGCAGGTACTGCGATGATGCGGGAGATTGCGGCTTTGCCGGTAACTTCCGCGGAGTATGTCCGATAATCGGGCGGCTGAGAGTGTCCTTTCCGCGGCGTAGATCGCTGTGCCATGGACAATACCGGCCATTTGTGCCGGTATTTTCTATGAGTCGGAATGATACGCACGGATACGCGGGAAGAACTTCTCGCCGTACAGAGTAAGGGCCAACCGAAACTACTTTGTACAAATTATGGAGGAACAAGCAATGGCAAAAGAGATGATCCGCATCCGCCTGAAGGCCTATGACCACCAGGTGATCGACCAGTCCGCGCAGAAGATCGTGGAGACCGCCAAGCGCACCGGCGCCGCCGTGTCCGGCCCCATCCCCCTGCCCACCAAGAAGGAGGTCGTGACCATCCTGCGGGCCGTCCACAAGTATAAGGACAGCCGCGAGCAGTTCGAGCGCCGCACCCACAAGCGCCTCATCGACATCACCAACTCCACCCCCAAGACCGTCGAGGCCCTGATGAGCCTGGAGCTGCCCGCCGGCGTGGAGATCGAGATCAAGCTGTAAGATAGAAGACAGCCTCGCAGAGTTTCGCCGCCGGGGCGGCGAAAGAAAGTGAGATCGTTTTTCCGGCGGCGTGTACGGCGGAAAAACACCCTGCGGTTTGCAAGTGTGCGAGCGCACGCGAGTGCGCGCGGCAAACCGAAGCCCCGGTCAAAAAAGCGCCTGCGCTTTTTTGAATGAATTTGTTACCCATCGGTCCGCCGACTTGCGTGAGGCGGACGGGGTCATGTCGCCGCAGCAATGGCCGATGAGTCAACTGCGCCGACCAATAACCTTATAAAAAGGAGAAAGTACCATGGAGAAAGCTATCATCGGTAAGAAAGTCGGCATGAGCCAGATTTTCGACACCGACGGCAAGGTGATCCCGGTTACCGTTATCGA
>CALXGG010000055.1 GCA_944387785.1 uncultured Oscillospiraceae bacterium | reverse complement strand
GGGAAGTAGTCCGCCGCGCCGCTGTACCGGGCCGCCAGGTCCCCGTCGGCGTACTTCAGGTCCGGCAGCCAGATCTGCACCTTTCCCTCCAGGCTCCGCAGGGTCTCCACGCGCTCGTAGCCCCCGGTGTTCCACACCACCGGCACCGGCAGGGGCTCCTCCAGGGCCTCCCGGATGGCGTGGGCGTAGGGGGTGGGGCTCACCAGGTTGATGTTGTGGGCCCCCTGGGCGATGAGCTCCCCGAAGATCTCCCGCAGCCGCCCCACGGTGACGGTTTTCCCGAAGCCGCCGCGGCTGATGCCGCCGTTCTGGCAGAACACGCACCCCAGCACGCAGCCGGAGAAGAACACGGTGCCGCTGCCGGCGGTGCCGCTGATGGAGGGCTCCTCCCAGTGGTGGAGGGCCGCCCGGGCCACCACCGGCAGGGCGGGCATGCCGCAGAAGCCCTCCCCCCGGTCCTCCGTCCGCACCGCGCCGCAGCGCCGGGGGCAGAGGGTACAGATCATGGTCATGGATCGCCGCTCCTTCCGGCGGACGCATCCGCCCGGTCTTTTTCCCTATTGTAGCGGAAAGCCGGCGGCGGCGCAAGACGGCGGCGGCGTTTTCCGGAGATTTTTCCGCCGGGCTTCCCGCTCCGGCCTTTTCCGCCGGGGAGGCGGCGGCTTTTCCCGGCCATTTCCCGACAGGCTTTTCCACCGGCCCCTGCTACAATGGTGTCCAGACTATCCGTGGAAGGGGACAAGCTATGAAAATCGCCGGTATCACATGGGAACGGCCCCGGGGCGGGCGGCTGCTCCGCCTGGCCGGGCATCTGGCGGCGGGATTTTTCTCCGTGGGCTGCGCCCTGGAGGGCCGCTCCCCCCTGGCGGCGGGCTTTTTGGCCGCCTGCCGCCCCGGCGGGGACGCCCTGGCCGCCCTGGCCGGGGCGGTTCTGGGGTGCTTTGCCTTCCTGGGCTTCGGCTCCGCCCTGCGCTGCTGCGGCATTTTGGTGCTGGAGAGCGCCGTGCTCTCCGCCTTCCGGGATACGGTGTGGTTCCGGAGCCCCCTGTTCCGGCCCCTCACCGCCGCCGGGGCCACGGCGGCGGTGGAGCTGGCCTACGCGCTGCAGCTGGGCCTTACCCCCCAGGCCCTGCTGCGCCTTCTGGCCTGCACCGCCCTGGCGGGGCTCATGGCCCACTACTGCTCCCTGCTGCTGCGGCAGACGGCGGCTCCCCGGCGGCAGGCCCCCCGGGAACCGGAGGGCCTGCGGGAGCGGCTGCGGCGCTCCGCCGAGGCCCTGCGGTCCCTGGGGGAGGCCTTCGGCGGCGGCGCCCCCCAGCCGGAGGAGAACCCCGCCGTGGTCTTTGACCGGGCGGCGGAGGTGGTGTGCCGGGGCTGCGCCCTCCGGGACCTGTGCTGGAACAAGGAGTACGTCTCCACCTTCAACGCCTTCAACGACGCCACCCCCGCCATCCTGGAGCGGGGGAGGGCGGAAAAGGGGGACTTCGCTCCCTATTTCGCCAGCCGCTGCATCCACTTTCCCCAGCTGGTGTCCGCCATCAGCACGGAGGTGACGGCCCTGCTGCTGCGGCGGCAGTACCGCCGGCAGCTGGAGGCGGAGCGGCAGCGGTCCAAGGGCCAGTACGCCCAGCTCTCGGAGCTGGTGGCCCAGGCCATGGCGGCCCCGGACCGCCAGCCGGAGGGGGAGGGGGCCCTGGCCTGGGACGTGGCCATGGGCTCCGTCCCCAGGGAGGGCCAGCGGGTGTGCGGCGACAGCGTCACCTACTTCCAGGCCGGCGCCGGCACCCTCTGCCTCCTCCTCTCCGACGGCATGGGCAGCGGCCGGGAGGCCCGGCGGGAGAGCCAGCTGACCCTGCGGCTCACGGAGCAGTTCCTCCGCTCCGGCATCGAGGCGGGGGCCGCCCTCCGGACCCTCAACGCCGCCCTGAACATCCGCAGCGACGAGCAGGGCAGCTTCACCACCATCGACCTTCTCACCCTGGACCTCACCGACGGCCAGGCCGCCCTCTACAAATACGGCGCCGCCCCCACCTACATCAAGCGCCAGGGCACCGTCCGCCGCCTCACCGGCAGCGCCCTGCCCGCCGGGCTCCAGGACGCCGCCGCCGCGCCTCCGGAGACCCGCTTCCCCCTGGAGGAGAACACCTTCGTCCTTATGGTCAGCGACGGCGTGGCCGACAGCGGCGACGATCAGTGGCTCCAGGACCTGCTGGCGGGCTGGCAGGGGGACGACCCCAACGTGCTGGTGTCCTTGGTGCTGCGCCAGTGCCGCCAGCTCCGCCACGGCGACGACGACTGCAGCGCCCTGTGCCTGTACCTGCCGCCCCAGAACCGGGGAAAACGCCAGGCCCGGGCGGTATAATCCGCCTCTTGCCGGGAAACACTGGGAGAGAAAACCACCGACAGAAAGGAGCGGTGCCCTTTGGTGAAAGGTATCTCCCGCCGTGTGATCGTCGTCGATTCCCCGGATCCCCAGCTCTTTGAACAGGCCATATTCATCCTCCGCAACGACGCCCTCGCCAAGGAGGGCGTCACCCCCCAGCAGGTCCTGGGCGAGGCCTGCCGGATCGCCCGGGGCTACGCCGACGGCCGGGCGGAGCGCCCGCCCCTGTGGCGGCGGATCCCCCGCTGGTGCTACATCGCCGCCGGGGCCCTGGCCGCCGTGGCCCTGTGGCTGACGCTGGCCCTGCTGCTGGGGTGATCCGCCGCTGTAATGAAAGGAGGGGCTTTCTCCGGGAAAGCCCCTCCTTTTATGGCGCTGCCGGGGGAAATCCCCCGGTTTCCCCTTGACAACGGGGGGAAAACCCGATACGATCACAGGGCGCGGGATATCCCGCCCCTGCCCCCGCCGCGCGGCGGGCAGGATGATACGAACGATACGCGGCGGCACACACCCCTCCCCCCGGAGCGATGGTGTGGGCCTTTTCCTGCGTTCCCCTGTTTTTCCCGCGAGAAAGGAGGCGGCCATGGAGCTGCTGCTGCAAAAACTGCTGGAGATCCCCGAGGCCGCCGCCCTGGCGGAGGCCGTGGAAAAGGGCGGCTGCCCCGCGGCGGTGACGGGCCTGGCCGCCGTCCACAAGGCCCAGCTGGCCGCCGCCCTGGCCCGCCGCACCGGAAGGCCCCTGGTGATGGTCTGCGCCGACGAGGGGGAGGCGGGCCGCCTGGCCGGCGACCTGGAGACCCTTCTGGGCCTCCCCGCCCTGCGGCTCTGCGCCCGGGAGCTGTTCGTCCGGCCCGGGGCCGTGGCCTCCCGTCAGTGGGAGACCGCCCGGATCGCCGCCCTCTACGCCCTGGCCAGGGGGCAGGGCCGCCTGGCGGTGTGCACCGCCGAGGGCCTCCTTCAAAAGACCGCCCCCGCCCGGCAGCTCCTGGACAGCGCCCTCACCCTGGAGATCGGCGGCCGGTGGGATCTTGCCCAGCTGCCCCTGCGGCTGGTAGCCGCCGGGTACACCCGCTGCGACCAGGTGGAGGGCGTGGGCCAGTTCGCCCTTCGGGGAGGCATCCTGGACGTGTTCTCCCCCCAGATGGACCAGCCGGTGCGCTGCGAGTTCTTCGACGACGAGATCGACTCCCTGGGCGCCTTCGACACCGCCACCCAGCGCCGGACGGAGAACCTCACCGCCGCCCTGGTGCTGCCGGCGGCGGAGCTGCCGGAGGGGACGCCCCCCGCCGCCGCCTTCGGCTGCCTGCCCGCCGACGCCCTCATCTGCCTGTGCGAGACGGGCCGCGTCACCGAGCGGGTGAAAACCGTCCTCTTCCAGGCCAGGGAGGACACGGAATCCCTGCTGGCCGCCGGGGAGCCCAACGGCGATTTGATGCGGCTGCTCCTGAGCCAGAGCGAGTGGCTCTCCCAGCTGGAGCGGTTCCCGGTATGCATGATGGAGGCCCTGCCCACCTCCCGCTATCCCCTCAACCCCCGGACCCTCCTCACCGTCAGCGCCAAGCAGCTGAGCGCCTACGGCGGCAGCCTGGACGCTGCTGCCGGGGACCTGGAGCACTACCGCAGCGCCGGCTTCGGGGCCCTGCTGCTGTGCGGCAACTCCACCAGGGCCAAGAACCTCCAGCGCATGCTCCAGGAGCGGGGCATCCCCGCCGCCCTGGACTTTGACGGCGGCGCCCTGCCCCGGCCCGGGGAGGTGCGCCTGACGGTGGGGGCCCTCTCCGCCGGGGCGGAGTACCCCCAGCTGAGCCTGGCCATCCTCACCGAGGGGCAGCTCACCGCCGCCCCCTCCGGGAAGGCCCCCGCCCGCCGCGCCGTCAAAAAGGACAGCCGCCAGAAGCTCCTCAGCTACACCGACCTTACCCCCGGGGACTTGGTGGTCCACACCCACCACGGCATCGGCCGCTTCGAGGGCATGCGGAAAATGCCGGTGGACGGGGTGGAAAAGGACTACATCAAGATCGCCTACGCCGGCGGCGACAGCCTCTACGTCCCCGCCACCCAGCTGGACCTGGTGTCCAAGTACATCGGCGGCGGCGGGGAGGACAGCGACCGCCCCGCCAAGCTCAACAAGCTGGGGGGCGCCGACTGGACCAAGCAGAAGGCCCGGGCCAAGGCTGCCGCCAAGGACCTGGCCAAGGGCCTCATCGCCCTCTACGCCGAGCGCCAGCGCCGGCCGGGCTTCGCCTTCTCCCCCGACTCCCCCTGGCAGCGGGAGTTCGAGGAGGCCTTTGACTACGCGGAGACCGACGACCAGCTGCGGTGCGTCGAGGAGATCAAAAAGGACATGGAGCGGCCGGTGCCCATGGACCGGCTCCTCTGCGGCGACGTGGGCTACGGCAAGACGGAGGTGGCCCTCCGGGCGGTGATGAAGTGCGTGCTGGACGGCAAGCAGGCCGCCATCCTGGTGCCCACCACCGTCCTGGCCCAGCAGCACTTCAACACCGCCGTCAACCGCTTCCGCAGCTTCCCGGTGGAGATCCGGGTCCTCTCCCGGTTCCAGACCCCCGGCCAGGCCCGGCAGATCCTCTCGGACCTCCGGGCCGGACGGATCGATCTCCTCATCGGCACCCACAAGCTCCTCCAGAAGGACATCCAGTTCAAGGACCTGGGCCTTCTCATCGTGGACGAGGAGCAGCGCTTCGGCGTCAGCCACAAGGAGAAGCTCAAGGAGATGGCCCGGCAGGTGGACGTCCTCACCCTCTCCGCCACCCCCATCCCCCGGACCCTCAACATGGCCCTCAGCGGCATCCGGGACATGTCCACCCTGGAGGAGCCCCCCCACAACCGCCAGCCGGTCCAGACCTATGTGGTGGAGCACAGCTGGCCCATGATCGCCGACGCCATGCGCCGGGAGATCGACCGGGGCGGCCAGGTCTACTACCTCCACAACCGGGTGGAGTCCATCGACCTCACCGCCTCCCGGATCCAGAAGCTCCTGGGGGAGGAGGTGAAGGTGGTGGTGGGCCACGGGAAGATGAACGAGCAGCAGCTCTCCTCCGTCATGGAGCAGATGGTGGAGGGGGAGGCCCAGGTGCTGGTATGCACCACCATCATCGAGACCGGCATCGACATCGCCAACGTCAATACCCTCATCATCGAGGACGCCGACAAAATGGGCCTCAGCCAGCTCCACCAGCTCCGGGGCCGCATCGGCCGCAGCGCCCGCCGGGCCTACGCCTACCTCACCTACCGTCCCGGCAAGGTCCTCACCGAGATCGCCGCCAAGCGGCTGACCGCCATCAAGGAGTATGTGGAGTTCGGCTCCGGCTTCAAGATCGCCATGCGGGACCTGGAGATCCGGGGGGCCGGGAACCTGCTGGGCCCTGAGCAGTCGGGCTACATGATGAGCGTGGGCTACGACATGTACTTACAGCTGCTGGAGGACGCGGTGCTGGAGGAGCAGGGCGGGAAGAAGGCGGTGGCCACCGAGTGCGCCGCCGACCTCACCGTCAGCGCCAACATCCCCGAGCGCTATGTGCCCTCCGCTGAGCAGCGGATGGACCTCTACCGCCGCATCGCCGCCATCCGCTCCCAGGAGGACGCCGCCGACCTTATCGACGAGCTCATGGACCGCTACGGCGATCCTCCCCAATCGGTGTACACCCTGCTGGACGTGGCCCTGCTCCGCGCCAGCGCCGCCAGGGCCGGCATCTCCGATATCTCCCAGCGGGGCGACAAGCTCCGCTTCCTCATCGCGGACTTCGCCGTGGAGGCCATTGCCAAGGTCTGCGCTATGCCGAAATACCGTCAGCGGCTCCACCTGGCCGCCGGGGAGAAGCCCGCCCTCACCCTGACCCTGCGGCCCAAGGAGCCGGTGCTGGAGGCGGCCCTCACCCTGGTGGAGGACCTGTCCCTGGCCGCCGGGGAGGCGGAAAAATAAGATTGCATCCGCCTCCCCGCCATGATAAAATGGATCAATACGGCCCCCGTCGGGCCCCGGCCGGGACACCGGCCCCTATCCTATCGGAACGACAAGGAGTTTTCCCATGAAAAAAACGATCTGCGCCCTGCTGGCGCTGGCTATGATCCTGACCCTCGCCGCCTGCGGCAAGAGCCAGGAGCCCCCCTCCGGCATCTTCTATGACATTACCGGCATCGCCCCCGACGAGACGGTGATGGAGGTGGACGGCAACGCCGTCCCCGCCGAGCTCTACTTCTACTGGACCGCCTATAACTGCAGCGTCATCGACTACCAGATCCTCAGCGCCAACAACTACTACGGCGCGTACAGCGACCTGGTGGGGGAGGACGGCGCCCTCATCTGGGACGGCGCCCTCTCCGAGACCCAGACCGTCAACCAGTTCGCCCTGGAGCAGGTGGAGGACACCGTCAAGTTCTACGCCGCCCTGGAGAACATGGCCAAGGAGTACGGCGTGGAGATGACCGAGGAGGACAAGGCCGCCATGGCCGAAAACCGGGCCGCCGCCGTGGAGCAGCTGGGCAGCGAGGAGGCCTTCCAGGAGTACCTTGCGGAGCTGGGCCTCCGGGAGGAGAGCTTTGAGCGGCTGTCCGTGGCCGCCTACCTGATGGACGGCCTCACCGACCTGGTGCTGGAGGAGGGGAGCCCCCTGTACCTGTCCCCGGAGGACTACGACCAGTACGCCGCCTACGCCGACCACATCCTCCTCACCACCAAGGACACCGCCACCGGCGCCTCCCTGTCCGAGGAGGAGATTGCCGCCAAGCGTGCCACCGCCGAGGACCTGCTCGCCCAGCTCCAGCAGGCGGAGGACGTGGAGGCGCTCTTTGCCCAGCTGGCGGATGAATACAGCCAGGATCCCGGCCGGGAGAGCAACCCCACCGGCTACATCTACACCCCCGGCACCATGGTCACCGAATTTGAGGACGCGGTCAGCGCCCTGGCCCCCGGCGAGATCAGCGGCATCGTGGAGAGCGACTACGGCTTCCACATCATCCTCCGCCGGGACCTGACGGAGGGCCTGGACAACGACCCGGACCAGAAGCGGGCCATCGCCGAGACCCACATGCAGTCCCTGGTGGAGCTGAACATGCAGGAGGCGGAGGTCACCCGCAGCGACCTTCTGGCGGACATGGACCCCGGCGCCTTCTATGTCAGCTACACCGCCCGCCTGGAGGAGCTGGCCGCCGCCAAGGAGGCGGAGAGCGCCGCTGACGGCGCCTCCGACGGCGCTTCCGACAACAGTGCTGACGGCAGTAGCGATGCCGCCGACGGCAATACGGCGGGGAATGACACCGCCGGCAGCGCGGCGGAAACCGGCGGGGAGAACGGCTGATCCGCCGTTTCCCGCCCCAGAGCGGCCAGGGCCTCCGTCACAGCCTCTGACGGGGGCCCTGGCCGCGAAGCGCCCTAACTAACCCGCAGGAGGAGCCCTATGGCAAACGGCATTATCATTATTGACAAGCCTCAGGACTGGACCAGCATGGACGTGTGCGCCAAGCTCCGGGGCATCCTGAAGGAGAAGCGCATCGGCCACGGCGGCACCCTGGACCCCATGGCCACCGGCGTGCTGCCGGTGTTCGTGGGCAGCGCCACCCGGGCGGTTGAGTTCGCGGAAAAGGGGGACAAGGAGTACGTCGCCGGGCTGCGGCTGGGCCTTGTGACCAACACCCAGGACACCACCGGCGAGGTCCTCTCCCGGGCAGAGGCCCTGCCGGACCAGGCCGCCCTGGAGGCGGTCCTGCCCGCCTTCACCGGCCCCATCGCCCAGGTGCCCCCCATGTTCTCCGCCATCAAGTGGGAGGGGAAGAAGCTCTACGAGCTGGCCCGGGCGGGCAAGGAGGTCCACCGGGAGCCCCGGGCCGTCACCATCCACGCCCTGGAGCTCCTGGAGCGGCAGGGGGAGGGGGACTACCTCCTCCGGGTCCGCTGCTCCAAGGGCACCTACGTCCGCACCCTCTGCCACGACATCGGCGCGGCCCTGGGCTGCGGCGGGTGCATGTACAGCCTGCGGCGGACCATGGCGGCGGGCTTCACCCTCTCGGAGGCGGTGACCCTGGAGCAGGCGGCGGAGGGCCGGGAGGCCCTGCTGCTGCCCACCGACAGCTTTTTCCGGGATTGCCCGGCCCTGGCCCTCACCAGCCCCCGGCAGGAGAAGCTCTGCCGCAACGGCAACCCTGTGCCCTTCCCCGGCCCGGAGGAGGGGCGGCGCTATCGGGTGTACAGCCCCGGCGGGGACTTTTTGTGTCTGAGCCAATACCAAAACGGGCAGCTGGTGTCCGTCAAGAACTTTTTCGGCGGCTGAGCCGCCCTACTTCTACCGAGCGGAGGGATCTCCCATGGACCATACCCCCAGAAAAGTGATCGCCCTGGGCTTCTTCGACGGCGTCCACCTGGGCCACCAGGCCCTGCTGCGCCGGGCGAAGGACCGGGCCGCGGAAAAGGGCTTCACCCCCGCCCTCTTCACCTTTGACCGCTCCCCCCGGGAGTTCGTCACCGGCGTGCCGGTGCCCCTGCTCACCACCCCGGAGGAGCGCCGCCAGGCGGCGGAGGAGCTCTTCGGCATCCGCGAGGTCATCGTGGCCCCCTTCGACCGGGCGCTGATGACCATGCCCTGGGTGGATTTCGTGCTGATGCTGGCCCAGCGGTACCGGGCGGGCTGGCTGGTGGCGGGCCATGACTTCCGCTTCGGCCACAAGAACAGCGGCACCCCCACCCTCCTGGCCCGGAAGGCCGCCCAGCTGGGCATCGGCTGCGACATCATCCCCGCCGTCACCCTGGACGGCGTCACCGTCAGCTCCACCCATATCCGCGGCCTGCTGGAGCAAGGGGACGCGGAGGCCGCCCGGCGCTTCCTGGGACGGCCCTACTCCCTCTCCGGCACCGTCCGCCACGGCAAGGGCCTGGGCTCCCGGCTGGGGGCCCCCACCATCAACCTGATCCCTCCGGCGGGCCACCTGGTCCCCGCCTACGGCGTGTACGCCGCCCAGGTGACGGTGGACGGCCGGACCTTCCCCGCCGTCACCAACGTGGGCGTGCGGCCCACGGTGGACGAAAACGGCTCCCTTACCGTGGAGAGCCACCTGCTGGACGAGCGGCTGGGCCTCTACGGGGAGACTTGCCGGGTGGAGTTCCTCCACCGGCTGCGGCCGGAGCGCCGCTTCGACGGCCTGGAGGCCCTCCGCCGCCAGATCCTCCGGGACGCGGAGGAGGCCCGGAGCTACTTTGCTCAGGCAGGCGTTATTACCAATAAGATCGCGGAAAACTGACAGCCGCCCGGCGGAGAATTTTCTCCGTCCGGACGGCTGCCGCCGTTCCGGGGGGATTTTGCCGGACAGGCCGTGTCCGGCGTAAAAATTCCTCCCATTCTCCCTCTGTGTCCTGTTCTTTGCCCCTGTTTTGTCCTATGCTGTCCATGAAAGGAGGAACCACAGTGGACCAACAAAAAATCGGCAGCTTCCTCAGGGAGCTGCGGAAAGAGAAACCTATGACCCAGGAGCAGCTGGCAGAGGCCCTGGGCGTGTCCGGGCGGACGGTGTCCCGGTGGGAGACCGGGCGGAGCCTTCCGGACCTGGAAGTGCTGATGATCCTGGCGGACTACCACGGGGTGGCCCTGCGGGAGCTGCTGGACGGAGAAAGGAAGGAGCCAAAAATGAACAAGGAGCTGGAGGAGACGGTGGTCAAGGCGGCGGATTACAGCAATCAGGAGAAGCGCCGGCTGGCCCGGCGGATGTGCGGGCTGTTCATCGCGGGGGCGGCGCTGTTTACCCTCTACCTGGCGTGGGCGGCAGCGGGGGCGCCGGCCGCTTGGGAGAAAGCGGCCAGCTGCGCCCTGGGCTTTGCCTACGGCATGATGCTGGTGGGCGTTTTATACACCAGCGGCCAGCTGGCCAGGTTCCGGGCTTTGAAGCTGCGGCTGCTGAAACGGCTGCGGGGCCGGGAATAAAACCGGCAAGCCCCTTCTCCGCCGGCCTGCGCGGCCCATCTATGAAGGCGGCCCTTTCAGGGCCGCCTTTCTTTCTGCCCTCGCTCCTCCTTTTTCTTGCGTACCGCTGTTCCCTGTGATAGACTACGGGCAGAGGAGGCGATGCGTATGGAAAAGAAAACCATCGGCATCATCGGCGGCATGGGCCCCCTGGCCACCGCCGACCTGTTTGAAAAGATCACCCTGCACACCAGGGCGGCCCGAGACCAGGACCACCTGCGGGTGCTTATCGACAGCAACACCAACATCCCCGACCGCACGGCGGCCTTGCTCCACGGCGGCGAGGACCCCACCCCCCAGCTCACCGCCAGCGCCGCCCTGCTGGAGCGGATGGGGGCCCAGGTGCTCATCATGCCCTGCAACACCGCCCACAACTATTACGACGCGGTGGCGGGGGCGGTACAGATCCCCGTCCTCCACATGATCCGCCTCACCGCCCAGGCCCTGGCGGAGCGGGGCGTCACCGCCGCCGGGCTCCTGGCCACCGACGGCACCGTCCAGACCGGCATCTACCAGCGGACCTTCGCCGGCACCGGCATCGGCCTTCTGACCCCGGAGCCGGAGGGCCAGGCGGCCATCATGGCCATGATCTACCAGGGGGTGAAGGCCGGGGACCTCCACTACGACGCTTCCGCCGCCCGGCGGGCCATGGAGGCCCTGCTGGAGCGGGGGGCCCAGACCCTGATCCTGGGCTGCACGGAGCTGCCCCTGGCCGCCCAGCTGTATCGGCTGGACTACCCCTTCACCGACCCCACCCTGGAGCTGGCCCGGGGGGCCATCCGCTTTGCCGGCGGGGAGACAACGGACTGACGCGTGCCCAGCAAAAGAGGACGGGAGGCCATGGGCCTCCCGTCCTCTTTCTCTCTTATGGCTGGGGCCGGTGGAGCTCCGCCACGATCCGGGCGGAGTAGTCGATGAACTGCCGGACGATGGGGGAGGCCTCCTCCAGGGACTGGGCGGCGATGCCGATGCGCCGGCAGGCCGGCGGGTCCAGGGGCAGGCTCCGCACGTTGTCCCGCCGGCCCTGGAGCACCAGCTCCGAGAGGATGCTGAAGCCCAGGCCGTGCTCCACCATGGACAAAATGGCCGCGTCCTCCACCCGGGTGTCCTTGATGTCCGGCCGGACCCCCTGGGCCTCGAACACCCCCAGGATGTCCAGGTCAAAGCCCAGGGAGGGCATCAGGAACTCCTTGCCGTCAAACTCCGCCACCGGGAAGCGGCCCAGGCCCTCCGCCGGATAGTCCATGGGCAGGATGGCCAGCAGGGGGTCGTCCCACAGGGGCACCCAGTCGTAGCGGCCCCGGTCCTGGCGGCTGGCAAAGCTCAGGTCCACCTTGCCCTCCTGGAGCCAGCGGTACATCTCCTCCACGCTGCCCATGCGGATATCCACCGACACGTCGGGGAAGTCCCAGCGGAACTGCTGCACGATGGTGGGCAGCCAGTGCATGCAGATGCTGGAGTAGGCCGCCACCCGGATGTTCTCCCGCTTGCGGCTGCTCTGGGCGGCGATCTCCCCCTCCAGCCGTTTTTCCGCCTGGAGCAGCTCCCGGACGGCGGGGAGCAGCCGCTCCCCGGCGGAGGTGAAGCGCACCCCGTAGCGGTCCCGGATCAGCAGGGGGAAGCCCACCTCGCTCTCCAGGCTGTTCATCATATGGGTCAGGCCCGACTGGGTGCAGCCCAGCTTCTCCGCCGCCCGGGTGAAGCTGCCCAGCTCCGCCGCCGTCACCAGGGCCTCCCACTTCTTCGTCTCCATGGACCTCCTCCTTCCGCGGTGCCGTTTGCTTCCATTATACCCGCCGCCGGGGAAAAAGCAAGCCGCCCGCCGGGGCGGGCCCGGAGGAATAAGCCCCTGCCGGCAGGGGCATACTAGGGGAAAACCTGCCAGGGAGGACGGCATATGGATCAGCTCACCAGCAAGCTCAGCGACAACCAGGCGGCCCTGGACCCCCTGCTGGGGGTGGGCCGCAGCTACGACGTGATCGCCCGGGACCTGCGGATCGGCAGCCGCCGGGGCCGGCTCTACGTCATTGACGGCTACGGCGACGACGGCGTCATCGAGCGGATCTGCTCCTTCCTGCTGGGGCCGGGGGCCCGGTGGGCGGAGGAGGCGGAGGATATGCAGGCGCTGATCGACCGGTGCGTCACCTTCTGCGAGGTGGACTGCGAAAACCAGGTGGAGGCCATCCTCACCGGGGCCTTCCTGGGGAAAACGGTGCTGCTGGTGGACGGCTTTGACCACTGCGCCCTTATCGACGCCAAGGGCTACCCCTGCCGGGCGGTGTCCGAGCCCTCCGACGGTAAGGTCCTCCGGGGCAGCCACGACGGCTTCACCGAGACCCTGGTGCAGAACACCGCCCTCCTCCGCCGCCGGATCCG
>CALXGG010000054.1 GCA_944387785.1 uncultured Oscillospiraceae bacterium | reverse complement strand
CTGGGCATCGGCATCGACCGCTGCGTCATGCTGCTGACGGGCAGCGACTCCATCCGGGACGTGATCCTGTTCCCCACCATGAAGCCCCTGGACTAAGAGGCTGACCTATGGCGGAACGGATCACCAGCCGTACCAATCCCTTGATGACCCACATCCGGAAGCTGGCGTCCTCCCGCTCCTACCGGGAAAAAACCGGGGAGTACCTGGGGGACGGGGTGAAGCTCCTGCAGGAGGCCCTGGCCTGGGAGGCGCCGGTGACCGCCGTGGTCCATACCGCCGCCGTGTCCCTGCCGGCGCTGCCGGCGGGGGTCCGGGCGGTGGAGGTGCCGGAGGACGTGATGCGCTCCATCAGCCCCATGGAGGCCCCCCAGGGGGCCCTGTTCCTGGCAAGGCTGCCGGCAGCGGGGCTGCCGCAGGCCCTCACCGGGCGGCGGTACCTGGCCCTGGAGGGGGTCCAGGACCCCGGCAATGTGGGCACCATCCTGCGCACCGCCGACGCCTTCGGGGCGGACGGGCTGATCCTTCTGGAGGGCTGCGCGGACCTGTACAATCCCAAGACCGTCCGGGCCTCCATGGGCGCGGTGTTCCGCTGCCCGGCCTGGAGCGGCACGCTTTCCGGGCTGCTGCCGCTGCTGCGGCGGGCGGGGCTGCCCCTGCTGGGGGCCGCCCTCCGGGCGGACACCGCCGACGCCCGGCAGGCGGACCTCACCCGGGGGGCCATCCTCATCGGCAGCGAGGGGCGGGGCCTCAGCGCCGCCGCCCTGGCCGCCTGTGACGGCACCATCCGCATCCCCATGCGGGAACGCTGCGAATCCTTGAACGCCGCCATCGCGGCGGCCACCCTCCTGTGGGAGGGATACCGACAGGACGCGCCCGGCAGGTAACATGCCGGGCGGCCTGCGCCTAAGGGGAAGGAGAGAGGGGAAATGGCGTCTTTGAAGTACTGGCTGTGGCTCTCCCAGCTGGAGGGCCTGAGCCGCTCCCAGCGGCTGGCCCTGCTGGAGCACTTCGGCCAGCCGGACAAGGTCTATTACGGGGACAGGGAGGAGTACGCCCTGGTGGAGGGCATGACCCGCCAGGGGCTCACAGCCCTGGAGGACAAGTCCACCGGCCGGGCGGACGCCATCCTGGGGGACTGCCAGCGGCTGGGCCTGCGGATCGTCACCATCCACGACGCGGAGTACCCCGACCGCCTGCGCAATATCTACGAGCCGCCCCTGCTGCTGTATGTCCAGGGCCGGATGCCGGCCTTTGACGACGAGGTGGCCATCGCCATGGTGGGCTCCCGGAAGGCCTCCCCCTACGCCCAGAGCATGGGGGAGAAGCTGGCTTTCCAGATGGCGGGGCTGGGGGCACTGATCGTCTCCGGCCTGGCTGCCGGCGGGGATGCCGCCGCCCATCGGGGCGCCCTGCGCTCCGGCGGCTTTACCGCTGCGGTGATCGCCGGCGGCCACGACATCATCTATCCCCGGGAGAACCGCTGGCTCTATGAGGACATCGCCGTACGGGGCGTGATCCTCTCGGAGTACCCGCCGGGCACGCCCCATGACCGCACCCATTTCCCGGTGCGCAACCGGATCATCAGCGGGCTGTGCCTGGGCACCGTGGTCATCGAGGCCCCGGAGCGCAGCGGTACCCTCATCACCGTCAACCATGCCCTGGAACAGGGACGGGACGTGTTCGCCGTGCCGGGCCAGGCCGACGACTGGCACTGTGCCGGCAGCAACCGGCTGCTGCGGGACGGCGCGGGGGTGGTCACCGACGGCTGGGACGTCCTCAGCTGCTACGCCGCCCGCTTCCCCCACAAGCTCCGGCCCTTCCGGGCGGAGGAGCCCCGGCGCTTCGGCCCCCAGGAGGAGGCCGGGATGGCGGAAAAGCCGACGGAAGAGAAGCCGGCGGCCGGGAAACCGGCGGAGGAGACGCCGGCGCCCCCGGAGGCGGCGCGGCCGGTGCTGGATCTCTCCGGCGGCCACGGCCTTACCGACGACCAGGTGCGGATCGTCCGCGCCCTGGACGGGCGGACCCTCCATGTGGACGACATCATCGCGGAGACGGAGCTTCCTACCCGCCGGGTCCTGTCGGCGCTGACCATGCTGGAGCTGGACGGCGTGGTGGAGCAGGGCAGCGGCAAGCGGTTCTCCCTGGCGGTGACCCTGGAGGGGAAGGACTGAGCCGCCGCCCGGGCGGCAAAACTATAAACGGCGCGGCGGAGCCGTGCCCAGGAGGAAACCATGGCAAAAACGAACCTCGTGATCGTAGAGTCCCCGGCCAAGGCCAAGACCATCGGCAAGTACCTGGGGCCGGACTACCAGGTGAAGGCCTGCATGGGCCACCTGCGGGATCTGCCCAAGAGCACCCTGGGGGTGGATCTCGAGCACGACTTTGAACCCAACTACCGCCCCATCAAGGGGAAAGAGGACATCATCAACGACCTGAAAAAATCTGCCAAAGGCAGTGAGTATGTATATCTGGCCACCGACCCGGACCGGGAGGGGGAGGCCATCAGCTGGCACCTGCGGGAGCTGCTGGGCCTCTCCGCTGACAAGGCCCGCCGGGTGACCTTCAATGAGATCACCAAGCGGGTGGTGAAGGAGTCTATCGCCGCCTACCGGGACATCGACCAGAACCTGGTGGACGCCCAGCAGGCCCGGCGGATCCTGGACCGGATCGTGGGCTACCAGCTCTCGCCCCTGCTGTGGAAGAAGATCCGCCGGGGCCTCTCCGCCGGCCGCGTCCAGTCGGTGGCCACCCGGATGGTCTGCGACCGGGAGAAGGAGATCGCCGATTTCCAGCCCCAGGAGTACTGGTCCCTGGACGCCAAGCTGGGGGTGGACAGCGGCGAGAAGGGCCGCTTCCTGGCCCGGTACCACGGGGAGAACGGCAAAAAGCGGGAGCTCACTTCCGCCGAGGAGGTAGCCGAGGTGATGGCCCAGGTGGAGAACGCCGCCTTCACGGTGAAGTCCGTGAAGCGCCAGGACAAGCAGCGCTCCCCCTCGCCTCCCTTCACCACCTCCACCCTCCAGCAGGAGGCCAGCCGGAAGCTGAGCATGACCCCCCGGCGGACCATGGCCATCGCCCAGCAGCTCTATGAGGGCGTGGACATCTCCGGCGAGGGCGCGGTGGGCCTTATCACCTACATGCGTACCGACTCCCTGCGCCTGAGCGACGAGGCCCTCTCGGCGGCCAGGACGTTTATCCTGGGCCGCTACGGCGAGGCCTACTACCCCGGCTCCGCCCGGACCTTCCGCACCAAGGCCGGGGCCCAGGACGCCCACGAGGCCATCCGGCCCAGCGACGTGACGCTGACCCCGGAGCAGATCAAGGGCGATCTCACCGCTGAGCAGTACCGCCTCTACCGGCTGATCTGGAGCCGCTTTGTGGCCTGCCAGATGGCCAACGCGGTCTACGACAGCGTCTCCGTGGAGGTGGAGGCCGCCGGCCACAGCTTCCGGGCCTCCAGCAGCAGCCTGAAGTTTTCGGGCTATACCGCTGTCTATGAGGAGGGGAAGGACGAGGAGAAGGAGGAGGCCAAGGAGGCCCGCCTTCCCGACCTGCGGGAGGGCCAGAGCCTGGTGTTCCACGGCTTTGACAAGGAACAGCACTTTACCCAGCCTCCCGCCCGGTACACCGACGCCTCCCTGATCCGGGCCCTGGAGGAAAACGGCATCGGGCGCCCCTCCACCTATGCCCCCACCGTCAGCACCATCCTGGACCGGGAGTATGTGGTGAAGGAGGGAAAGTACCTCCGGAGCACCCCCCTGGGCGAGGTGGTCAACGGCCTCATGTGCGACAAGTTCGCCGACATCGTCAACACCCGCTTCACCGCCGATATGGAGAAGGAGCTGGATGACGTGGAGGAGGGGACCAAGGAGTGGCGCACCCTGCTCCATGAGTTCTACGAGCCCTTCAAGACCAACCTGGAGAAGGCGGAGCAGGAGCTGGAGGGGGTGCGGCTGAAGGTCCCCGCCGAGGAGAGCGACGAGGTCTGCGACGTGTGCGGCCGGAAAATGGTCATCAAGAGCGGCCGGTTCGGCCGGTTCCTGGCCTGCCCGGGATACCCGGAGTGCACCTTCACCAAGCCGTTGGTGGTGGCTATGCCGGGCCGGTGCCCCAAGTGCGGCGGCCGGATCCTGAAAAAGACCTCCCGCAACGGCTACGCCTACTACGGCTGCGAGCACAACAGCGATAAGGACGAGGCCACCCGCTGCGACTTCATGACCTGGGACATCCCGGTGGCGGACGACTGCCCGGTGTGCGGCCACACCATGTTCAAGAAGTCCGGCAAGGGCTTCAAGAAGCCCTACTGCATCAATGAGCAGTGCGCCAACTTCACCCCCGAGGAGAAGCGGGGCGGCTACCGCAAGAAAACCGCCGCGGAGGGGGAGAAGGAGGCCGGGAAGGCCGGCGCGGCGGAAAGCGCCGGGGCGAAGAAGCCCGCCGCCAAGAAAGCCGCCGGGGCAAAGGCCCCGGCCAAGAAGCCTGCGGCGAAGAAGCCCGCCGCCCGGAAGTCCGCCGCCAAGGCGGACGGCGCCGGGGCGTGAGCGGCCATAAGGAGAAAACCATGAAGGTAACAGTGATCGGGGCGGGCCTGGCGGGCAGCGAGGCCGCCTGGCAGCTGGCCCAACGGGGGATCCCCGTGACATTGCGGGAGATGAAGCCGGAGAAGATGACCCCCGCCCACACCAGCCCGGATTTCGCGGAGCTGGTGTGCTCCAACTCCCTGCGCAGCGACCAGCTGGAAAACGCGGTGGGCCTTCTCAAGGAGGAGCTGCGGCGGCTGGGGAGCCTGATCCTCCGGGCGGCGGACGCCACCCGGGTGGAGGCCGGAGGGGCCCTGGCGGTGGACCGCCACGGCTTTGCCCGCTATGTGACCGAGGCCATCCGCTCCCACCCCCTCATCACCGTGGAGGCGGGGGAGGTGACGGAAGTGCCGGAGGGGGAGGTCCTCGTGGCCACCGGCCCCCTCACCAGCGACGCCCTGGCGGAGAAGCTGTTCGCCCTCTTCGGGGCGGGCACGGACCTGCACTTTTTTGACGCCGCCGCGCCCCTGGTCACCTTTGAGAGCGTGGACATGTCCTCGGCCTGGTTCGCCTCCCGGTACGACAAGGGCACGGCGGACTATGTCAACTGCCCCCTGGACGAGGCGGAGTACCGTGCCTTCTGGCGGGAGCTGTGCGCCGCCCGGGAGGCGGAGGTCCACGGCTTCGAGGACAGCGGCGTGTTTGAGGGCTGTATGCCCGTGGAGGTGATGGCCCGCCGGGGGGAGGACACCCTGCGCTACGGGCCCCTGAAGCCCCGGGGGCTGAAGGACCCCCGGACCGGGAAGGAGCCCTACGCCGTGGTGCAGCTGCGCCGGGACAACGCCGAGGGCTCCATCTACAACATCGTGGGCTTCCAGACCCATCTCAAGTTCGGGGAGCAGAAGCGGGTGTTCTCCATGATCCCCGCCCTGCGGGAGGCGGAGTACGTCCGCTACGGCGTGATGCACCGCAACACCTACCTGGATTCCCCCCGGCTCCTCAACCGGTACTATCAGCTGCGCCGGCAGCCCCGGCTCACCTTTGCCGGGCAGATGACCGGCGTGGAGGGCTATGTGGAGTCCACCGCCTCCGGCTACCTGGCGGCGGTGGAGCTTTCCCGGCGGCTGCGGGGGATGGAGCCGGTGGACTTTCCCCGGGAGACGGCCATCGGGGCCCTGGGGCTGTACGTCTCCGACGAGAGCATCGGGGAGTTCCAGCCCATGAACATCAATTTCGGCATCATCTCCCCCCTGGGCTACCGGGTCAAGGGGGGCAAGCGGAACAAGAACGGGGAGCTCAGCCGCCGGAGCCTTTCCGTCATTGACAGCCTCCGGGAGGAGGCGGCGCGGTAAGCGGGAGAGAGACAGGGGCCTGGCCGTCCCGGGATAAAGGAGAGATTCATGAAGATCATCATTGACGCCATGGGAGGGGACAACGCCCCTTTGGAGATCGTGCGGGGGGCGCTGAACGCCGCCCGGGCCAAGAGGGACCTGGAGATCCTCCTGGTGGGCCGGGAGGCGGACGTGCGGCTGGCGGTGAGCCAATGCGGCGGCGCGCCGGGCAATGTGCGCCTGGTCAACGCCACGGAGGTCATCGACATGCACGACGACCCCGCCACCGCCTTCAAGACCAAGAAGGACTCCTCCATCACGGTGGGCCTCACCATGCTGAAGAACGGGGAGGGGGACGCCTTCGTCTCCGCCGGCAGCACCGGGGCCCTTCTGTCCGCCGGGACGCTGCTGGTCAAGCGGGTGCGGGGCATCCGCCGGGCGGCCATGGCCCCGGTGATCCCAACGGCGGGGGGGCAGGCGGTGCTCATCGACTGCGGGGCCAACGCGGAATGCTCTGTGGAGTACCTGATGCAGTTTGCCTACCTGGGCAGCTTCTACGCCTCCCGGGTGCTGGGCCTTGCAAAGCCCCGGGTGGGCCTTTTGAACATCGGCGCCGAGGACACCAAGGGGGACCAGCTGCGGCGGGACGCCTATGCCGCCCTCCGGGCGGCGGGGGACGCCGGCCACCTCAACTTCATCGGCAACATCGAGGCCAAGGACGCCGTCAAGGGCGGCTGCGACGTGATCGTGACCGACGGCTTCTCCGGAAACGTGATGCTCAAGACCATCGAGGGGGTGGGCTCTTTCCTGGGCAAGGAGCTCAAGGGCATGTTTTTGAAGAGCCTCAGGACCAAGGCGGCGGCCCTCCTGGTGAAGGACGGCCTTGCGGCCTTCAAGGACCGGCTGAACCCGGACACCATCGGCGGCACGCCCTTCCTGGGCCTGACCAAGCCGGTGATCAAGGCCCACGGCTCCAGCGGCGCCCGGGCCATCGAGAACGCGGTGGGCCAGGCGGTGGCCGCGGCCCGGGCCAACATCAGCGGGGCCATCGAGGAGAACATCGATCTCATGAAGATCGACCGTTGAGGGAAAAACCGGCCGGGCGGGGGAAATCCTGCCAAGGCTATTGACAGTGGAAGCGAAAAGTTTTATCATGCCAATGAACCCCCAATGATTCCCTTGGGAAAGGAGGAAGAGTACGTGCAGGACATTTTCGAACATATGCAGAAGATCATTGCCGAGCAGTTCGCCGTGGATCCCGATGAGATCACCATGGATACATCCTTTGAGGAGGATCTGGGCGCCGATTCCGTGGACCTGGTGGAGCTGGTGATGAGCATGGAGGAGGAGTTTGAGATCGGCGAAGTCCGTGAGGAGGAGCTGGCCTCTCTGTCCACCGTGGGCGACTGTGTCAATTTTCTGACCAGAAAGCTGGATAAGTAAAACTACAAGTGAAAATTGAGAGAGAGCCTCGTCGGACGGGCGTGCAGCGCCCCACGGGCGGGGCTTTCTTTTTGGAGAAAGGAGGTGCTGAGATGGAATCTCTGGAGAAAAAGCTGGGCTATACCTTTTCCGACCGGGCGCTGCTGGGGGAGGCCCTGAACCACAGCTCCTACGCCAACGAGCACCGGGGCGCGGGGATCAGCAGCAATGAGCGGCTGGAGTTTTTGGGCGACAGCGTGCTGGGCTTCATCACGGCAGAGTTTCTGTTCAAGGCCTATCCCCGGCTGCCGGAGGGGGACCTGACCCGGATGCGGGCGGCCCTGGTGTGCGAGCAGAGCCTCTACGAGGTGGCCAAGCTCCTGGAGCTGGGCCAGTACCTGAAGCTGGGCAAAGGTGAGGAGGCCGGCGGCGGCCGGGAGCGGCAGTCCATTCTGGCCGACGCGGTGGAGGCGGTGTTCGCCGCCGTGTACCTGGACGGCGGCATGGAGCAGGTCCGGGGCCTGATCCACCGGGTGCTGCTCAGCCGGGCCCCCGCCGCCGAGGAGCGCAAGGACTACAAGACCACGCTCCAGGAGATCGTGCAGCGGAAGATCGGCCAGCAGCTCACCTACCACATGGTGGAGGAGAGCGGCCCTGACCACAACAAGACCTTCGTCTTTGAGGTGCGGCTCAACGGCGCGCCCATCGGGCGCGGCGGCGGCCACAGCAAGAAGGAGGCGGAGCAGGCCGCGGCCCGGGACGCCCTGGAGCGGCAGGAGCCGTAGCCCCGAAGGGACGGGAAGGCCCCCGATCCTGTCATTCTGAACGAAGCGGAAAGCGAGATCTTCTCCGCTCCGTTCAGAGTGACAGTTTTTTGTCTCCCGGGATCCGGCGGCAAAAAACGGTGGAAACCCGCCGCCGTTTGTGGTATCATATAACTTGACATTTTATGAGGAGGCGACGCTGTGTCCCTGTTGAACGCGCTGATGTTAGGTATCATCCAAGGTGTGGCGGAGTTCTTGCCCATCTCCAGCTCCGGCCATCTCTCCATTGCCCAGAACCTGCTGGGCCTGGGGGTAGAGGGCACCGACGATGTGTTTTTTGACGTATTGCTCCATCTGGGCACCCTGGCGGCGGTATTCGTGGCCTACTGGGCGGACATCAAGGAGATGGTGCTGGAGTTTTTCCGCACCATCGGCGATATCCGCCGGGGCGGCATGCCCAAGGACATCCCTCCGGCCCGGCGGCTGATCCTGCTGATCGTCGTGGGCACGCTGCCGTTGTTCCTGGTGCTGCCCATCCAGGACATGGTGGAGGGGCTGTACAGCAACACCTATTTCGTAGGGGCGGCCCTGCTGGTCACCGGCGGCCTGCTCTTTGCCTGCGACCGGATCCGCAAGGGGCGGAAGAATGAGAAGTCCACCACCATCGGGGACGTGCTGGTGATCGGCGTGGGCCAGGCCATCGCCACCTGCCCGGGGATCTCCCGCTCCGGCATGACCATCTCCGCCGGCTGCTTCTGCGGCCTGGAGCGGCGGTTCGCGGTCCGCTTTGCCTTCCTGCTGTCCATCCCCGCGGTGCTGGGGGCCAACATCCTCCACATCACGGACGAGGTCAGCGAGGGGGTGGATCCCGCCCTTATCCCCGCCTACCTGCTGGGGGTGGCGGCGGCGGCCATCTCCGGCTACCTCTCCATCCGCCTGGTACGGATGGTGGCGGACAAGGGCAAGTTCGGGGCGTTTTCCTACTACTGCTGGGCCGTGGGTATCCTGACCCTGGTGCTGACGGCCATCCAATAACACCCACCCGCCCCGGGCGCCGGTATTCCGGGCCGGGGCGGGACCGTAAGGAAGGGAAGAATTCATGGCGACGACACAGAAGAAAACCACATCCGGCAGCCGGGGGAGCACGTCCCGCAGCGGCGCCGCGGGATCGGGCGGCCGCTCCGGCAGCCGCGGCGGTTCCCGGAGCGGCGGCGGCCGCAATAGCGCCCGGAGCGGCCGGGGCAAGCGGCCTGTCCGCCGGGAGGTCACCGGCGTTGCGTTCCTGATCGCGGCGCTGTGCATCCTCATCAGCTATTTTACCGAGGACGGCTGGCTCATTTCCCTGCTGCCCATCTTTTTCAAGGGGCTGCTGGGCTTTGGCTATTACCTGCTGGCGCCCGCCCTGGCGGTGGGGGCCTGGATCCTGCTGACCCATAAAGGACGGCCTGTGGCCCTGCGCACCGCCTGTACGCTGCTGGTGCCCTATCTTTTTGGCGGGCTGTGCCACATGCTGTTTTGCAAGCAGAATTTTACTTCCCCGGACGGCCTCCTGGGCAAGCTGTGGGAGAGCGGCGGGGAGCTCCTCTCCGGCGGCGTCCTCTCCGGGGCCACCGCCCACGGCTTCATGGCGGTGCTGGGCAAGCCGGCGTCGGTGATCATCTTCTGCGTGCTGATCTTCGCGCTGGTGATGGTGGCCTTCCAGATCAGCCTGGCCACCCTGGTGAAGCTCTGGAAGGAGCGGGACCACCTGGATTACCGGGTGGAGGACTACGAGGACGAGGAGGAGGACGAGGGCTTCTTCCAGCCGGTGGAGGCCCCCCAGGCCCGGCCCCAGCGCCGGAAGGCCCCTGCCGCCGCCTCCCGGCCGGAGATCGACATTCCGCTGGACGAGGAGCCCGGGAAGGCCAAAGGGGGCATCATGTCCGGCTTCTTCAAGCCCCGGGCCAAGGGGCAGATGACCCCCGCGGACCTGCTGGACGGCGGCGGGGAGGAAAGCCGGGGGGCCCCGGCAGCGGCCCCGGCGGCGGCGGAACCCGCGCCCATCCCGGCGCCGGAGCCCATTCCCGCCCCGGTCCAGGGCGACCCCTTCCAGGAGGAGGCGGCGCCGGCGGAGGAAAGGAAGCGGAAGAAGGGCGCGGACGTGGCGTCCGCCGCCGCCCAGGTGACGGCGGAGATCGAGAGCAGCCTGGCGGCGGGGGAGGAGGCCTACGCCTTCCCGCCGGTGACCCTGCTGGACCACAACGGGCGGGACAACTATATCGAGGCCGGGGCGGAGCTGCGCACCAACGCCCAGCGGCTGGCGGACACCCTCAGCAGCTTCGGCGTGGACGCCGCCGCCGGGGATGTGGTCCGGGGCCCCGCCATCACCCGCTACGAGTTCGTGTTGGACCAGGGGGTAAAGCTCTCCAAGATCACCAACCTCTCTGACGACATCGCCCTGGCCCTGGGGGCCAGCGGCGTGCGGATCGCCCCGATTCCCGATAAGATCTCCGTGGTGGGCATCGAGGTGCCCAATAAGGCCGTGTCCCCGGTGCTGATCCGGGACGTCATCGAGTCCCGGGCCTTTACCCAGCATAAGTCGCCGGTGGCCTTTGCGGTGGGCCGGGACATCGGCAACCGTGATATCGTGGGGGATATCGCCAAGCTGCCCCATGTGCTCATTGCCGGCACCACCGGCTCCGGTAAATCGGTGTGCACCAACTCCCTTATCATCAGCCTGCTGTACAAATCCAGCCCGGAGGACGTCCGGTTCATCATGGTGGATCCCAAGATGGTGGAGCTGGCTCCCTATAACGGCATCCCCCATCTGCTGATCCCGGTGGTCACGGATCCCAAAAAGGCTGCCGGCGCCCTCCAGTGGGCGGTGTATGAGATGATGAAGCGGTACAAGACCTTCTCTGAGCTGGGGGTCAAGAAGATGGAGGAGTATAACGCGGTCGCCCAGAAACGGGAGGATCTGCCCCATATGGCCTCCGTCGTGGTGGTCATCGACGAGCTGGCGGATCTGATGCTGGTGGCCGCCAAGGAGGTGGAGGAATCCATCTGCCGGGTGGCCCAGATGGGCCGTGCCGCCGGGATGCATCTGGTCATTGCCACCCAGCGCCCCTCGGCGGACGTGATCACCGGCCTCATGAAGGCCAATATTCCCAGCCGCATCGCCTTTGCGGTGGCCTCCAGCCTGGAGTCCCGGATCATCCTGGACACCGCCGGCGCGGAAAAGCTGGTGGGCCGGGGCGACATGCTGTATGCCCCCCTGGGGGCGGGGAAGCCCCAGCGGGTCCAGGGCTGCTTCATCACCCCGGAGGAGATCGAGCGGGTGGTGGCCTACGTGAAGTCCACCGGTGAAGCCCAGTACTCTGATGAAGTTATGCGGAAGATCGAGGAGGCCCTTCAGGAGAAGGAGAAGAAGGGCGGCTCCTCCGGCGCTGCCCAGGAGGTAAGCGAGGGCGGCGACGAGGACGAGCTGCTGCCCGCCGCCGTGGAGGTGGTGCTGGAGACCGGCCAGGCGTCGGTGTCCATGCTCCAGCGGCGGCTGAAGCTGGGCTACTCCCGGGCCGCCCGCCTGGTGGACCAGATGGAGGAGCGGGGCATCGTGGGCCCCTTTGAGGGCTCCAAGCCCCGGCAGCTGCTCATTTCCCGGGAAAAGTGGCAGGAGCTGCAGATGGCCAAGGGCGGCGGCAGCGATTTTACGCCCGACGAGCTGTCCGGCATGAAGCACGCCAGCTGGGACGACGGTGAGCACGTCATCCCCTGGGAGGACTAGTAGGACAGACTGTGGTTTATTCTTTTTCTTGAAAGAAAAAGAACCAAAAAGAACGTTTGGCGCAAAGCTCAGCTTTGCGCAGGATGAAAACAGGGGCAGGACAGAGAAAAAGGAGGCGCAGCTGTGCGGCACAAGGATACCGTCTCCCTGCGGGAGATGCTGAAGGGCTATACGGCCCTGGACACGGAAGATACGCTCTCAGACCAGCAGGAGCAGGTGGCCATGCCGCCGGCGGCGGTGATCCGGGGCGGGGAGCAGTTCCTGCTGCCGGAGTGGGAGGTGTCCCATCTCTCCGCCTTGCTGGAGGGCCGCCGCTCCCGGCGGGCCTACGACGGCAGCCCCCTGGCCCTGGAGGAGCTGTCGTTCCTCCTTTGGGCTGCCCAGGGGGTCCGGGGCTTCCGGAAGGATACGGCCACCCTGCGCACCGTCCCCTCCGCCGGAGCCCGGCACCCGCTGGAGCTGTACGCCTTTGTCAACGGGGTGACGGGCCTTGCGCCGGGCCTCTACCACTATCTGGCGCTGGAGGGCCGGCTGGAGCTGGTCAGGCAGACGCCGGACCAGGGAGAGAAGCTGGCGGACGCCCTGGCGGGCCAGCCCTTTGCCGGCAAGGCACCGGTGTGCCTGGTGTGGACGGCGGTGCCCTACCGCACGGAGTGGCGCTATGACAACAAGGCCCAGAAATATATCCTGCTGGACGCAGGCCATTCCTGCCAGAATGTGTACCTGGCCTGCGAGAGCCTGGGCCTGGGCTGCTGCGCTATCGCGGCTTATGAACAGGAGAAGCTGGATGCCCTGTTGGGCCTTCCCTCCGGCCCCTCGGAGGACAAGACGGCGGAGTTTGCCATCTACGCCTGCTGTGTAGGCCGACCGAAATAGACTGCTGAAATGAAAAAGGCCGCCCCGCCGGGTCTCCCGGCGGGGCGGCTTACTCTGTATCGGCCAGCGTTACGCGGTGGATTTTTCCCGCTGCT
>CALXGG010000053.1 GCA_944387785.1 uncultured Oscillospiraceae bacterium | reverse complement strand
ATCTCCAGGTAGTCGTAGAAGGAGGCGATGCGCTTGAGCTCCCCCCAGTCCTTGTACTCCGCCACCGCCTGGAACAGTTCCCCCGCCTCGCAGGCGGAGCCCACGATGATCCCCTCCCGGTGGGCGATGAGCTCGCTTTTGGGGATCAGGGGCACCCGCTTGAAATGCTTCAGGTTGGAGGCGGAGATCATCTGGTAGAGGTTCTTCAGCCCCACCTTGTTCTTCGCCAGGAGGATGATGTGCCGGGGCCGCCGGTTGGCGTGGCCTTGGGCGCGGAGAGCCGGCATGGCGGCATTGACGGCCTGAAGGCTATGTACCCCCATCCCCTCCAGCTTCTGGAAGAAGTGGGGCAGGAACAGGCCGCAGGTGGCGGCGTCGTCGCTGGCCCGGTGGTGCTGGAAGGCCGGCAGCCGCAGATGCTCCGCCACCACGTCCAGCTTGTACTTCCCCAGCTCCGGCAGCAGGTTCTGGGCCAGGATCAGGGTGTCCACATAGGTGGGGGCGAAGGGGATGCCCGCTGTCCGGCAGCCCTCCCGGATAAAGCCGATGTCGAACTCCGCGTTGTGGGCCACCAGGGGCCGCTCCCCCACGAAGTCCAGAAAGGCCCCCAGGGCCTCCGCCGGCTGGGGCGCCCCCTGGAGCATGGCGTCGGTGATGCCGGTGAGGGCGATGATCTCCGGGGTCAGGTGGCGGCCGGGATCCACAAAGGTCTGGAAACGATCCCCCACCTTCCCGTCGTGGATCACTACCGCGCCAATCTCTGTAATGGCATCCTGCTTTACATGCAATCCCGTGGTTTCAATGTCAAAGGCCACATACTCGTCCTCGAAGGAGGCGTCCTTCTCCCCGTGGACGGCCACCCGGTCGTCCAGGTTGTTGACGTAGTAGCCCTCCATGCCGTAGATGATCTTGATGTCCCCGGCGGAGTGCCAGGCGTCGGGGAAGCCCTGGGCCACCCCGTGGTCGGTGACGGCAATGGCGGGGTGGCCCCAGGCCTCCGCCCGCTTGATGATGTTCCCCTCCGGCCCCGCCTTGGGGTTCAGGGGGGAGAGGGCGTCCATGTTGGAGAAGGTGGTGTGCATATGGAGCTCCACCCGCTTGACCTCCGCTGTGTCCCTGCGCATCTCATGAGGGTAGGTATTGATGTTCCGGGGATCCAGCACGATGTCGCTGCCGTCCCGGTTGAGCTTGACGTACCCCTGGACCTTCAGCCACATGCCGGGCTTCACGTCCTTTTTCAGGGCCTCCTTCTCCTCCTTCTGCATGTACTTGGTCACCCGGACGGAGGTCTGGAAATCCGTCATGTCGAAGGTCAGGCAAAACACCCCGGGCCGCCGGGTCTCATAGAGGTCGGAAAAAAACACCCGTCCCGCCACGATGACGCTGCCCATCTTGGGGTTGAGGCCGGTCATAGGCTGGACGGCGCCCTTGATGGCGCCGCCCATGACCACGTCCCCGCCCTCCTTTTTGCCGCCGGGCTCCTGGGCCGGCGCGGAGACCTTCAGCTGGGTATGTACGCTCTTCAGGCCGTACGCCTCCGCCACCGCCGCCTCCAGGGCGGCCAGGCTCTCCCCCAGCTCCCGCCGGACGGTGAGGGCCATGGTCAGCGCCCGGCTCTCCCGGTCCACCGCCGCTTCGGTCAGGTACGCGCCGTCCAGGGCCACCCGCAGCTCCCAGGGCAGGTCCACTGTATGAAATAGTTCAAAAAAAGGTATCTTCTGTGCCATGGCTGCCTTCCGTTCCACAGGGTTTGATCTTGCTCCTTTTCCCAGGAGCCAAACTGCATGGCAAAACGCCGTTTTGCCCGGAGCCGATGCCGCGCCCCACCGTCCGGGGCCGCCGCCGGACCCCAAAGGGCCCAACGGGAGTCCCAAAAGCGCCCTTACAGCTGCTGAATCTCCGCCATCAGGGCGTCCACCAGCTGCTCCTGGGGCACCTTCCGCAGGATCTTCCCCTTCCGGAACAGCAGGCCCTCCCCTTTTCCGCCGGCGATGCCCACGTCCGCGGAGGACGCCTCGCCGGGGCCGTTCACCGCGCAGCCCATGACCGCCACGGTGATGGGCTTGGTGCAGCCCATGAGCCGCCGCTCCACCTCCTCCGCCATGGGGATCAGGTCGATGCAGGTACGGCCGCAGGTGGGGCAGGCGATGAGATCGGGGCCGTCCTGGCGGAGCCCTGCCGCCCGCAGGATCTTCTTTGCGGCATAGATCTCCTCCACCGGGTCCGCCGTGAGGGTCACCCGCAGGGTGTCCCCGATCCCCAGGCAGAGAAGGCCGCCGATTCCCATGGCGGATTTGATGATCCCCATGGAGAGGGTCCCTGCCTCGGTGACCCCCAGGTGGAGGGGATAGCTGCACCGCTGGCTCAGGAGCCGGTAGGCCGCCATGGTCAGGGGCACCGACGAGCACTTCACCGAAATGCAGATGTCGTCGAAATCAAACTGATTGAGAAGCGCCACATGGCCCATGGCGCTTTCCACCAGGGCTTCCGCTGTCACGCCGCCGTATTTCTTTCGCAGCTCCGGCTCCAGGGAGCCGCCGTTGACGCCGATCCGGATGGGGATCTTCCCCGCCCGGCAGGCGTCGGCCACTGCCTTTACCCGATCCTCCCCGCCAATATTGCCGGGGTTGATGCGGATCTTGTCCGCCCCCTGGGCCGCGCACTCCAGTGCCAGCTTGTAGTCGAAGTGGATATCTGTCACCAGGGGAATGTGGATGCGGCTCTTGATGGCCCCCACGGCCCTGGCCGCCGCCATATCCGGCACCGCCACCCGGATGATCTCGCAGCCCGCCTCCTCCAATCGGAGGATCTGCTCCACCGTGGCCGCCACGTCGTGGGTCTTGGTGGAACACATGGACTGGATGGACACCGGTGCGCCGCCGCCTATCGGCACGCCCCCCACCAGGATCTGTTTGCTCATAAATCTCCCCCTCCTCAGCCAAAGAGCCTGACAACATCGTTGAAGGTGACCACCAGGATCAGTACCATCAGCAGGGCGAAGCCCGCAAAATGGATGGCCGCCTCATACTTCATGGGAATCTTTTTCCGGAATATCCGCAGGGAGATGGTGGAGATGACCAGGAAAAAGATCCGCCCGCCGTCCAGGGCGGGGATGGGCAGCAGGTTCACCACCGCCAGGTTCACCGCCAGCATGGCGCCGAAGTAGGCGATGTTCTCCAGGGCCGCCAGCACCGAGGGGCTCTGCTGCCCCACCTCGCTGATGGCCCCCACGATCCCTACCGGGCCGTTGAGGTCCTGGATCCCGGCCCCGCCGGTGAGCAGCTCCTGGAGGCTGTACCGGACAATGCGGACAAAGTCCACGGCGTTGAGCCAGGTCATCTTCAGCTTTACCGGGAAGGTGGCCTCCTCCACGGCGCCGAAATACAGCCCGTAACCGGTGTACTTCGTCTCCCCGTCGTTGGAGGTGTACTCCTGGAGGGTCAGCGGGACGTCCTCCAGCGTCACCTTCTCCCCGTTCCGGAGGACCACCAGGTCAAAACCGTCCCCGTCCCCCCGGGACAGGAACATGCTCACGTCGTTATAGAGGTAGATCCGCTCCCCGTCAATACTGTAAAGGATATCTCCTTCCATGAGGCCGTCCGCACCCTGGAGGGTGAATTCCGGGGCGAAGCCGGTGATCTCCGGGGTGTAGAAGCCGCCGGCGTCCACAAAAAGGAGGAAAATGATCACCACGCCCACCAGGAAATTCATCAGCGCCCCGGCGGCAAAGACAAAGGTCTTTTTCCAGAAGCCCTGGTTGCTCAGGCTGTGGGGGTCGTCGGATTCCTCCTCCTCCCCCTCCATGGCGCAGTAGCCGCCGATGGGCAGGGCCCGGACGGAAAACTGGGTGCCCTTCTTCCCGGTGTGCTGCCACAGGGCGGGGCCCATGCCGATGGCGAACTCGTGGACGGTAACGCCGCAGAGCCGGGCCGCGATGAAGTGGCCCCACTCGTGGGCGGCGATCAGGATGCCGAAAAGCAGGATCGCAATGATAATATACATGGCGTTGGGTTACCTTTCTATGTTGGACTCCTCCGGTCAGCCGCCCCTGCGGCTGTCACACACGATCTGGCGGGCCGCCCGGTCTGCTTCCAGTATATCCTCCAGGCCGGGATTTAATTGCACGGGAATCCTGTCGAGGGCCCGCTGCACCAGCTCCGGGATCTGCCCGAAGGGGATCTTCTCCTCCAAAAACAGCCCCACCGCCGCCTCGTTGGCCCCGTTGAGCACCGCGCAGGCGGTGCCGCCGGTCCTGGCACAGTCCATGGCCAGCCCCAGGCAGGGGAAGGCCTCCCTGTCCGGCGGCCCAAAGGTCAAGGGCGGGCAGGCCAGCAGGTCCAGCGGCTCCGCCGGGGACTCCGCCCGGGCCGGATAGGTCAGGGCGTAGCGGATGGGCAGGCGCATGTCCGGCGTCCCCAGCTGGGCCAGGACGGCGCCGTCCCGGAACTCCACCATGGAGTGGATGATGCTCTGGCGGTGGATCACCACCGACACCTGCTCCGGCGGCATGCGGAACAGCCGCATGGCCTCGATGAATTCCAGGCCCTTGTTCATCAGTGTGGCACAGTCGATGGTGATTTTTGCGCCCATGGCCCAGTTGGGGTGGCGCAGGGCCTCCTGCCGGGTCTTGCCCCAGACCTCCTGGCGGCTGAGCCCGTAGAAGGGGCCGCCGGAGCAGGTGAGGATCAGCCGGCGGACCTCCTCCCGGCCCCGGCAGCCCTGGAGGCACTGGAAAATGGCGGAGTGCTCGCTGTCCACCGGCACGATCTCCGCGCCGGAGCGCCGGGCCTCCGCCATTACCAGCTCCCCGGCGCACACCAGGGTCTCCTTGTTGGCCAGGGCGATCCGCTTCCCCAGGCGGACGGCGGCCAGGGTGGGCTGCAGGCCCACCATCCCCACCATGGCGGTCACCACCGTGCCGCTCTCCGGCAGGGACGCCGCCTCCACCAGGCCCTCCATGCCGTAGGCCACCCGGACCGGCAGGCCGGACAGCCGCCGGGCCAGCTCCGCCGCGGCGTCCATATCGTACAGCACCGCCAGCCGGGGGCAAAATTCCCGCACCTGCTCCTCCAGCAGGTCCACGCTGCGGCAGGCCGCCAGAGCCTCCACCTGGAGCCCCATCTGGCGGCAGACGTCCAGGGTCTGCCGGCCGATGGAGCCGGTGGAACCCAGTACAGTGATGGCTTGTCTCATCATTTCCTCCTGATGGCCGGAAACCAGCCCTCCTCCCCCGCCCGCGCCCGGCCACAGCGCCGGGGGAACGGCCTTTTACAGCACCAGCGTTATCAGCGCAGACAGCACCGGCGCCACGAAGATCACGCTGTCAAAGCGGTCCAGCACCCCGCCGTGCTCCAGGAAAATGTGGCCGTAGTCCTTGATGCCGAATTCCCGCTTGATGAGGGAAAAGCTGAGATCCCCCAGCTGGGCGATCACACTGCAGCAAACGCCCAGCGCCATGATCCCCAGGTAGTCCAGCCCCTCCCCGAGGCTGAGGTTCATGATGAGCGCGAAGATGGCTCCGCCCACCGCATTGCCCACCAGGCCGCCCACAGCCCCCTCCACCGTCTTGTGGGGGCTCACCTTGGGCGCCAGCTTGTGCTTGCCGAAGGCATGGCCCGCAAAAAAGGCGCAGGTGTCGCTGCAGAAGCTGAACAGCAGCGGCAGCAGCAGGTAGGCCCGGTGGAGCCCCAGTTCATGGAGCCGCAGGAAAGCGGCAAAGGCATAGGGCACCGCGAACATGGCAAACAGGGCGGCCATCATCTGCTGGAAGCGGACGGCCCCGCCCCGGTAGACCCCATAGGCGAACACCAGCAGCGTATAGACGACGACCAGGGCGGCGTAGTACGTCTCATACCGGTAAAGGAAAAGAACTGTACAGAACGCGCCCAGGATCGCCGCATTGCTTAGGACGCAACTCTCCCGCAGGGATTTGACCACACCCACGCACCGCATCAGCTCAAAGGCGGCAATGGCCGACAGCAGCCCCAGGGCCACCACCATGACCTGGATCGGTGCCCAGAATATGACCAGCAGGATCAGCGGTACGCCTACCACAGACACCAGCACTCTTGATCGCATAGAAAAGCCCTCCCTCAGGAGATAGGATTCAACGCCCGACCCCGCCGAACCGACGGTCCCGGTGCTGATAGGCGGCGATGGCCCGGCAGAGCTCCTCCTTGGAGAAGTCGGGCCAGAGAACGTCCGTGTAATAAAATTCCGCGTAGGCGCACTGCCACAGCAGGAAATTGCTCAGCCGCTGCTCCCCGCCGGGGCGGATCAGCAGCTCCGGGCTGGGGATCCCCGCGGAATAGAGGTAATCCGAGAAGCCCTCTTCTGTCAAGTCATCCGGCTTTACCTTCCCTGCCAGGCAGTCCTTTGCAAACTCCCGGGCGCCGTGGACGATCTCCGCCCGACCGCCGTAGTTGATGCAGATGTTGCACTGGCAGCCGTCCAGGCGGGCGGAGATGCGGTTGCACTGGTCCACCAGCTCCCGCAGCTCCCCGCTGAGCACCGACATGTCCCCCATGAAGCAAAGGCGCACGTTGTCCCGCTCCATGGTGTCGATGGCCTCCAGCAGGTACCGCTTGAGCAGGGACATGATGGTGGCCACCTCCTCCTCCGGCCGTTTCCAGTTCTCGGTGGAAAAGGCGTAGACCGTCAGGTACTCGATACCGATGTCCCGGCAGTAGGTGGCGATGGTGCGGAAGGTCTCCGCCCCCACCTTGTGTCCCGCCGTGCGGGGCAGGCCCCGCCGCTTGGCCCAGCGGCCGTTGCCATCCAGGATAATAGCGATGTGGCGGGGCAGACGGCTAAAATCCACCTGCCCCGCCGTATCGTCATGCTTTTTCCAAAAAGCAAGCCTCATATCGTCCCCTGCCGCCGGCTCACACCGCCAGCAGCTCCTTCTCCTTCTTCTCCAGCAGGGCGTCCAGCTCCTTGCACATGTCGTCGGTCATCTTCTGGATGTCCTTCTCCGCGATCTTCAGATCGTCCTCGGTGAGCTCTCCGTTCTTCTTCTGGGCCTTGAAGGCATCCACCGCATCCCGACGGATATTGCGGATGGCCACCTTGCCGCCCTCGGCGTACTTGGCGATCTGCTTGACCAGCTCCTTGCGGCGCTCCTCCGTCAACTGGGGGAAGGCCAGGCGGATCACCCGGCCGTCGTTCTGGGGGTTGATGCCCAGGTCAGACTCCTGGATGGCCTTGCAGATGAGCTTCACCGCCGAGGCGTCCCAGGGCTGGATGGTCAGGGTCCGGGGATCCGGGGAGGCGATGGAAGCGATCTGGTGGATGGGGGTGGGGGTGCCGTAGTAGTCCACCATGATCCGGTCCAGGACGGCGGCGTTGGCCCGGCCCGCCCGGACGGCGGCAAAGTCCGCCGCCACGGAGTCGATGGACTTCTTCATCTTATCCTCGTAGACCTTGTAATCGCTCTTGTTCATGTGTCAGTCCTCCTTCACAATCGTTCCGACCTGTTCCCCCCGCAGTACCCGGATGATATTGTAGGGATCCTTCAAAGCGAAGAGCAGCACCGGGATATGGTTATCCATGGAAAGGCTGGTGGCGGTGGAGTCCATCACCGCCAGGTGCTTGGCCAGCACGTCGTCGTAGGTGATGGTGTCGTACTTCACCGCGTCGGGGTCCTTGTTGGGGTCCGCGCTGTACACGCCGTCCACATTCTTGGCCAGCAGGATCACGTCCGCGTCGATCTCCGCCGCCCGCAGCACCGCCGCGGTATCCGTGGAAAAGAAGGGGTTGCCGGTGCCGCAGCCGAAGATCACCACCCGGCCCTTCTCCAGATGCCGGATGGCCCGGGAGCGGATATAGGGTTCCGCCATGGCCCGCATCTCCACCGCGGTCTGGACCCGGACGGGCACCTCCTTCTGCTCCAGCACATCCGCCAGAGCCAGGGCGTTCATCACCGTGGCCATCATGCCCATGTGGTCCGCCCGGGTGCGCTCCATCCTTCCGCCGCCGTCCTTGACGCCCCGCCAGAAGTTGCCGCCGCCGACCACCACGCCCACCTGGACGCCCATGGCCACCGCTTCCTTGATCACATCACACACCCGTCCGATGACCTCAAAATCCAGGCCGAAATGCTTATCTCCCGCCAGGGCCTCCCCGCTGATCTTCAGCAGGACCCGCTTGTATCTTGGTTCCGCCATAGGGCTCCCTCCGTTCCATGTTCTGGGGCATTGCATCGTCCCTTATTCTAATATATTTTCCCTGTTTTGAAAAGTAGGAAAATGCAAATTTTTTGTGACGCCGGCGGATTTCCGCCCATCCGCTCTTGCGCCGGGGCCCCGGCGGATGTATACTGCAAAGGTGGCGCAGCCGTTCCGGCCGCGGAACATTTCTCCGCTGTCTGCGTCTGTCTGTTTGAAACCGTTTATAAAAGGAGAATCCCTATGAAAAAGATCGTTTCCCTCCTTCTGGCCTCCCTTGTCCTGCTGCTGGCAGGCTGCGGCGTGTCCGACCAGGATTTCAAGGAATCCATCCCCACCCTCACCCTGACCTCCGGCGAGGACGCCTTCCCCATCCCCGCTTACAGCTACAGCTGGACCCTCACCGACCGCTGGGGCAATGGCAGCAGTATGGCGGCCGACACCGCCCATCCCCTGGAGGCCCAGGCGGACCTTACCATCGCTGTCCTCAGCGCCGGCGAGACGTCCCTCCAGTTTTCCACCACGCCTGACAGCGTGAGCGTGGCCTACTGGAGCGCCGACGAGACCGACTATGAAAACAGCACCCAGCTGGACACCCAGTTCCTGGACGGCGCTTTCCACTTTACCGTCCCGGAGCTCTCCAGCCAGGCGGTGTTCTCCGTCACCGCCCTGTGGAGCAGCTATGACGACATCAGCGGCACGGTGACCTATTCCTTCATCACCGCCGGCTGACCCCTCCCCCCAGCACAAAGGGAGCCCCGCCTTGTGGCGGGGCTCCCTTCTGTCTTTTTTTCGGACCGGCCGCTCACACCGGGGCGTCCTCCCCCGCCACGGCCCGGTCCAGCAGGGCCCGGAGGGCCTCCCGTCCGTCGCCCCGCTCCGCGGAGAAGGGCACCAGCCTATCCTCCGGCCCCAGGCCCAGGGTCTCCCGGATCCGGGCCAGGTTGGGCTCGATCTCCGACTTCTTCAGCTTATCCAGCTTGTTGGCCACCACGATCACCGGGCAGCCGGTGTCGAAGAACCAGCGGGCCATGGTCACGTCGTCCGCCGTGGGCTTGTGCCGGGCGTCCACGATCATGACCCCCCAGCTGATGAGCCCGGAGGCGAAATAAGCCTCCATCAGCCGGCCCCACCGGTCCCGCTCCGCCTTGGACACCTTGGCGTAGCCGTAGCCGGGGAGGTCCACTAGGTAGGCCGCCTCCCCCAGGGCAAAGTAGTTGATCTGGGCGGTCTTGCCCGGGGTGGCCCCCACATGGGCCAGATTCTTCCGGCCGGTGAGGCAGTTGATCACCGAGCTCTTGCCCACGTTGGAGCGGCCGGCAAAGGCCAGCTGCTTGCGGCCGTCCCGCAGGAAGGCCGCGGGCGACGCGGCGGAGAGCACGAATTCCGCTTGATTGTATGGGATGGCCATGGGTCATCTCCTCCTGAAACTTGCGCCGGACACCGGCGCGGGTGTTTTACTGCCGCAAGGAGGAATCCTTTACAGAAGCCTCTGGCGGAACGAAAGCCGCCACGATCTCCTCCTTGTCCTCCCGCTCCGGCCGGGGCTCCCGGCCGTCCACGATCTCCGCGCGGAGCAGGGCCTCCGCCAGCACCGTGTCCACCGTCTCCGCCGGGACGAACCGCAGGGCCTCCCGGACCACCGGGTCGATCTCCTCCAGGTCCCGCTGGTTGTCTCGGGGAATGATCACCGTGCGGATGCCGCTGCGCTTGGCGGCCATGGTCTTTTCCTTCAGGCCGCCGATAGCCAGCACCCGGCCCCGCAGCGTCACCTCGCCGGTCATGGCCACATCGCTGCGGACCCGCACCCCGGTGAGGGCGGACACCACCGCCGTGGTGATGGCCACGCCGGCGGAGGGGCCGTCCTTGGGCACCGCCCCCTCGGGGAAGTGGATATGGATGTCCTTGGTCTTGTAGAAGTCGGGGTCCACCCCCAGCTGGGCCGCCCGGCTGCGGATACAGCTGATGGCGGCGTGGGCGGACTCCTTCATCACGTCGCCCAGGTTGCCGGTGAGCTCCAGCTTGCCGGAGCCCTCCATCACATTGACCTCCACCTCCAGCAGCTCGCCGCCCACCTCGGTCCAGGCCAGGCCGTTGACCACGCCCACCGGGTCCTTGTCCAGCACCGGCGGCAGGAACCGCCGGACGCCCAGGAATTCCTCCAGGTTCTCGTCTGTAACGCTTACCCGCTTTACAGTCTTTGATACCAGGCGCATTGCCGCCTTCCGACACAGCTTGCCCAGGGTGCGCTCCAGGGTACGGACGCCAGACTCCTTGGTGTAGCCGGCGATGATGGCCCGGATGGCCTCGTCGCTGACCCGGAGGGCCCCCTTGGCGATGCCGTGCTCCTTCATCTGCTTGGGCAGCAGGTACCGCCGGGCGATCTGGAGCTTCTCCTCGTCGGTATAGCTGGTGAGCTCAATAACCTCCATCCGGTCCAGCAGGGGACGGGGGATGGTGGCGGTGGTATTGGCGGTGGTGATGAACAGGACCTTGCTGAGGTCCAGGGGGATCTCCAGGAAGTGATCCCGGAAAGCATAGTTCTGCTCGCTGTCCAGCACCTCCAGCATGGCGGAGGCAGGATCCCCCCGGTAGTCGTTGCCCATCTTGTCGATCTCATCCAGCAGCAGCAGAGGGTTCATGCTGCCGCTCTGGCTGATGGCCGCCACGATCCGCCCGGGCATGGCCCCCACATAGGTCTTGCGGTGGCCCCGGATGTCCGCCTCGTCCCGGACGCCGCCCAGGCTCAGCCGGGCCAGCTTCCGGTTCAGGGCAGCGGCCACGGAGATGGCGATGGAGGTCTTGCCCACCCCCGGAGGGCCCACCAGGCAGATGATCTGCCCCTTGGCGTCGGGGTTCAGCTGCCGCACGGCGATGAACTCCAGGATCCGCTCCTTCACCTTCTCCAGGCCGAAGTGGTCCCGGTCCAGGAGCTTCCGGGCGGCGGCCACGCTGGCCCGCTCCTTGGTCTCCACCCCCCAGGGCATCTCCAGGCACACGTCCAGGTAGTTGCGGATCACCGCCCCCTCGGCGCTGCCGAAGGGCTGCTTTGCCAGGCGGTCCACCTCCTTGAGGAGCTTCTTCTCGATCTCCTCCTCCAGCTTCCGCTCCAGGATCTTCTGGCGGTAGTCGCCCAGCTCGCTGTCGTCGTCCTCCCCCAGCTCCCGCTGGAGCAGGCGGATCTGCTCCCGGATGATGTGGTCCTTCTGCACCTCGCCCATCTGCTGGCGGATCTTCCCCTCCAGCTCCTGCTCGTAGCCCAGGACCTCGGTCTCCCGGGCCAGCAGCTCGTTGACCTTCCGCAGGCGGAGGACCGGCCGCTCCTCCTCCAGGATCAGCTGGCGGTCCTGATGGCGCAGCACGATGTTCTGGGCGATGAAATCCGCCAGATGGCCGGGATCCCGGTCATCCATCACCGCCGCCGCCACATCCTCGCTGAGCCGGGGGGCCAGGGCGGCGTATTCGCTGAAATTGGTATAGGTCTGCCGCAGCAGGGCCTCCAGCTGGAAGTCGGAGATCCGGCTCTTCAGCTCCCGGATCAGCTCCACGTTCCCCTGGAGGTAGGGCTCCGTCTGCCACAGGCGCCGCAGCCGGGCCCGGCTGCGGCCCTCCATCATCACCCGGACGGAAGTCTCGCTGATCCGCAGGATCTGCCGGATCACCGACACCGTTCCCACCTGGTAGAGGTCCTTCTCCCCGGGCTGGGGGACGTTGATCTCCCGCTGGGCCACCAGGAAGATCTGCTGGTCACTCTCCATGGCCCGCTCCAGGGCGCGGATGGAGATCTCCCGCTCCACATCAAAGCTGAGGATGCAGTTGGGGAAGATGGTCAGGCCCCGCAGGGCCAGGACCGGCATATTCATCGCGGTATTTTCCATATGTAGGGTCTCCTTTCTCCGGCACGGGCCGGAGGGTAGCCCGGGAAGGACCCGGGCTGGCGCCCCGCCGGAAGGCTCCGGCGGGAAATGGGCGGAAAGGGGGGCGGAAACGCCCCCCTTTCCCAGTATGATACGTTGTTTCCGGTCAGGAGGCGCTGTCCGTCAGCAGCTCCTTCCCCGGGGCGGCGTGGATGATCTCCGGGCCGCACTCCCCCCGGACGCAGGCCGGGGTGATGACCACCTTCTCCACGGTGGGATCCGAGGGGATGTCGAACATCACCTTAGTCAGGATGCCCTCCATCACCGCCCGCAGGCCCCGGGCGCCGATATTGCGCTCGATGGCCTTGTCGGCCACCGCCTCCAGGGCCCCGGGCGCAAAGGCCAGCTCCACCTTGTCGTAGTCCAGCAGCTTCGTATACTGCTTGACCAGGGCGTTCTTGGGCTCCGTCAGGATCCGCACCAGGTCCTCCCGCTTCAGGGAGTCCAGCGGCGCGATCACCGGCAGGCGGCCCACCAGCTCCGGGATGATGCCGAATTTCAGCAGGTCGTGGGGCTGCACCTCCTTGAGGATGGCGCCCACGTCCCGGTCCTTCTTGCTCTGGAGCTGGGAGTCAAAGCCGATGCCCCTCTTATCCGTGCGGCGCTCGATGATCTTGTCCAGGCCGTCGAAGGCGCCGCCGCAGATGAAGAGGATGTTCTGGGTATTGATCTGGATGAATTCCTGGTGGGGGTGCTTGCGGCCGCCCTGGGGCGGGACGTTGGCCACGGTGCCCTCCAGGATCTTCAGCAGCGCCTG
>CALXGG010000052.1 GCA_944387785.1 uncultured Oscillospiraceae bacterium | reverse complement strand
ATGCGGTCATAGGCGTTGAGGAGCTTGAGGGTGGTGGGCAGGTAGTAGTCCATGAATTTCCGGATCTGGGGCAGCTTTTGGGGATCCTCCTTCACCTGCTGGAAGATCTTCCCGGACACCTCCTCCAGCCGCCGGATCTGGGCGGAGATGGTCTCGTCGGGGATGTTGTCGTCCAGCCGCTTCATCTCCGCGATGGCCATGCGGCCCTCCCGGATCATCTTGTCCAGCTCCTCGCTGCCGGTGGACGTTTCTTCTTCGGGCTCCGGCTCCTTTTCCTGGACCGGAACGTCCGCCCTGTCGGCGCACACCGCCCGCAGCAGCAGGAACACCCCCCCGCTCAGCAGCGCCGCGAACAGGAAGTTCCACACCGTATACAGGTCGAACACCAGGGCATACACCACCCAGGTGACCGCCACGCCGTAATAGGGCGCCACCGCCCCGCTGTTTTTCTTTACCGTTTCCGCCATGCTCACGCCTCCGAACAGATGGGATACCGTCAGGGATATAGTATACCCCGAATTCCGCCGCCGGTCAAGCGCGGCGGCAAAGGAGAAGCGCCGGGAGCGGTGCTCTCCCGGCGCTTTTCGCGGCTATTTTACAGTTTTTTTACAACTTCCCGGCGGCTCTCAGCCGACGACCTTCCGGCCGTTGACGATGACGGCCTCCACATGGGTGCTGCTGACCATGATGTCGCCGTCGGCGATCACCGCGTCGCCGTCCTTCCCCACTTCCAGGGAGCCCACCCGGTCCGCCACGCCCAGGTGACGGGCGGGGTTGATGGTGATGGCCTGGAGGGCGGCGAAGGGATCCATCCCCGCCTTTACCGCCAGCCCCGCGCACAGGGGCAGGTACTGCTGGGGGATCACCGGGTTGTCGGTGATGATGCTCACCTGCACCCCCGCCCGGGCCAGGATGCCCGGGGTGTCGAAGGTCTTGTTCACCAGCTCGATCTTGCTGGCGTTGGTGAGGGTGGGGCCCACCGCCGCCGGCGCCCCGGAGCGGGCCACCTCGTCCACGATCAGGTGGCCCTCGGTGCAGTGCTCCAGCGTCAGCTTCAGGCCGAACTCCTTGGCGATGCGGATGGCGGTGCAGATGTCGTCCGCCCGGTGGGCGTGGGCCTTCAGGGGGATCTCCCCCCGCAGCACCGGCAGCAGGGCCTCCAGCTTCATGTCAAAGGCGGGGCGCTTGAGGGCGTCCTCCCCGGCGGCCTCCTTGCGCTCCATGTAGTCCCGGGCCCGGAACAGGGCCTCCCGGAGCCGGGAGGCGGTGGTCATGCGGGCGGAGTTGCCCTTCTCCCGGTAGCAGCGCTTGGGGTTCTCGCCGAAGGCGCACTTCATGGCCACAGGGTCTTTGACGATCATGTCGTCCACGCAGCGGCCCCAGGTCTTGACCGCGATAAAGGTGCCGCCCAGCACATTGGCGCTGCCCGGGCCGGTGCCCACGGTGGTCACGCCGCCGGCCAGGGCCAGGGCCACCCCCTTCTCCAGGGGGTTGAAGCTGTCCACCGCCCGCAGCTGGGGAGAGAGGATGTCCCCCAGCTCATTGTAGTCCCAGCCCTCGTAGCCCATGCCGTAGTTGTCCAGGCCCAGGTGGCTGTGGGCATCCACCAGGCCGGGGTAGACCCGCTTGCCGGACACATCCAGGATCTCCTCCCCCGGCAGGGGCTCCGCCCCGCCGCCCACAGCGGCGATGCGGCCCTCCCGGATCACCACGTCGCCCTGGTAGGGCTGGGGGTTGACGCCGTCATAGATCATACCGTTTTTCAGGATCATGCCGTATTCCTCCATCTGTATGTAAGATTTCTCCAGCCCGATTATACTCCGCCGGGCCGGGCCAGGCAAGCCCCCGCGCGAAAAAAAGAAAGCCCGGGGCCATGCCCCGGGCCCTCCCCGCCCTGTCAGTCGAAACGCCCTCAGGAGCAGGCCCACTCCAGCACCTGCCGGGGGAGATAATCACTGATGGGTGCGGCGAACTCCCACTTCCCCCGGAGGTTGTCGCCGTTCACCCGGACGGTAAACACCCCGTCCGCCCCATGGAGATAGATGCTGTTTCCCGCCGAGGTAAAGATGGTCAGGTCGTCCAGCTCCGTCTCCGTCCGGGAGGGCCCCAGCCGGTAGTTCCTGAGGGAGACCTCCCCCAGGCCCCGCAGCAGCTCCGACGCGCTCCCGCCCTCGATCCAGTGCTCCTCCTCCCCGGAGAGGGCCGGCTCCCCCTCCGACGGGACCCACTCCCAGCTGGACTGGCCGTCCCGCACCCGGAGGGACACCCGGGTGATGGTCTCCTGACTGTCCCGGAGGACCAGCTCCGCCGGCGTCACCTGGCCGAAGGTCCCCCACGCCGTGGCCGCGATGGCGCAGGCCACCACGATATAGGCCGCCGCCGCCGGCTTCCTGCGCTCCTTCTTCACCAGCAGGAGGATCCCAACGATCAGCCAAAGCAGGATGGCCGCGGCCATCTGCCAGGTCCGGGCCGCCGGGCTGACGTAGGCGCCAAGCTGCCGGAGCAGCAGGACGGCCACCACAGCAATCATCGCAACGAACCGCGAGGTCTTCATATGCCTCTCCTTCCTCCGCCAAGGGGCGGCCCCTTTTTTCTGCCTATTTATGTCTCGGGCAGCCCGCAAGAGGGCGGCCCCTGCTTTTTATCCAGTATACCATATCCCATCCCGGGCCGCAAGGCCGCTCCCCGCGGCATCCAGAAAATATCCTATTGGCCGCGGCCCCGTCCCGTGCTATAATCACAGTATCACAACAGCCAAAGACGGCCCCCGCCCCGCCGGTGGGGCAGCGGCCCGCGGCGGGCAAGCGGGGACAGGGCCGGGAAGGAGGCCGTCATGCGCTCCGTATTGTTTTTCAAGGACAGGACCTTTTATCAAGACGGCAGGGAGCCCACCATTGCAGGGGAAAACTTCCTGGCGCTGATGGAGCTGTGCTTTTCCCACGGGGACAGCTTTTCCCTCCGCCGGTGCAGCTGGCCGGGGGCCCGTGACGGCGCTCTGGAAACAGCCCTGCGCCCCTACCTCCTGGGGGAGTATCCCTCCTACGAGACGCTGGTCTGGTTCGACCGGGAGCGCCGGGGGAAGTGCTTCCTGTACCCGGCCATCCCGGAGACGAAGGGGATCCTGCTGCGGCATCTCCGCCACCTCTTTGACAGCGAGGAGAGCCTGGCCCCCGCCGGCCACGAGGACTACCTCCGGCAGAAATACGCGGCCTATGACCGGGCGGGGGAGGAGGCCGGCCAACGCTTTATCCGGTATCTGGACGCGGAGGGGCGGAATCAATCAGAACGGCAGCGGGACGCCGCATGGAAACGTATATGCCGGGAGGCCAGGGAGCGGTGCCCGGACGTGTTCTCGGAGGCGGATTATTACAGCACCATGGAGGATCCCTGCTTTTTCCGGGGGACGGAGCTGTTTTTTGAGACCGTAACCCATGAGCAGATGTGTACGGTCCACGCCCTCTCGCCGGCGTTCGCGGAGCGCCTGGGCCAGCTGGGGGAATGGGTGGATGTTTCCCGCCGGCGCCGCCTGCCGCTGTTTTCCCTGGACGCCGCGAAGGGATGGAAGCAATACAGCGGGACCGGCGGCGCGGGGACCTGATGCCAAGGGCCGGGCTCTGCGGCCCGATACCGGCAGGGCCCATATGGATTTACAGGCAGACGGAGGGAATATGGTATGGGAATGCTAGAACTGCGGAACGTATGCTACACCTACCGGACCCAATACCAGCAGGTGGAGGCCCTGAAGGGGATCAGCCACGCCTTTGACCCGGGGCTGGTCCACGCCATCGTGGGCAAGTCGGGCAGCGGCAAGACCACCCTTCTGTCCCTGATGGCGGGGCTGGACCTGCCCACCTCCGGGGAGGTGCTCTGCGGCGGCGTGTCCACCGCCCAAATGAAGCTGGAACAGTACCGCAGGGAGCAGGTGGCGGTGATCTACCAGAATTTCCGGCTGTTCCCCCTGCTTACCGCGGCGGAAAACGTGATGTACCCCATGGAGCTGCGGGGAATGCGGCCCCGGGAGGCCCGGGACCGGGCGGCCCGGCTGATAAGCCGGGTGGGCCTGCCGGACACGGTGCTGGACCGCTACCCCGCCATGCTCTCCGGCGGGGAGCAGCAGCGGGTGGCCATCGCCCGGGCCCTGGGCATGGACACCAAAATCCTGCTGGCGGACGAGCCCACCGGCAACCTGGACACCGCCAACGGGGAGAACATCTTCGCCATCCTCCGGGCCCTGGCCCATGAGGAGGGCTACTGCGTGGTCATCGTCACCCACAACATGGAGCTGGCCGCCCAGGCCGACCGGGTGCTGGAGCTGCGGGACGGCCTGGCGGCGGCCTCAGAGGAGGCGGGGGCATGATCGTTCGAAACGGGGTCAACAGCGCCCTGCGGGCCAGGCGGAGGGCGGCGCTGTTCTTTGCCCTGCTTCTGCTGCTGACCCTGGCACTGTCCCTGGGGCTTGGGATGTGGTCCTATTGCGGCCGGGCCCTGGAGACGCTGGATGAGAGCTACGCCTCCATCGCCCTGGCGGAATACATGGGGGAGAACTACCCCGACGCCGACGCGGCGGATGAGTACGCCCGCCAGGCCGCCCGGGCCCTGGACAACGGCGCCCTGGCCGCCCTGGACGGCGTGACGCTGTGGGAGCCTGCCGACCAGGCTCTGGGGTCCCTGGCGGGCTATCGCCGGAGCAGCGGCGCCATCCCCCGGGAGGATGCCGCCGTGGCCGTGGTCTCCAGCCTGTCCCCCCTGTCCCGCAGCGGCATCCAGTGGCAGGACGGCGATTTCCAGCTGCCCGAGGCCTGCGTGGTGATCAATGCGGTGTCCATGGACATGACCTGCTATGTCCCCGGCCTGCCCCCGCTGGTGATCCCCAACTATGTCTCCATCGGCGGCGATTTCTACCGCTATGTGGAGCGGGACGGGCAGTGGGGGATGGAGCCGGCGGCGTCCCTTCCCCAGGGGGCTCCCTATCTGCTCAACGGCGGCGGGCCGGTAGGCCCCATTCCGCCCAAATACCGGGAGGCCCAGGACGGCGGCACCTATTACTACTCTCCCACAGAGGACCGCTACGGCGTGGAGGGCCAGGTGGTCTATGCCTATACCGGCTCCATCACGGGCTACCTCTACTGCGCCCAGGGCCGGAACACGGGCCTTGCCATCATCGAACCGGGGGACACGGATTTTGTGCCGGAACCGGGCAGGCGCTACCTGGTCCACGGCTCCTTCACCCAGGGCTCCTCCAGCAACACCACCTTTACCGTGGCGGACTTCCCCGGCGGGGAGGACGCCCTGCCCTATCTGGCGCTGTCCGGGGCGGATGACCCCGCCCTCACCGACAGCCTTTTTACCGGCTACGCCGCCTACTATCAGATGGTAAACAATTACGTCCGGCTGGAGGCCAGCGACGACATCGCCGCCCTGGAACCCTTTCACCAGGGGGAGCTGTTTCTGGAGCAGGGCCGCTTCCCCCGGGCCGGGGAGGCGGGCGTGTGCGTGGTGGACGGCCGCGCCGCCATGCAGCTGGGGCTATCCCTGGGGGACCGGGTGGAGGCGGGCGTCCTGACCTCCGGGACAGATGACCGCTTCGCCCTGGCAGAGGGCCGGGCTGGCCGGGCCCTGGAGGTGGTGGGGATCACCAACCCGTCGGCGGACTATGACGGCTGCCTGTGGGTATCCTCCGCCGAGGGCGGCTTTGGCCAGCCCCTCTTCGGCTATCAGCTGGGCCGGGCGGTGCTGGACAACGCCGGGGCCCGTCAGGCCGCCGACGCCCTCCAGGCCCTGGCCCCTGAGGGGGTGCGGGTCACCCTGTACGACCAGGGCTACTCCGCCGCCGCCCAGCCCCTTCAGGCCATGCGGTCCACCGCCCTGGCCATCACGGCGGCCTGCCTGTGGGGGACGCTGGCGGTGCTGCTGCTGTTCGGCTACCTGTTCGTGGGACGGCAGCAGGACACGGTGGCCATCCTCACCTGCCTGGGCACCCCGGCGGGCAAGGTCCGCCTGTGGCTGCTGTCCGGCGCGGCGGTCATCGCCGGCGCCGCCGTCCTCCCGGGCGCCCTGGCGGGCCGGCTGTCCATGGAGGCCATTCTGGAGGCCTCCCTGACGGCGGCCCGGGGGCTGTACGCCGCCGATCAGCGGTACAGCGAGGCGGTCATCGGCGCGGCCCGGGAGACGCCGGACATGGGCGGCCTGCCCTGGTGGCCCGCAGCAGCGGCGGCCGCGGGGATATTCGCCGCCGCGATGGCCCTGTGCCTTGCCTTCCTGGCCATGGCCCGGCGGCAGTCCGCCCCCCAACGGGGCAGGCTCACCGTGCGGGTGCCTAAGGGCGGCACCAGCACGGCGGGGCGCGGCCCCGCCCGGTTTGCCCTCCTGTCCGCCCGGCGGGGAGGCTGGCGGTCCGGAGTGGTGCCCGCCGCCGCAATGGCCCTGACCCTGCTGCTGGGACTGCTGGCCGCCGCCGCCCAGGGCTGGAGCGGGCAGATCGACCGGCTGTATGACACCACCGCCATCACCGGCGAGGTCACCAGCACCAACGGACGGCAGTCCACCAACCTGCTGATCCCCGCCCGGAACGCCCGCCTTCTATGGGATTCGGGGATGCTGGAGGAGCTGTCGGTGAGCCTGAAGTGGAACTACTGGTCCCCCGAGGACATGCCCGCCTTCGGCGCCGGCGGCTTTGCCTCGGAGACCCGGGACGCCTGGATCGCCCAGCAGCCCGGCCTGGTGGCTTTGAACCGCCTGAACGCCGCCCCCGCCTTCTATTACGGGGCGGCGCCGGAGGTGGAGTGGCTGGCGGGCTGGGACGAGGACTTTTTGGGCGGGGCCGTCAACTATACCGTCTATGAAAGCCGCTATTACTGGGCGCAGCCGGACCTCTATCCGGCGATGGAGGCGTGGCAATACCCCTGCCTGGCGAGCCGGGGTTTCCTGGCCCAGCGGGGTTTGGCGCTGGGCGACACCCTGGAACTGTTCGCGCGCGTCCCCTTTTCGGGGGAAACTGACGACATGCTGATCCGCTTTCAGATCGTGGGCGCCTATTCCGGATCCGGCGGCCAGGAGGAGATCTATGTGCCGCTGTCCTTCTGGTGCCACCCCTCCTGGCTTCTGGGCGGGAAGGACTGCCTGGGCAGCGGGGAGCCCACGGGCTTCTCTTATGAGGGCGGCGCTATCCCCCACATCTATTCCATCACCAACTTTTCCACCTGCCGCTTCACCCTGCGCTCCCCCCATGACCTGGAGCCCTTCCGGGATTACCTGGCGGAGGAACAGCTCAGCCAGGTGGGAAAGCTGAACATGAACCGCACCACCGTGGTCCTCCGGGACCAGGCCTTTGTGGAGACGGTGAGCGGCCTGGGCCGGTATATTACCTTCAGCCGCATCCTGCTGCCCGTGCTGTGCGGGGCGGTGGGATTGCTGGGCTTCCTCATCTCCTGGCTGATGGTGAACGGACGGCGGATGGAATTTGCCGTCATGCGGGGGCTGGGAGCCTCCAAGGGCCGGGTATTCTGGTCCTTTTTCCTGGAGCAGGGCGCTTTGGCCCTGGCCGGCTGCCTGCTGGGCGGCCTGGCCCTGCTCCCGCTGGGAGCCGGCCGGGCCGTCTGGCTGGCCGCCGCCGGCTTCTGGCTGTGCTATCTCGCAGGATGCGCCCTGGCGACGGCCCTCACCGGCCAGGTGAGTCCCATGGCGCTTTTGCAGACCCAGGAGCAACATTGAGCGCAAAAGCGGCCGCCTATTTGTGTGGAATCCCGGACAGCAAAGCGCCGTCCCTAACCGTCCGCTCCGTCCATCGGTCAGCGGGGCAATATGGGACAGCAGCAGAAAAAGCCCTCTGAAATCAGTGATTTCAGAGGGCTTTTTACAGGAGTGAAATCATGGTCTCGGGAAAAATCCATAATACGGCGGGAGGCAGGAAAACTGTCCGTTCTGCGCGGAATACCTCTGCTGCGCTTGCCCTGGGGGCGTCCCCCGGCGGGGCGGGCGGTTGTCCGCTTCCCGTACTCCCTGCGGCCCCCTGGATGTATATGGCGACCGAGCCTTCGGCTATCCTGCCTATATCATCCGTGTATGTGTATTCCCCTCTCCCACTTGTGGACCGCCGGAACCGACACCCCCAGCAGGTCTGCCAGCTGCTCCTGAGTCCGGGAAAGCTCCTTTCGCTTTCCCCGAATGATTGCACCGATTTTCATACGCCACCTCCGGTTCTGATATCTTCATGATAACAGAAGGAGGAAAACGGAGCAATTACCAAGACCACCAAGGAACCAAGGACAAAGCAAGCAATACCACCAACTGAAACAGCTACATAATAAAAAGCGAGAAGCCCCCGCTGGCAGTTCGATTTGAACTACCAGCGGAGGCTTCTCTCGCTGTTTTCTCTTTGCTCAGAGGTTCGAATCACCCCACATCACGAAAATGGCCTTTTGCATCTCCATCTCGGCTGGTGCTCAATTTTGTCCTCTGAAACGGCTGAAACCCTTGCCGCAGCAAGGGTTTCAGGGGTTGCATCTTTTTCAGCAACCTTAGTTGGTCCGAGTGGCGGGATTTGAACCCACGGCCTCATGGACCCGAATTAACATCGAATATTCTTTTGCGGACAAATGCGTCCATTTAAGAGGAATATGGCCGGTTTTGTCTAGCGGATTTGTCTTTTGGATGCAAGTTGGTCCGATGCGCCTATTCTGTAATGGGTCAGATAATGGGTCAACTCCATAAAGAAAATCTGAACTGTTCATCCCAATAAATATACTCCTGCCAAAGTATGTGTGAGTATTTACTGTTTTAGATTAAAGGATTGAATCAGTGCGTTACACTCATTTCTATAGGGAGCTTTAATATGTTTGTCAATATAATTGAGTAAACTATTTATGTTATTTCCAACGAGTTTTTCTTCTCTTGCCAAATAGATCGCAGCTTTACAGCTCATGTGTTCATTCTTTAATCCTTCGGCAAGTTTTATAGCATCCTTATACTGAGCATATCCCGAACGAGGGTTTCCAGTACGATAGAAAAATAGTCCTTTGGTTGCAGTAAGAATTATACTTGAACCAATATCAAATTGTTGCTCAGCTTTTTTCAATTTAATCTCAGCATTTTTGTAATCACCACGTAAAATTGAGATATAGATATCATTATTTACAATTGAAACATCATTAGGATTGCTTTTTATGCCACACATAATTGCATCTTTTGCCTTGTCTAAATCGCCAAGGAAATCTGCCGCAATGTAACTACTGAGTAATGCTGGATCGCGGGAAAACGGTTGATATTCAAGCCAGTAACCTGAACTGTCAAGAGCATTTTTCCAGTCGCCATCAGAATAATAAGCGCGAGCTTGAGCTTCATAATTACATTTAGGGGATGTTGAATCTATAATAATTGAATTAATATTGTAAACATTGTTATTGATCCACACTAGTTGAGCAAATGCATTTTCGTGCATGCTATTTCGAACAATACTAAGCTTCTTTTTTCCTTGCTTATTGTTCCCGGCTATAAAGTCCATAGTGCTGAGTTCGCTTGCAAGTTCACTCAAAGCGATTGGCGCAATATCTTCACAAAGTAATAAATCTCTGCCAAGTTTTATATTTTTTGATGTCTTCCCCATATTATTGGATAATGCAATTTCTGAAGCAAGAATCCATGGGTCACGAGTTACTAAGGGGCTCTTGTTTAAATAAAATTTTGCTTTGTCTAGTTCACCAACATGGATAAAAAAGCGTGCTATTGCTCGCAATACAGTTCGATTATTTGGGGCCAAGGTAATGGCTGTTAAGAGTGCGCGCTCGCTTTTTTCCGCTAGACCCAATGTTAAATAATTTCTCGCCAATTCCACCCATAAAAGGGGATTACTTGAAAACTGATTTAGGGATTGCTTTATTTGTGCAATGCTATCTTGGACAGTTAATAGCATTCCGGAATTCTTTTCAAATTCTTCACCAATGAACTGTCTAATAAGAAACGGTATTTTTTCGTTCTGTCGTACTAAAGTTTTTACATATTCTGTAACTTCATCTATATCTAAAGTACAACAAGTGAGTCTACTTTCAGATATTATTTCAACTGCTAAGGGTAAATTTTTATTTCTATACCATTCATCTAACAGTTTTTGAAGGTTACTTGAAGCAGAGGGATATTCTTTTGGGGGCTTTTTCTTTTTGTAAGAGTCCATTTCACCTAATGACAGTGAAGTTCTTATTTTACTCCATCTTGGTATAGAGTGTCTTTCAGATTGAACTTCTGCTTGAATCATAATTTCACCTTTCTAAAACTATATTCCCATTTGCGAGCAAGAAGATCAAGACGGCTTATATATTGTTGCAAAGAAAACTGTACACTATTTAATCCCTGAGACCTTACAATTCCGCGCTTTTTGATATCGGGGTGGCAAAGTTGTTTTATCATAATAATTAGTTCTTTTCGAAGTTCTTCATCAACATTTTGATTAAAATTTTCTACGCATTTTATAAAGGCTAACTCAATTTGAGGAAGCAATTCATCATATGTTCCCTGCCAATTCCTTGGATGAAAATTTGAATGAAGTTGATGAATTACACTTGTAGTTACAGAAATATTATTAAAGTACGTCATAATTAGATTTCCAAACATAAACATGTCACAGCTATATCGCCTAACTTTCCAATCTGGATGTATTACCCCATAGAGCTGCTCAAAAGGGGAATAACTCATATCTCCAGCACATGAAAGGTCATCGTGTTCCGCTGCTTGATCGATTGTTGAAGATCTTCCGAAATCGGTTAATTTAGATTTCTTCTTTGAATTAAAAAGCAGTACGTTTGAGGGCTTAATGTCTTGATGAGCAATTTGAACGCCATGCATTTCTTGAATACCAACAGCAACATTGTGTAATGATCTTAAGGCCCAAGCATAATCTATTGATTTGCTGATATCAATAATATTTCGAACTGAAGCTTCAGCCTTTTCCAAAATAATATAAGATACATCCGGATAGGGAACCATTTTATTTGGCGGATAATCTTTAAAATCCAAATGAAATTCTCCGCAGTCAACTATTTTAACAATATAGCGCAAGCGCTTATCACGACACTTATTTAATAAATCTCGCTCATAGGTATACGCATTTGTCATAGATCTTAAGGTATCCATTGGCGAAGGTGTACGAAATGCTTTGGAAAAATCAAGGGCCTTTAAAAAACCCTCGTTCCCCTTATCATCTATTACGTTATAGCCTATGGAAAAAAATCCGCCAGTAGAAGCATTGTGCTGAATTTTGCTTTGCACTGTCCATTTCCCCAACGTATATCCTTCCAAATTCTCTGCCAAATTAAACAATTCCATTAGTATATCACCTCATGGTGATTTTACTACGTTTTTTTACAAACTACAACAATGATCTGCCAGTATAGAGCGGCGATATTTCCAAAAGCTCGGGAGATAGAGATTTGAAAAAGAAATACAAAATGCGGATGTTCGGTGGACCATAAAAAGCTAAGAAACCCAATATCCTGTACCAAGGAAGGGGGCCAAGATGAAACATAAATTTTTCACAGAGTTATCCAGAAGACTAGCTGAAAGAGGTATTGAATCAGTGAGCAAAGAGGGGGCAAAGTTGGAAATTATTCTTCATGCCCAGCCCGTCCTCTATGTATCACCGGGGAACGATGTCTTTCTATTGCCAGCCGGCAGCAATAATGAGGAGGCCCATGAGCTGTACCATCAGGTGGCCGAGGTGGCGGACAAGGTTTATGAATATGTGGAGGCAGTCCAGAGTGCCCCTATTCTGTACACCAGTGGCCTGGACAGCAAATTCCACCTGCTGGCGGATTTCGGCGGCGCGGTGCTGGCGGGACGAGAGCGGGAAAATGGCCAGGGCTACCAATTTGTCACCTGGATCTGGGACTATGGCCGGCGGGGCGTCAGCCACGGCCACTACTATGAGGGAGATTTTCAAAGTGCCAAGCAGGACTTTGCTGTCCGTTCCGGCCTGATCTCCAGGGCCCAGCTTTTCTCCGCTGAACAACTGACAGAGCTGTACCGGGCCACAGACTTGCTGCTGGAGGAAGGGCCTGAGCCGGATGAGGAACAGCTGAAGGCGATTCAAGAAGCCAGAAGAAAAATTATGAGAATCGTACCGGATCTCCAGGACAGAATGGAGCAGGTACAAGAGCAGGGGATGGAATTGAAATGAAAAACGCAGTACCCAAGGGGGCCGTATCTGCCGCTGAGCAGGACACGGCCCCCGCTTTTTGGTTTTATAGCAGAAAAAACGAGGGGAGGAGGCTTTGGCGGTGGTCCCAAAGAATAAGAGCGGTTATGTGGAGGCTGCCAATCAAGCGCCTCCGCAGTGGGATCGTACGGATATGCGGTCGTTCCCTATCAACCAGGCTCCGGACTATGCTCCAGAACCGGAGCAAAAACCAGTCTGCCGGCAGTTTTCCCGCTGTGAGGGATGCCCCTACCCCGCCCACGGTTTCCTCTGCTGGGGCAGCGAGGATGACTGTATGCGCACCCGGATGCAAAAACTGAGCGGAGAGGAGGCAGAGCATGAGGATCAAAGCGGCTTTGTATAATGCCGGACATCTGGAATACGGACTTGTTACCATTTCTTTCCCCATCCCGCAGGAACAGTACACCGGCACGATCAAGATGCTGGAGGCGCTGGACATCGGAGGCCCGCGGGCAAGAGACTGCATGGTGGAGGAGATCGAAGGTAACATCCACAGTCTGAAATGCCTGGAGGGGCGCAAAGTCAATGTGGATGAGCTGGACTACCTGGTCAAGCGGCTGGATAGTTTTTCTGATGGAGAATTGGCCCAGTTCCAAGGAATGACGGTGAAAATGGGGCTCTCCGACATGACCGATCTCATCAACCTGACCTTCTGCTGCCAGAGAGCCACTGTTATCGTTGATTTTTCAGACTTGGAGCAGGTGGGCAGAGATCATTACCTGGCACTGAACGGAGGCTGTGCCAGTATGGAAGAATTTAAGGCAGCACCGCACAATTGCTGAGGCAAGCGCTGTCGAATCACCCATCAGGCAGGAAACCATAGGCTTCCCG
>CALXGG010000051.1 GCA_944387785.1 uncultured Oscillospiraceae bacterium | reverse complement strand
GTCACCTGGAACATCTCGCCGGCGCCCTCGCAGTCGCTGGCGGTGATGATGGGGGTGTGGACGTAGACGAAGCCCCGGTCCTGGAAAAAGGTATGGATGGCATGGGCCGCCACGCTGCGGACCCGGAACACCGCGGAGAACAGGTTGGTGCGGGGCCGCAGATGGGCGATGGTCCGCAGGTACTCCACGCTGTGGCGCTTCTTCTGGAGGGGGTAGTCGGGGGTGGAGGGGCCCTCCACCACGATGGAGGCGGCCTTCACCTCCAGGGGCTGCTTGGCCTCGGGGGTCAGCACCAGGGTACCGGTGACGATCAGGGCCGCGCCCACGTTCTGCCCGGCGATCTCCTTGTAATTATCCAGCACATTGGCGTCCATCACCACCTGGAGGTTCCTGAAGCAGGAGCCGTCGTTGAGCTCGATGAACCCAAAGGTCTTCATGTCCCGAATGGTGCGGGCCCAGCCGCACACCGTCACCGTCTGGCCGGACAGCTGCTGGCTGTCGGCGTAGAGGGCCGCGATCTTGATCCTTTCCATATGTCTTCACCTGCATTTTTATAGTATTTGGGTGCATTTATCCAGAATAGGTGTATTATACCTCCCCTTTCCCTGTTTTACAAGGGCTTTTCCCCGTTCCGCCGGGATTCTCCCCCGGCATTTCCGCCAAATTTTCCGCCGCCTTTCCCTTCCCTCTTGACATTGGCCCCTCCGCTGTTCATAATATAAGCGTTAGCTTATTTTATAAACTTTTATTTAGGAGCTGATGCCTATGACCCAGCGGGAGCGACAGATCCTCCGGTGGATCGAGGAGAACCCCATGATCTCCCAGCAGGAGCTGGCGGACAAGGCGGGGATCACCCGGTCCTCGGCGGCGGTCCACATCTCCAACCTGATGAAAAAAGGCCACATCGCCGGCAAGGGCTATATCGTCCGCACCGCCCCTTACGCAGTGGTGGTGGGCGGGGTGAACATGGATATCGGCGGGCGGTCGTACGCCCCCCTGGTGGCCCGGGACTCCAACCCCGGCCAGGTGCGCATGAGCCTGGGGGGCGTGGGCCGGAACATCGCCCACAACCTGGCCCTGCTGGGCACAGAGGTCAAGCTCCTCACCGCCTTCGGCGACGACGTGTCCGCCCAGAAGCTGGCGGCTTCCTGCGGGGAGCTGGGCATCGACATCAGCCACGCCCTCCAGGTCCCCGGCGAGGCCACCTCCACCTACCTCTTTATCGCCGGGCCGGACGGGGAGATGGAGCTGGCCCTTAACGACATGGACATCTACCGCCATGTGACGCCGGCCTGCCTGGCCGCCCGGGCCGGCCTGCTCCACAGCGCCCAGCTCATCCTCCTGGACACCAATATCCCGGAGGAGTCCATCCGCTGGCTGGCGGAGAACGCCCGGGTGCCCATCTTTGCCGACCCGGTGTCCACGGTCAAGGGAGAGAAGCTCCGGGAGGTGCTGGGGAAGCTCCATACCCTCAAACCCAACCGCATGGAGGCGGAGGCCCTCAGCGGCGTGGCCATCACCGACGGGGACAGCCTCCGCCGCTGCGCGGACGTCCTGCTGGACACCGGCCTTCGGCGGGTGTTCATCAGCCTGGGGGGCGACGGGGTCTACGCCGCCGACCACCACGGCAGCTGCCATATCCCCTGCCTGCCGGGACGGATGGTCAATACTACCGGCTGCGGCGACGCTTTCATGGCAGCCATCGCCTGGGCCTACCTGGAGGGGACGGACCTGGAAAACACCGCCCGGGCGGGCCTGGCCGCCTCCGCCATCGCCATGGAGAGCGAGGAAACGATCAATCCTTCTATGAGCGTAGACGCTCTGCGGAAAAGACTGGGAGCCGCCGGTTAGCACCGGCCCTGTGCTTATCGGCGGGGGCTCACCCCCGAACCCCAGTGCTTTTTGCGGGGCCTACCCGGCCCCGGACCCCGGGTGACTTTTTGTACGCACAAAAAGTCACCAAAAAAGCGCCGGGAGACCCGGACCCCTTTGTTTGCCCAATCGGACGCGCCAAAGTTTTGATACCCGGTTGCCACTGAATTTCTGCGGGCCGCCGGCCCCTCGTAATCGGTGGGGCGGGCATCCGGCTTCGCCTGACGGCCCTCGGGCTGATGGTCGTTTCTCATTTTGTGAGCGGAAAGCGGTCCGCTCCCACAGGCGCAGGCAGCTCGACACAAAAAACAGATGGATCTATCCCTTTAACAGGGCGTCAGCCGAAGTAAGACCAGAAACCCGGCGGAGATCAGACGCCCGGAGGATCCGGTGATTCAGCGGCTGCGCAGAATCAAGTCCGATACCGACCGATTGGGCAAAAGCGGGGGTCCAGCCCGAAGGGGGCTGGCGCCTTTTCGGTTCACTTTTGGGCGTCCAAAAGTGAACTCGTCGGAGACAAACAGGCTTTGAAAGGCAGAAAGCACCTTCAGAAGGACCATTTACGAACATAATAAAATAACAAAATACAGGAGGAACACCATGAACAAGTACCTTGACATCGCCCCGGAAGTGGCCGCCGCCCTGGCGGAGGGCAAGCCCGTCGTGGCCCTGGAGTCCACCATCATCTCCCACGGCATGCCCTATCCCCAGAACGTGGAGACCGCCCTGGCGGTGGAGAAGATCGTCCGGGAGAACGGCGCCGTCCCCGCCACCATCGCCATCATCGGCGGGCGGCTGAAGGCGGGCCTCTCTCCCGAGGAGATCGAGTACTTCGGCAAGAAGGGCCCGGAGATCGCCAAGGCCAGCCGCCGGGACCTGCCGGTCCTCATCGCCAAGGGCCAGGACGGCGCCTGCACCGTCACCACCACCATGATGATCGCCCACATGGCGGGCATCTCCGTGTTCGCCACCGGCGGCATCGGCGGCGTCCACCGGGGGGCCGAGACCACCATGGACATCTCCGCTGACCTGGAGGAGCTGGGCCAGACCCCGGTGATGGTCATCTGCGCCGGCGCCAAGTCCATCCTGGACCTGGGGCTGACCCTGGAGTACCTGGAGACCAAGGGCGTGCCCGTCATCGGCTACGGCACCGAGGAGCTGCCCGCCTTCTACACCCGCAAGTCTGGCTTCGGCGTGGACTACCGCCTGGACACCCCGGCGGAGCTGGCCGCCGCCTTCCACGCCCAGCGGGAGATGGGCCTCAAGGGCGGCATGCTGGTGACCAACCCCATCCCCGAGGAATATTCCATGGATGCTAACGTCATCAACGCCGCCATCGACCAGGCGGTGGCCGAGTGCAAGGCCCAGGGCATCCACGGCAAGGCCACCACCCCCTTCCTCCTGGCCCGCATCAAGGACATCACCGGCGGCGACAGCCTGGACAGCAACATCCAGCTGGTGTTCAACAACGCCCGCCTGGCCGCCAGGACCGCCGGGGAGCTCAGCAAGCTGGCCTGATGAACTCCTTTCTCCCCGAGGCCACCTCCACCTGGGGCATCACCGTGGTGGGCTCCCCCGCCGGCCTGATCTGGGCCTATCTGGGGCTCATCAACCTGATCGCCTTCCTGATGATGGGGTCCGACAAGCGCCGCGCCAAGCGCCAGGGCGCCCGGCGGATCTCCGAAAAGGCCCTGTTCCTGTCCGCCCTCCTTGGCGGCAGCCTGGGGGCTATCCTGGGGATGCGCCTCTTCCGTCACAAGACCCGGCACTGGTATTTTGTCTGGGGGATGCCGGCGATCCTCCTGCTTCAGCTGGGGCTGGCAGCGGCTGTGTGGTATGTGTGCTTTTCTTTGTGAACAAAGAAAAGCCTCAAAAGAAAAGCTTTGCCGCGAAGCCATGTTTCGCGGGCCAATAGATGCGCCAATGGGCCGCCCCGGCTGTTCCGGGGCGGCCCTTCTTCATGGAATGTTTACCGATTCTTAATACTTTTCCTCAAGATATACCTTGACAGGCGAAGTATATCGTGCTAGGATGTGACCATCACAGGAACGGGCCGTGCCCCACGGCCCACGGAAAGGAGTGCTTGGCTTGTCCATCTCATCGGATACCCTGCGGGGCCACACGGATACCATCATCCTGACCCAGCTGATGCGGGGGGACAACTACGGATATGAAATCAACAAAACCATCCAGCAGCGGACCAACGGACAGTACGGCTTTAAAGAGGCCACGCTGTATACCGCCTTCCGCCGCCTGGAGCAAAGCGGGCTCATCACCTCCTACTGGGGAGAGGATGGCCCCGGCGCCCGGCGCCGCTACTACGCCATCACCGACGAGGGACGGCGGCAGTGGGCAGAAAACTGCCGGGAGTGGCAGAATACCAGGGCGCTGCTGGACGCCCTCATTACCATTGAGGAGGAGTAAACCATGGATCGCATGAAAACCAGATTCATCATCGCGGTGACTACCCGTCTGGCCGCCGCCGAGGATTCCAACGCCAAGACGGATCTCATTGAAGAGCTCAGCGACAATCTCTACCAGCGCTATCTGGATCTTACCGCCTCCGGCATGGCAGAGGAGGATGCCTATACCAAGGCCCTGGATGACCTGGGAGATGTGGATGAGCTGCTGGCCTACCTTCGGGGACTGGGTCCCGACGGAGAGCTGCCCCACGAAGAGGGCCAGGGCCGGGACTATTTCAACGAATTCCTCCGGGGTGCGGAGGAGGTGGTCCGGGAGACCATCTCCCAGACCAAGGATGCTGTGGACCAGGCCAAGATCATCTTCCGGGATGTGGCGGAAAAGCTGAAGGAGAAGTATCCCAATGGCTTTGACGGCAGCATCCACGTCCACTTCAACGACAATGGCGACGACCACGGCGAGCACCCCGCCGGTGAGGACCACGAGGACACAGAGCGCCAGGAGGGTGGCCGGGACTGGGTGGTATCCGCCGGATACAGCAAGGAGCGGGGCGGCTTCTACTGTGAGCGGGGCCAAAGCCAGCCCGTCACCGGTACCTCCTTTCCCTCCCAAGACCTCAAGGGCGTGGATATCAAGCTCTATAACGGCGATGTAGCCGTCCATTTGCTGGACGATCCCCAGGCAGACCTGATGCTGGATGGGGACACAGATCAGCTGGAGCTGCGTCTGTCTGACCAGGGAATTCTCTCTATCCGTCAGGGAAAAACCGCCTCTGCTTCCTTCTTCTTTGCCCGGGGCCTGGCCTCGGCGGATGTGAAACTGTACCTGCCTCGGAGAATGTGGACCCTGCTGCAAATTTCCTCGGTCAACGGCGATATCCGGATTGACGAGGGCCTGGAGGTGGACCACCTGTCGGTAAAGACCACCAGCGGCGACCTCACCTGCGCTTGCGCCTCCTGCCGCCAGCTGACCTTCAAATCCGCCAGCGGCGACCTGGACTGCGGCGGCTTTACCGGCGACGCCCAGATCGACACCGTCAGCGGCGACATCACCCTCTCCGGCACAGTGGGTACCCTGCGCTGCGGCGCCATCAGCGGCGACGTGGAGGTATCCGGCAGTGTCCGTGAGGCCCGCTGCACCAGTGCCAGCGGCGACGTGCTGCTGAAAACCGACATTTTGCCTCAGATGCTGGAGCTGGGCTCCAAGTCCGGCGACTGTGAAGTCCGCCTTCCTGACAGCCTGGGCTTTACGCTCCAGTTCAGCACCGTCACTGGCACCCTGCGCTCTGACTTCGAGCTGGTAGCTCCCATCGGCGCCAAGTCCGGCAGCGCCGCCTATCTGGACGGCGGGGAAAGCAATTTCCGCCTCTCCAGTGTCAGCGGAGACATTACTCTGCGTAAAATTTGACGGAGGCACATTCAACCATGAACAAACGTACCACCGATATTGTGGCCTATCTTACCTGGGTGGGGCTGATTATTGCCTTTGTGATGGGTGATCGCTCCGCCTCCCGGTTCCACCTCAACCAGTCCCTGGTGATCTGGCTGGCCGCCACCCTCCTCTCCTGGATCCCCGTGGTCGGCTGGCTCTGCGGCCTCTTCTGCGCCCTGTGCTGGTTCATCGGCATCATCAACGCCATCTGCGGCGTGGAGCGGGAGGTCCCCCTCATCGGCCACGTCCGCCTGCTCTACTGATAGGCCCCGCGGGGATGTGAGCCGCCCGCGGAGACAACAAAACAGGGAGGACCATGATCCATGGTCCTCCCTGCTTTGTTCGTTCCGGCCGGTTCGGGGCGGGGCCTTCCTCCTCCCTTCCCGCCGCCGGCGGGCGGGGTCAGTCCGCCCCTTTGTGGAGCAGGACGTAGCCCTCCCCCTCCCGGCGGTAGACGGCCTCCACATCCACATCCATGCAGGAGAGCATGGGGTCCGTCCCCTGGTACATGGCGCAGGTGCCGCAGGAGGAGCTGAGCTTCCGGGGCACCGGGGCCAGCCGCGCGTCGCCGGCCCCCTGCTTTTTCAGGGCGTTGCAGGTCCGCAGCGCCGCCAGGTGGGTGTGGAAGGTGGCGATGTACTGCTCCATCACTTGGTGAGAGTCAGCTTGAAATCGCCTTCAAAATCCGCCACGGACACCTGGTACCCGGCGTTCTTGGCGAACCGGGTCACGTTCTCCACGGCGCACTGGTTGTCCACAGCCACCTCCAACGTGGCGGGGGAACTGGCCTTCACGGCCTTCTGGACCATGATCACAGGGGTGGGGCAGGAATACCCGCGAGCATCAACCATCATTGCTTAACCCTCCAATTTTGCCATATTGGCCACAGAGATGACTGCCAGCACCACAAAGCCGCAGGCCACGGCCAGGGCCACGGGGCCGGTGCCGATGCCGGTGGCGGAGGACGCCAGGCCGAAGTTGTGGGCCACCGCGGCGCCCACGATGAAGCCGGTGACGGTGACGGCGGAGTCGGTGTTGCCCTCGCCGGCCAGGATCAGCTGGCGCAGGGGGCAGCCGCCCAGGAGCACGGAGCCCCAGCCCACCAGGACCATGCCCAGCAGGTTCCACAGGCCGTCGCTGTGGGCCACAGGCTGGCCCTCGAAGCCCAGGACGAATTTGTTCAGGATCAGGTTGCCCACCAGCACCGCCACGATGATGGCGATGAAAGCGGAAATGAGCCGGAAGTCCTTGAACATGACGGCGTCACGGATACCGCCCACCATGCACAAGCGGGAGCGCTGGGCCAGGACGCCCACCACGATGGCCACCACCAGGGCCAGGAGGATGGGGGCGGTCATGGAGCCGGGGCCGCTCTTGCTGAATACGATGAAGCTGGGAGCCACCAGCACCAGGGCCAGCAGGGCCGCCATCAGCACCGGGAACACCAGGCCCTCGGTCATGGACTGCTGGTAGGCCCGGCGCAGGCTGAAGCCCTTCTTCAGGAACACGATGCCGATGAGGATGCCGATGATGAAGCCCACCAGGCCCACCACGGCGTTGAGGTCGCCGCCGCCGATGCGGATGACCATGCGCAGGGGGCAGCCCAGGAACACCAGGGCGCCGATCATCACGAACACGGCGATGATGAACCGGGTCATGGGGGAGGAGCCGCCCTTGGGACGGAACTCCTTGCGGATCATGGCGATGATGGTGGAGCCCAGCACCAGGCCGATGATCTCGGGACGGATGTACTGCACGATGCCCGTGCCGATCTCGGCGTCATAGCCCGCCCGCTGGAAGTTCAGGGCGCCGGCGATGTCCCGCAGGAAGCAGGCGATGCAGAAGCCCATGTTGGCAGGGTTGCCGAAGGCGGTCAGCAGCACCGCCGCCGCGCCTACCACAAGGCCGGTGACGATGAGCAGACCGTACTTCTTGATGAAGCTGTCTTTTTCCATATGATTTTCTTCCTTACTCTCATTTTGAGGGGATATACGGCCCCCTCTGGCCGCCAATGCAATCCGGAACAGCCCGGAAACAGGCAAAAAATATACAGGCCGCGCTCTCCTGTACATTTATTTTGTCTATTGCATTTATACGGAAAATATATCACTTTCCGACAAAAAATGCAACCCCCCGATTTCTTTCCCCACTTGGATCCAGCCAGTTGTCAAGGCCCGTTTTCTGTGCTATACTGGAAAAAATCCCGGAATATGCTCCTTTTCCCGGGCCGCCGCCGCCCCAGGAGGCGTGCCATGGAAGATCTCTTTCAAGTTGTCTTTATTGATAGATTATTTCGATTGGAGTGCAGGTCATGAACACCATCTACCTCGATAACGGCGCCACCTCCTTCCCCAAGCCCCCCGCCGTGGCCCAGGCCATGCTGCAGTACATGACGGAGGTGGGGGCCTCCATCAACCGGGGGGTCTACGGCAGCGCCCAGGCCGCCGGCATGACCACCCTGCTGCTGCGGGAGGGCCTGTGCCGGCTGTTCCACCACGGCGACCCCACCCACTGCGTCCTCACCCCCGGCAACACCGCCGGGCTGAACATGGTGCTGCGGGGCTTTCTGAAAAGCGGCGACCACTGCCTGGTCAGCAGCGTGGAGCACAACGCCGTCATGCGGCCCCTGACGGACCTTGCCGCCCAGGGCGTCGCCTTCGACCGCATCCCCTGCGACCGGGACGGCCGCCTGGACCCGGCGGACATCCCCGCCCTGATCCGGCCCAACACCCGCCTGGTGGTCATGGCCCACGGCTCCAATGTCAGCGGCGCCGTTCAGGACGCCGCAGCGGTGGGGGAGATCTGCCATGAGCGGGGCATCCCCTTCGTGCTGGACGCCGCCCAGACCGCCGGCCACTGGCCCATCGACTTTGAGGCCATGCACCTCTCCGCCCTGTCGGTGCCGGGCCACAAGGGCCTTATGGGCCCCTCCGGCATCGGGGCCCTCCTCCTCTCGGCGGACTTCGCCAAGGCCCTTGCCCCCATTATCACCGGCGGCACCGGCAGCGCCTCGGACTCCGAGGCCCAGCCCGACTACATGCCCGACAAGTTCGAGTCCGGCACCCCCAACCTCCCCGGCATCTACGGCTTCCAGGCGGCGGTGGACTTCCTCCTCAACACCGGTGTGGAGGCCCTGCAGGAGCGGGAGCGGCAGCTCACCGGGCATTTCCTGGAGGGGCTGCGGAAGGTCAAGGGCATCCGCCTGGCGGGGCCGGCGGGCCTGGAGGACCGGGTGGGCGTGATCTCCGTGGATTTTGCCGACGTGGACAACGCCGAGGCCGCCTACCGCCTGGAGCAGGACTACGGCATCCTCACCCGCTGCGGCCTCCACTGCGCCCCCGCCGCCCACAAGACCCTGGGCACCTTCCCCCAGGGCACCGTCCGCTTCAGCGTGGGCCACTACACCACCGAGGCGGAGATCGACACGGCGGTACAGGCCATCGCGGACATCGCCCGGGGCTGACGCCGCCCTCCGGCGGAGGCCGGAAACCCCATACATCTCACCCAAAACAGGAAAACAGGGAGCTGCCCTCCGGCAGCTCCCTGTTGGCTTTTGTATCCGTTCCCTGTGTACCGGGAAACGCCGGGGCCTCACGGCTCCTCCTCCCGGGGGCAGCAGCCCTCCCCGCCTTCCCGGCGGCAGCAGTGCCGGCAGCCCTGGTCCCCCTGGCACAGCCGGTAGTCGCCCCCCTGGATCCGGAAGGGCCGGCCCTCCACCAGGGCGGCCCCCAGCTTCTGGCGGGCGGTGTTGTAGATCTGCTGCACCGTGGTCCGGGCCACCCCCATGGAGGCGGCGCACGCCTCCTGGGACAGCCCCTCGTAGTCGATGAGCCGGATGGCCTCATACTCGTCCACGGCGATCACCACCGCCTCGGCGGCATGGCCGCAGCCTACGGGGGCGAAGGCGTCGTGGCGGGGCAGGCGGCAGACCTGCCGGCATTTTCTGGGCCGGGGCATAGGTGTCACCTCCTGGATATGTCGCTGTCTCCATTATAAGCCCGTCCCCCGCCTCCGTCAACCGGACGGATGCCTTAGTAGTAGGCCACCAGCAGGTCCACCACCGTGCCGTAGCTCTGGATGCCGTCGGCCTGGCCGTAGGTCTTGAGGGTGGTATCGTAGATCTTCTCGCTCACCTCGGCCACCACGCTGTCGAACTGGTCCCAGTAGGCGCTGTGGTAGCGGAGGTCCGCCACCACCGTGTCCGGCAGGAGGCTGTACACCGCCTCCCACTTCTCCCGGTCCGCCCGGTAGAGGGCATTGCCCAGGTGGATATAGCCCATGAGGTAGCCGGAGTATTGATAGGTGACGCTGTCGGAGGCGGTGGAGGCGGCGATGGCCAGGAAGTTGCACTCCTGCTCCGAGGCGATGCCCCGCTGGTGGGCCAGCTCGTGGGCGATGTTGGCCGGCAGGAGGCAGGCGGGGCTGTCCACATTCAGGCTGGACTCCCCGGTGTAGGGGCTGTAAAAGCCGGTGAAGTTCATGGCGCTGAAGAGCCGGGAGAACACCATCTTCTTGGGCACCCGGTCCTCCCGGGCCAGGAAGGGGAACTCCTGAGAAATGTTGTCATAGATCCGGGTGCTCTCGGCGAAGATCTCCTCCCGGGGGACGGCGAACACACCGTTTTCATCCCGGGGGATCTGGTCCGCCAGCTCCCGGAGGTGCTCCGCGAAGTCCCGGGCCACCCGCTCCAGTTCTTCCACCTCCACCGGCCGGGCGTAGACGCCGCTTTTCTCCTGGAAGCCGTCGGCGTAGTAGTTGACCCCCCACAGCACGCAGTAGAGGCCCCAGGCCGTTAGGCACAGGCAGGCAAGGCCCAGAAGGCCGCCGTAGAGCCGGCGGCCCCGGTCCGGCCCCTTTACCGCCCGGACCGCCAGCACCGCCACCCAGACGATCACCGTCAGGATGAAAATGACATAGAACCACTCCACCACCGAGAAGGGGAAGAGATACCACAGCCGGGCGTAGCCGTCCTTCATGGCCTGGGTGACGGCGGAGACGGCGTTGGCCGCCCGGCGGCTGCTGATGCCCCAGGCATACAGGCCGAACAGCGCTGCCACCAGCAGCGCCCAGATATGTACGGCCCGATGCCGCTTCCAAAATGCTCTCATACCGTCTTATCCTCCTTTCCCGCCATCAGCGGCGGATACAGAAAAGCGCCCGCCCGGCAGCGCACTGCCAAGCGGGCGTCGGTCTCCGGTTTGGCGCGTTCTCACGGCCGGTCCTCCGGCCTCTCCTCCGGGGGCTCCTCCGGCGGCGGCTCCTCCGGCGCCACGGGCCGGTGGGTGGCGTAGGCGGCGGTAACGGTGGGCAGGCCCTTTTTCCGCAGGCGGTAGGCGGAGTAGCTGCGGATGCCGGCGTAGACGCAGGCGAAGAAGGGCACCCCCAGGAACATGCCCAGCACACCGAATAGGCCGCCTCCCACCAGGATGGCCACGATCACCCAGAAGCTGGAGATCCCCGTGGAATCCCCCAGGATCTTGGGCCCCAGGATATTGCCGTCGAACTGCTGGAGAGCCAGGATGAAAATGATGAAGTACAGGCACTTGAGAGGGCTGTCCAGCAGGATCAGGAAGGCGCTGGGGATGGCCCCCAGGAAGGGGCCGAAGAAGGGGATCACGTTGGTGACCCCCACCACCACGCTGACCAGGGGGGCATAGGGGAACTGGAAGAGGCTGGAGAAAAAGAAGCAGAGGATGCCGATGATGAGGGAGTCCAGGAGCTTGCCCCGGACAAAGCCGCTGAAGATATGGTTGGTGGCCTTCACGCCCCGGATGAGCCAGGCAGAGCGCTCCTCGGAGAAGAAGGTGTAGACCAGGCGGCAGCTGATGGCGGCGAAGTTCTCCTTGGTGGCCAGGAGGTACACCGAGACGATGATCCCGATGAGCAGGTTCTTCAGGAACACGAACACCCCCACCAGGCCGCCGGTCACCGCCGCCAGGGCCACCTGGACCTGGGGCAGGAGGGTATCATTGAGCCAGGTCAGGGCCGACTGGTAGTAGTCGTTGATGGCGCTGCTGGCCCAGGCGGCAAACTGCGGGTTGTCCTCCAGCAGGCGCTGGGCCCAGGCGACGATGGTGGTGTAGTAGGTCCTGGCATTCTTGGCCAGCTGCACCAGGCTCTTGTACAGCTCCGGCAGCAGCACGCTCATCAGGGCGTACAGCAGGGCCAGCACCACCAGCCACGTCAGCAGGATGGACACCGCCCGCTTCCATTTGGCGGGGGCCCGACCGCCGCCATGGCGGAGGATGGCCCGCTCGAACCAGTTGACCACCGGCGTGAGGAGGTAGGCCATGGCGAAGCCATACAGCACCGGCGCCAGAATGGCGATCAATTTGTTCAGGTAGACCAGGATGATGCTGTGGCGGAAAACGATGTCGTAAAAGAGCAGGACGGCGCACACCACCGCCACCGCCGTCAACCCCCAGGCTACATAGTGATTGTCCTTCTTCATAGGCGTCCTCTCAAAAATCCCTTTTTTCCATCATAACCAACTTTCTCCGCGATTGCAATAGCTTGCCGCCTATGTTATACTTCCTTTACCAAAACTTTAACCATTCTTAATGTTCCGGAAAGGTAACGCGCAGCTATGGCAAAGACCCTGTTGTTCATCGTCAATCCCCGGGCGGGCCGCTCCCGGTCCCTGGCCCCCCTGCTGGACGCCGTCTCCCTGTTCAGCGAGGCGGGCTACCTGGTCTCCCTGCGGCAGACCGCCGCCCGGGGGGACGCCACCCGCTTCGTCCGGGAGGCCGGCGCCGCCTTCGACGCCGTGGTCTGCTGCGGCGGGGACGGCACCCTCAACGAGGCGGTCACCGGCCTGATGGACCTGGCCGATCCCCCGCCCCTGGGCTACATCCCCGGCGGCAGCACCAACGATTTCGCCGCCAGCCTCCACCTGCCGGACCAGCCCCTGGAGGCCGCCCGGCAGATCCTGGCCAGCCCCGGCAAGCCGCTGGACGTGGGCGCCTGCGGCGGCCGGCCCTTCGTGTATGTGGCCTCCTTCGGCGCTTTCACCCGGGCCTCGTACAGCGCCCCCCAGTCCGCGAAAAACGACCTGGGCCACCTGGCCTACATCCTGGAGGGGGTGAAGGACCTGTCCACCCTCCGGCCCTACGAGGCTGTCGTCACCGCCGACGGCGAGGTCTTTTCCGGCGGGTTCCTCTTCGGCGCCGTCACCAACGCCACCTCCGTGGGCGGGCTCATGAAGCTGCCGGAGAGCCAGGTGGTGCTGGACGACGGGCGCTTTGAGCTGCTGCTCATCCCCAATCCCAAGACCCCCCTGGAGCTTCAGGCCCTGATCCGCAGCCTGCTGCTCCAGGACTA